>JALEOL010000043.1 GCA_022766785.1 Oscillospiraceae bacterium
CGGAATTTGCGTATCTGGAGCGCAGGAAATACTATCAGCAGCAGTATTCCGCCCGCGAGCTTGATAACGTTAACTATGCCGTGCAGTGAGAACAGCGAGTATCCGCCCTCTATTCCCATGAGCTTGACGAAATACACAAAGAGATTTTCCAGTGCGCCGGAAAAATCTTTTGTGAACGACGACATATCAGCGGAGGGCAGGAAGTGATGAATACTAGCGGCGTATTTGAACCCCAGATAACCCAGCATGACAGCCGCAGCCAGTACTATTGTCTTTAATGCGGCAGACCTGAATGCCTTTGACTTTAGCGCCTCTCCGAGTTTCTCGCTGTGGTGATCCGCGATATACATGACCACGATCGAACCGATAAGCGGCAGGCTGATCGCCTGAACATACCTCATGCCTTGACAGCCGAGGAATGCCACAAGCAGCACAGCTCCAAAATACTTCCACCGGCTGCGTATCCTGTAATCATCATCAAGACTGTCGATAAACAGCGGCACGACAAGGAAAATCAACAATAGCGGCACGATATAGGATATCTGGTCGTAAACGATATGGTCGAAGTCCTCGGATATGCCGCACATCAGCAGCGGCACATAAACCATCCAGCAATTATTGCGCGACACTCTGCGCGAGCAATATATCATCAGTGCCACGGCAGCAGCGCAGAATATCAGGCAGGTTATGCTGAGCATAAGCACCTGATCGTCCATAAACAGCGTCAGCAGCGCCATAACAAGGTGCGGTCCGAAAATATAGATATCCGCACGGGAGTTCCACTCGGCAGGGATAAGCTGTCCGGTGGATACTATCTCCTCTGCCAGAAGCGCGTGATTTGCCGTGTCAGATGTGATCCTGGCAGGCATACCGGCAAATATGTATATCGTCAGCGAAACAAACACGAATACGCAAAGCCCGAGAAAAAAACGCTCGCAGACCGTCAGACTTTTTATCCATGTTGAAAATCGGTTCAGCAGTGTCCGCTTTTCGGCTTTGCTGTATTTCTGCATTCTTTTACCCCTCATATTAAAGCTATAGATATTTTTATTATATCATTTTTTTAAGTAAAAGTCAAGCAAAACGGCTTCTTTGAACGATATAACGGCACCAATTTCGGTAAATCCGTCCGACTTTCGGATACCTGGCACATAAGATCATGTGTCGTAGAATAGAAAGGGTTACTGCACATTCGGTGGGCTTTATACTAATAACCATTTAAATTCAGGAAATCTTTGCAGAAATCCAGCACCGCTGTCTTCGTCAAAGAAACTTGAGCGTTTTCCGCGCAGCGGATAATGCGTACATACAGTACGCCTGCGTGTCTCTGGATATCGGCACTGTCTTTCTGCAAATCTTTTCCTTCTTTTAAACTGTTATTGGTATTAATCAGCGTATCTCTGGCTTTACAAAAACGCCGGGGCATGGTATAATACAAATAAACAATTTTACTCGGAAGATCCTTTCAGGGATACGGCGCTGCTGTTTTTCTGCAAAGAAACATGATCCTGCAGGGAGGTGTGTTATGGAGATACTTATCGGCGTGGTGCTTGTTGCGGTGATACTTCTGCTTGTGGGAGTGGATATGTGGTACTTCCTGGTGGGAGGGGCGGCGCTGGTTGCGCTGGCGTCGGCTTTCACCGGGGTGTTTTTCTGCGTTTGCGGAGTCATGCTGCTGCGCTCCCGGAGATGTACCGGGGAGTTCTCGCGGTTCGCCGAGGGAAAGCGGTTCGAGGCGGCGGAATACCTTGTCGGCGCCCGGCTGCACCGCAATGTTTTCCCGGCGGAATTTGTCCTGCGCGAACGCCTGTACCGCCCCGGAAAGCCCGTGAAGCTGTTCCTGACGCGCTCGGGTAGTGTTTTCGACCGGAACGCGCTTATCACCACCCTGGTGGGTATACCTTTAAGCATAGGGACGGCACTTGCGTTCGGCGGAGCGTTTTTCCTGCTTATCGGAGTGCTGTGATCAACAAAAAAGAACCTCCCCTGTATCCTCAGGGGAGGCCGATTTACCCGATAAATCAATTATATAAGGAGAAAGACTATTGGATATTCATGATCAGGAGTAATCCGCGATGTCTATCCAGGTGAGCAGAAGCTCGCGCTCCTCGGGGCGCTTGAACTTCAGCTGAGCGGCAGCCACGATCGGCAGCCAGTCCTGAACGTACTTTACGGCGGTGCCCGTCTTCTGGCAGTACAGCTTTAGGTATTTCTCAGCGTACTCCGTGTGGTGGTTCAGGCAGAACCACAGATATGTCTTTGCGACATCGGCGGAAGCGTTGCCCTGCTTTGCCTTGAGCCAGTCAACTACAAACACGCCGTCGCTGTTGATGATGATGTTCTCCGGGGTGAACTCGCCGTGGCAGAGCTTAACGTGCTTCGGCATGGACTCCAGACGGGTGAGAAGCTCGTACTTCTTTACATCGTCTATCATGTCAAGACTCTCAATGGAGCGCTTCAGGTAGTCCTTCAGGCGGCTGATCTTGGGGGAGCGCTGGGAGTTTATCTCGATCTGGAGATCTGCCATCTGCTCAAGATACTCGTCAGCCTTTTTCGGCTCCTTTTTCATCAGCTCCGCCATTGTGTCGCCGGTTATGTACTTATAGGAAATAGCCCATTTTCCGTCTATCTTCGTCACTTCTTCAAGGGGAGGGACAAGACGGCAGCCGGTTTCCTCAACGCGGGAATGGGTCAGTGCTTCGTACAGTACAACGCTCTTGGGTTCGTTCGGGTCTTTGAAAACCTTGACAGCCTTTCCGTCAACCTTGAATACCTGAACCTTTTCGCCGTCGGAGATCATATTTTGCAGTTTCATAATTCATCTTTCCTTTCCCCGAATCATTCCCCATGATGTGGTTGCTGATCCGTTTCTGTGATTTTATTATAGCACTATCATTGCCGCTTGTAAAGTGGCTTTTATCAAATTTGAACAGTTTGCAGCAATTTTCAGAATACTTTTTGTTGATTTTCACAATAAGGTTTTTCGCATGTGTACATTATTAGATACGGTGATATATTTCTTCTGCCTGACAAAATAATGGTGCAACCTTTTTCCGGTATATGCGGTTTTATTTACAAAACCCACTGGAAAGGAGTATTTATGAAAATACGTTCGATATTGGCAATACTGACTGCGGCGGCGGTGCTCACCGGCTGTTCCTCCGGAAAGACCACCCTGACGGAAAGCGATCCCTATGCGACAGAGCCGGGAGCTCCGGTAGTGAGCGGAACCTCTCCGGCGGATTCTGCGGCAGAGCCTGATGTTCCGTCTGACCCGGAGACTTCCTCGGTCGTTTCTCCCGAGACCCCGGCGACTGGGACTTCCACCGCAGCTTCCCCAGCGCCCGTGACTGCTTCTACCGGTGCCGCGACTGAGCCTGTTTCAACCTCTGCTGCAACTACTGCGGCGGAGACTGCCCCCTCTACAACTAAACCGGCGGAGACTGCTCCCTCTGAAACGAAACCGGCGGAGACGCATACCGAACCGAAAAAGAGCGAATACACCGCAAGGGATATCGGCGGCACCGGGGCGGAGCCTGGCGAGTTCTTTGATGACGGGTTCTGCGACGAGGCAGAGGCTGCGGTGGACGGAGGCTTTGATTATGCGTATTCCGAAATCGCTGCCGCAGGTGCTGCGGAATGCCCGGGATATCCTGTTGAGCCTGTTCCCGGGTGGGATATCCAGCCGGAGGCAGGGCTTCTCACCGGCGGCGAGTGGAACGACAACGAGAACTGGGAGTTCTGGCAGGGCTTGTTTGACAGCAATAATTACGGCGTTGACTGGAGCGGCTACAAGGAAACATGGCGCACCGGAGCGGACTTCCGCCTGGAGGTCACGGTAAAGGACAGCGCAGGTAAGCCTGTGAGCGGCGCGAGAGTTACCTCTGACGAGCCGGGATATTCCGCAGTGACCGACAACGAGGGAAAGGCGTACCTGTTCTATTCCTTCGGGCAGGTGATAAACGGCTTCACGCAGATCACAGCTACTTATGGGGACAGCTCCGGGAGCGAGCGGCTCACCCTCGGCGCTGACGAAAGCCTTGAAATAACGCTGGACAGCGAGGTAAAGCCTGCTGAAAAGACCCTCGACCTTATGATTATGTGCGACACCACAGGCTCCATGAGCGACGAGCTGGAATATCTCAAGGAGGAACTGGAGGACGTGGTGAAGCGTATCCGCAGCGACAACGCCAACATCAGGGTAAGGCTGAGCGTGAACTTCTACCGCGACGAGGGCGACGAGTATGTGGTGCGTGAGTTCCCGTTCACGGACGACCTTGACGCTGAGGTGGGCGCTATCTCACAGCAGTGGGCGAGCGGCGGCGGAGATACTCCCGAGGCAGTTCACACCGCTCTGGACAGCGCGGTAAACTCCCACGACTGGGACGAGGACTCTGTCAAGGTGATGTTCCTGGTACTGGACGCTCCGCCCCACAGCGATACCCAGATAATCGACGAGGTGGTGAAGCATGTCCGCACCGCCGCGCAGAAAGGCATTCGCATAGTTCCGGTGGCGGCGAGCGGAGTTGACAAGTCCTGCGAGTTCCTGCTGCGCAGCATGGCGTTCATGACCGGCGGCACATACGCGTTCCTGACCGACGACAGCGGTATCGGCTACGGTCATACCGAGCCGACTGTCGGCAGCTACGAGGTCGAGAAGCTGAACGACATGATGGTGCGTATCTGCAATAAGTATCTCGGGTGATTTGCGCCTGTTTGGACTGCTAACATTCATGAGCGGCGTACATATGCGCCGCTTTTGAGTTTTTTCTGCAAAAAACAGTATATTTCCGGAGAGTGTTGTAAAAGATTTTGCAAAACTACTTGCAAAAATCATTCAAATGGTGTATAGTATAATTGTTCCGGAATTACGGCGCGTTTTCCCGAAGCCGCTCCTTAATTCCAATATCTGTATAGTGAGGTGCACAGATGAAAGACGACCTGCTCCAGAAAATCGAGGAGCTTCTCCCGACATTCTCAAAAAGCCAGAAGCTCATCGCCAACTATATCCTTAACCACTACGAAAAAGCCGCGTACATGACGGCGCTGAAGCTCGGCAACGCCGTGAATGTCAGCGAGTCCACCGTGGTGCGCTTTGCCATTGAGCTGGGCTTTGAGGGCTATCCTCAGCTCCAGCGCTCTCTGCAGAGCCATATAAAGAACCGCCTGACGACTATCCAGCGAATGGACGTCACCAGAAGCCGTATCGGAGACCTTGATCCGATCGAGGGCGTGCTCAATCAGGATATCGATAAGATACGCCGCACGCTTGAATCGGTGAACAGGGAATCGTTCGACAATGCGGTCAATACGATCGTTGACGCGCGCCGCATTTATATCCAGGGAGCAATGTCCAGCGGTATCCTTGCGAGCTTCATGCATTACTACCTGAGGCTGATTTTTGATAAGGTGACGCTTATCGGCTCTGTTGCCACCAGCGAGATATATCAGCAGATGATACACATCGGCGAGGGCGACGTGTTTATCGGGCTGTCATTCCCGAGATATGCCAAGAGCACCATAAACGCCTGCAAATTTGCACACGACTGCGGTTCGCAGATAATCGCCATAACCGACAGCGAGAATTCGCCCCTGGCACAGTATGCGCACACCACGCTCTGCGCTACATCGGATATGGTTAGCTTCGTGGACAGCCTGGTAGCGCCCATGAGCCTGCTCAACGCCCTTATCGTCGCGGTGTCCAACCGAAACCGCTGCCGTGTGGAGCAGACTTTCCGCAAGCTGGAAATGCTCTGGGACACCAACGACGTTTACAAGAAAGATGTATGATATCCTTATTATAGGCGGAGGGGCTGCCGGAATGTTCTGCGCCGCCCACGCCGCTGCCGCCGGGCTTCGTACCGGGGTGGCAGAGCATGGCAGATCCCTCGGGAGAAAGCTCGGGATAACCGGCAAAGGGCGCTGCAATCTGACAAACGACTGCTCCGCCGATGAAGTGCTGAAGAATATCCCAAGAAACCCCAGATTTCTCTACAGCGCATTGTCAAAATTCGCCCCGGCGGACGTAATGGAATATTTCGAGAACCTCGGCGTTCCCCTCAAAACTGAGCGTGGGCGCCGGGTGTTTCCTGTTTCTGACAAAGCCGGGGATATCGTCAGGGCGCTGGAGCGGCAGCTTGACAAGACCGGGGCTGAGGTGATACGCGGAAACTGCACCCGGCTCATTATCGAGCAGGGCGAGTGCCGCGGCGCGGTGATCTCCGGGCGTGAGGTCAGGGCAGGGGCGGTGGTTCTGGCGACCGGCGGAGCTTCCTACCCGGCGACCGGCTCGGACGGCTCGGGATATGCGCTCGCAAGACAGGCGGGGCACACGGTGATACCTCCGGAACCGTCGCTTATCCCCATGGAGACCGAGGAACGCTGGGTTGCTCAGGTGGCTGGGCTTGACCTGCGCAATATTTCAATGAGGCTCACCCGGGACGGAAAGACGCTTTACGAGGATTTCGGGGAGCTTCTTTTCACGGCTTACGGGGTGGGTGGACCTACGATACTAAGCGCTTCGGCGCACATTCCCCAGATGAAGCCCGGGGAATACTGCATTGAGATCGACCTAAAGCCTGCGCTTTCTGAGAAAAAGCTGGACGACCGCATTCTGAGGGACTTTGCCGAAAGACGCGGAATGCGCTTTGCGGACAGCCTGAGAGGTCTGCTTCCGGCGCAGCTTGCTCCGGTCATAGCGGAGCTTTCCGGGATCCCTGCCGACAGAAAGGTGGACGAGGTAACAAAGGAACAGCGCAGAGAGCTTGGCAGGCTGCTGAAACGCCTTACTCTGCATGTCACAAAATTCCGCCCGATAGAGGAAGCAATAATCACCCGGGGCGGAGTCTCCGTCAAGGAAATAAATCCAAATACAATGGAAAGCAAGCTGTGCAGGGGGCTGTATTTTGCCGGGGAAATTATCGACTGCGACGCGTACACCGGGGGATTTAACCTACAGATAGCGTTTTCCACGGCTTATGCGGCGGCTATGGCGATATCCGGGCAGTATTCGTGACATATATTTCGATCCCCGGGTTTTCCGGGGGTTTATACATATAGTATAATACGCTGGTTGTATTCCGTGAAGTAATGAAATGTGCCGGGTTCCGGGTATTTTATCAGGAGCTGTAAGCGTAGTATTATTGCTTCATATGATGAGCCATTTTGCCGAAAACTGTATAATAATATATAAAAATAACACATTGTATACAAAAGCCGGTTTACTCAACGTGAAAAATCTATGAAATTGCAAAAAAACACTTGCATTTTTTTTTAGAGTGTGATATAATAAATTGAATAAATGTATAGGGGTAGTTTTACCTTTTTACATTTTTTCACATTTAAGCCACAGATTTTGTGGTTGGTCAGGGTGATGTTTATGCCGGAAAAGCTGGTCTCAGTCGCTGTTGACGGTCCTGTCGGAGCCGGAAAAAGCTCCATAGCCAGAGCCGCAGCACGGAAGCTGGGATTTATCTATGTCGATACCGGGGCGCTTTACAGAGCGGTCGGGCTGTACTGCCGCAGGAGCGGAGCTGATATGTCCTCTCATGACGATATCGCCGCAAGGCTCCCGGAGATACGCACCGAGATACGGCTTATCGACGGGGTGCAGCATATTTTCCTTAACGGCGAGGACGTTTCCGAGGAGATAAGGCTCCCGGAGATCTCCATGGCGGCTTCGGCGGTCTCCGCTGTGCCGGCAGTACGCGCGGCTCTGCTTGATATGCAGAGAAAGCTTGCGCGGGAAAACAACGTCATCATGGACGGCAGGGATATCGGAACGGTGGTCCTGCCCGACGCCGAGGTCAAGATCTTCCTCACCGCAGCTCCGGAAATAAGGGCGAAGCGCCGCTACGACGAGCTTTGCGCCAAGGGAGTCAGCGCCACGTTCGAGGAAGTCCTCGCGGATCTGAACAAGCGCGACTACGACGACTCGCACCGTGCCGTGGCTCCGCTGAAGCAGGCGGAGGACGCTGTTCTGGCGGATACCTCGGGGCTTGATTTTGAGCAGTCCTGCGAGCTGGTATGCAGCATAATAAAGGAGAAGCTGTAATGTTTTACTCGTTTCTCCGCGGCTGTGCAAAGCTGTTCTATATCATTGTATACCATATACATGTCATCGGACGGGAGAATATCCCGAAAGAAAAGGGCGGTTACATTATCGCCAGCAACCATGTGTCAAACAATGATCCCCCTGTGGTCGGCGTGACTTTCAAGGGAAAGTACACATTCATGGCTAAGCAGGAGCTTTTCGAGATCAATCCGCTGTTCACTTGGCTGATAAAGAGTCTCGGAGCGTTCCCGGTAAAGCGCGGCGCTAAGGATAATTCCGCCATTGACAGGGCGCTGGAAAGCCTTAAAGAGGGCAGGATCTTTGTTATCTTCCCGGAGGGCACACGCTCAAAGGACGGCACGCTGGGTCATGCTAAAAGCGGAGTTACGCTTATCGCGGCGCAGGCTAAGGCGCCGGTGGTTCCGGTATTCATCAAATACGGCAGGAAGAAATTCCGCAGGAACATCTACATCTCTATCGGCAGCATGATACCTGCTGAAAAGTTCGACGTGGATATCTCCGACAGGAAGATGCTCAAAGCCGTCAGTGCCACCATTATGGACGAGATAGCGCTGCTCCAGGAGAATATGCCAGATGTTGATTGAAGTCGCAGACAAGTCCGGGTTCTGCTTCGGCGTTGAGCGCGCGATAAAGCTCACTGAACAGGCGGCGGACAAGTACGGCGAGGTTTTCACGCTTGGGCCGCTTATCCATAACACGACAGTCACCGACTCCCTTAAAAGCAGGGGCGTGAATATAGCCGAAAACGTAGGGCAGGCAGCCGGCAGACCGCTGGTGATACGCTCCCACGGCGTCGGCAGAGCTACAGAAGATAACGCCGCAGCGGCTTGCTCCGTGCTGCTGGACGCGACCTGTCCCTTTGTCAAGAGGATACACAGGATAGTTTCGGAGCAGCCGGCAGACGGCGCGGTCGTCATTCTCGGCAACGGGGATCACCCCGAGGTGCAGGGTATAATGGGACACGCTTCCTGCAGGACTTACGCATGTATGGAGTTTGATGAAGTCCGCAGGGCGCTCGATGAGTGCAGGGCTTCGGGCAGGGACGCTGTCCTTGTTGTTCAGACCACCTTCGACCGCAGCAGGTTTCTTGAATATTCCCGAAGGATAGGGGAAGAATATTGCTGCGTTAAGATATATGACACAATCTGCAACGCTACCTCGGAACGCCAGAAGAACGCGGAGGAGCTTGCGAAAAGAGCTGACCTTATGCTGGTAGTCGGAGGAAGGCACAGCTCTAACACAGGAAAGTTAGCTGAAATCTGTTCGAGATATTGCCGCACAGTGTTCATCGAGAGTGCCTCAGAGCTTTCCCCGCAGATCATTGCAGGTCTGCACTCCGATAGTATTATCGGAATAACGGCAGGGGCTTCGACCCCGGCCTATACAATAAAGGAGGTTCATTTAAAAATGAGCGAGATCATCAACACAAATGAAAATGAGGAGAGCTTTGCTGCACTGTTCGAGCAGTCCGAGAGCAAGAGATTATATAACGGCGCCAAAGTCAAGGCAACAGTTGTAAGCGTAAAGCCGAACGAGGCTGTAGTAGAGCTGGGCACAAAGCACACGGGTTACATACCCCTTGACGAGCTGACCAACGATCCCAATGCTAAGGTTGAGGACATCGTTAATGTCGGCGACGAGATCGACGCTATCGTTACAAAGGTAGACGATTCTCAGGGCGTTGTTTTCCTGTCCAAGAAGAGAGTGGATTCCGCTCTTGGCATGGAGAAGATCGCGGCAAGCAAGGAAGCAAACGAGACTCTGGAGGGCGTTGTTACACAGGCAGTCAAGGGCGGCGTGATCGTCGTTACCAACGGCACAAGAGTATTTATCCCTGCTTCCCAGACCGGTGTTCCGAGAAGCGGCAAGCTGGAGGATCTGGTCAAGAAGACCGTTCAGTTCAAGGTAATAGAGATCAACGAGCAGAGAAACAGAGTTGTCGGCTCTATCAGACAGGCGACCAGAGAGGTTCGTGACGCTGAGAGAGCTAAGTTCTGGGAGTCCATCGAGGTTGGTCAGAAGTTTGAGGGCGAGGTTCGCTCTATCGAGGACTACGGCGTATTTGTTGACATCGGCCCGGTTGACGGTCTGGTTCGTACCAGCGAGCTGACCTGGAACAGAGTTGGTCACCCCAAGGATATCGTTAAGGAAGGCGACAAGATCACCGTTATCGTTAAGTCCTTCGATCCCGAGAAGAAGAGAGTTTCCCTCTCCGCTAAGGATCCCGATGAGAACCCCTGGACAAAGTTTGTTGAGGAGTACCAGATC
>JALEOL010000104.1 GCA_022766785.1 Oscillospiraceae bacterium
GTCGGAGCTTGACATGCTGATAGTGTGTCATTCCGGGGTGCTCATCATCGAGGTGAAGAACCATTCCGGCACGATAAGCGGCTCCTGGAAAGACGACAAGTGGACGCAGCGCAAGCACTACCGCGACGGCAAGGTGACTGAGACGCTGATGGACAATCCGATAAAGCAGATGCGCCGTCAGCGCGATATCGTCAAGAGTATACTGAGCGCCGCCGGAGAAGATGTCTGGATAGATTCCGTGCTGTATTTTTCCTCGTCAAACGCCCGGTTAAAGTTGAGCCTGCGCGAGAACGACTATGTGTGCCGCGAGAGCCAGGAGCTGCTGGAGTTCCTCCGGGAGTACGACAGGGGAGAGGTGCTTTCAAAGAGCAGAATGGAGCATATCTCGCAGATACTCAGGGACAGCGCCGGTATCTGACTGCTGCAATTAGGATAAATGGAAATCTACCAACGGCAACGCGCGCTTCATTGAGAATTCGGAATGCGGAATTCGGAATTATTGTTACCGCTTCGCGGTAGATTTGATTGTATGCGACGTCAAATTCTGCCCAGTAATATATTTCAACTTTGCTATTATGCAGTTTCTTTTTAGCCTGCATACAATCCTGATCCGTCCCCGAAGGGGACACATTCAATTCCGAATTCCGCATTCCGAATTCCGAATTTTCAATCAAGTGCGCGTTGCCGTTGGTAGATTTCCATTTGTCCTGATTGCTGCGCCAAATTCCAATCTATCAGTTCGTTTGTCACAATTCGCTGAATAAGCCGCTGATATTAAAGAAATTCACCTGCTCTGCTAAAAAGGAGAAAATACAAATGGAATTCCGGCTTGCCGTACAGTCTGACCTGCCGCAGCTCAAAACTGTATACACAAGAGTTTATCAGAATATGCGCAGAAACGGAGTAGACCTCTGGAACGAGGACTACCCCTGGAACGCCCTGCCCGGGGACATCACTCTTGAACGGCTCTGGCTGCTGTGCGACGGTGAGAAGATCGCCGCCGCATTTGCAATAGACCGCTGCCCATACACAGACGGCGTGACCTGGCAGGAGCCGGAAGCCCCGGCTGCGGTGCTCATGCGGCTTGGGGTTGACCCGGAATATCAGCGGAAAAGGCTCGGGGAACGCTGTCTGGAATTCGCCGGAAAGATCGCCCGGGAACAGGGGTGCAGATACCTTAGAATGCTGGTGGTGGACATCAACCGCCCGGCGGAGGAATTCTACATACGCTGCGGCTGCGCAAAGGCAGGCGGCTCGCACGCAGAACACGTCGAGGGTATCCCCGGCGGACTGACGGAATACGGCTACGAATTGATACTGTGAGGGAAACGATGATACAGAAACTGACCGAAAAAATGACAGAATACTTCCGCGGAGACCCGAAACGCATTCAGCACTTCATAAAGGTGCACGCATTCGCACGGTACATCGGACTGCGCGAACATCTGCCGGAGCATGAGCAGTTTGTGCTGGAATGCGCCGCGCTGGTTCACGACATCGGGATCAAGCCGGCGGAAGCGCAGTACGGCGAGTGCGGCGGCAAACTGCAGGAGCGTCTCGGCCCTCCTGAAGCGGAAAAGCTACTAACCGCCCTGGAATTCGACCCGGCGGACATCGGGCGGATATGCTATATGATCGCACATCACCACACCTACGACAACATCGTCGGCGTTGACCTGCAGATCCTCATCGAAGCGGACTTTGTGGTAAATCTGTACGAGGACGGAGCTTCGATGAACGCGGTGCTGTCGGCTTATCAGAAGATATTCCGCACCGAAAGCGGCAAGGCTCTGCTGCGCACAGTTTTCGGCATTCCTGAAAGCGAAGCATGAGACTTATCGCTGCACTGATGGCTCTTTCCGAACGCATGGAAAGCATGGCAGCAAGTCTTGACAAACGGCTTCGCAAAGTGTTCGGGAAACGCGCTGATATCTTTATGCAGTTTGTAAACCACATTCTGATAATTGCAGGGGCTGTAAGTCCCGTGCTGCTCTGGATGGGACATGCGCCGATACCTCTGCGGATCATAGTTTACACGCTGTTCCTTATCTATCTGGTTATTTTCAGCTTCTATCCGTCGCTGAAAAGCTACCCCACGCTGCGGCTCAGGGTACTTGGGGACGGCGCAGATCAGATACTGGCGTTCTTCGTCAGCGGAGTGGTCTGCCTTGCTGTAGACTCCGTGGTGCTCTGGGCGGCGCTTTCCGGCAGGATACCCCCGGATCCGGCGGTGGAATTCGGCTTTGTGCTGTTCTTTGCGGAGCTGATCGTGTTCTGGAACGGGATAATCCGGGTGTACTGCACCTCGGTGCAGCTCGGAATAAAATACCGGGCATTAGGGATCGCCCTGGGAATGATAACCCCGGCAAATCTCGTCATGCTGGCGCTCATCTACAAGAAAGTCCGCCGGGAATGCACCGTGGAATGCGCAAAGGCAGTGCTCGACCGGGAACGCCGTGACGACCAGCTTTGCCGCACTAAATACCCGTTGCTGCTGGTTCACGGAGTGTTCTTCCGGGACAGCAGGCTGATGAATTACTGGGGACGTATCCCTGCGGAGCTGGAAGCGAACGGCGCCGAGGTGTTCTACGGCGAGCAGGAGTCCGCCGCTTCGATAGAAAAAAGCGCTATGCAGCTTGCGGCGCGCATTGAAACACTGGTGCAAAAAAACGGCTGCGGCAAGGTGAACATCATCGCCCATTCAAAGGGCGGACTGGACGCACGGTATGCTATAACGAAGCTCGGCTGCGACAAATACGTTGCCTCCCTCACGACGATAAACACGCCGCACCACGGGTGTATTTTTGCGGAATATCTTCTGAACACGGCGCCTGAGAAATTTGTGCGCACTGTCGAAAAGATCTACAATTCCGCGTTCATGCGGCTTGGCGACGACGAGCCGGATTTTCTTGCTGCGGTGAGGGATCTCACCAACAGCCGCTGCCAGCGCTTCAACGAGGAGACCCCCGACATGCCCGGGGTGCTGTATCAGAGCGTAGGTTCCCGTGCTGCGCGCCGGAGATCAGGGCGTTTTCCGCTGAACCTCTCCTACCCGATAGTAAAGAAATTCGACGGCGATAACGATGGTCTGGTGGCGCTGACCTCCGCCCCCTGGGGAGAGAGCTTCACGCAGCTTCACCCCACCGGAAAGCGCGGAATAACCCACGCGGACGTCATCGACCTCAACCGCGAGGATATACCCGGATTTGATGTACGGGAGTTTTATGTGCAGCTTGTGAACGGTCTGAAAAAACGTGGGCTTTGAGCCTTTACTGCGATCTTCCCTGATTTCAACAAACCAAAACCCCGGAAAACTCCGGGGTCATTTGTATTAAAAAGTCACCTTATCATGTCGTAAAACGCGCACAATCTTTCCGCCGCCGGATCATTACGGGTGCGTATCCAGTCGCCCTCAGAGCGCAGCATTATCAGCCTGCCGTCCCCGGTCACCGCATAAAGCGTCCGCTGCCCCATATCGGCGCCGACAGAGCGTTCCGTGACCTCTGCGGAAAGGTCTATCTCCGGAATATCCACGGTCAGTATCTCACGCATGCGTTCGCTGTCGCAGATATCGTACAGGGTCGGTTCGTTTTCGGCGTAAAGCTCCGTCAGCGCTTCAAAAAATTCCCGTTCGCTGCCTAACGTCCTGTCGCTCAGGTCAAACGAATACAGATTTCCGCAGCTGTCAATAAAGCACACGTTGTCCGTTTTCCCCCACGCATAGTTTGTGCGCCGCTCCACGAAAACGATATTTTCCGTTCCGGCTTTCTTTTTTGACGGGGTGTAATTTTCGGTAAGATAGTCCGTGATAAGCTGTGAAAACCTTTTGCCGGCGTCGTCGGACATAGGCGCAAATTTCCGTAAATTTCTCCCCACGACCAGAAAGCACTCCCCAACAAAAGCGGTGCCCGGCTCCCCGAGATCGTCAACGATGTCCTCCTCGCTGTCCCAAGTGTAGCAGCAGGTGAACTCCGTTCCGTCCGGCGCAGTCAGCGTCAGATACGGCTCGCATTTGAGGTGATTTCCGCCGTGAAGCTCCGTCTGCGAATACTGCTCAGTGATCAGCCCGTACAGCTCCACTGCGGTATCTCCGGTGATCTCGCCGCTGTAGTACAGCAGGTCGTTCCCATCGCCGCCGTATTCTGTGCAGTATCCGGTCAATGTCAATTCCTCCACTCCGAACTCGCAGACAGTACTGTGCGAAGCCTTACTTGTCGGTGTACAGCCGGATATCAGCAATAGCACTGCAGTGAAAAACGCTCTCATTTTCATGTGGAATACCCCTTTCTGTTTATTATTAACACAACGGAAAGGGTCAAAAGGTTGCGCGGTCTGACCGAATAATATTTCGCAATGAAAAGATGAATTTCACAAATCATTATATCTCAAAAGGTAATTGACAAACTCCCTAAAATGTGCTATCATCTAATTATCAATCAGAAAGGACATTATTACAATGAAGATCTATTCAGTTCTTGACAAGGAATTCGCGCCCTACGGGAAAGTACTTGAGGGCTATGATACCTCCTGCCTGCTGAAAGCCCTGGACGAAACCACTCCCCTGCCCGACGGAGTTGATTACGTCATGAGCGAGGCTTCGCTGGAAAGCACCTCCCTGTTCGGTCTGCTCCAGAACAACGCATACGGCGGAATGCCGATACAGCTTGGCTGGTGCAACGGTCACAACACAAAGCTGAACTGCCTGGAATACCACCGGGACAGCGAGCTGAACATCGGTCTCTACGATTTTATCCTGCTTGTGGCAAAAGCTGACGACATCGTTGACGGAAAACTGGACACCGCAAAGGTAAAGGCATTCAGGGCGAGCGCAGGTCAGGTCGTGGAGGTATACGCGACTACGCTTCACTATGCGCCCTGCAGCGCGAAGAAGTCGGACGGCTTCAAGGTAGTGATCGCGCTCCCCAAAGGAACAAACGGCGCAATTCCGAACATCACCGCAAAGAACGAGGAGGACAAGTGGCTCAGAGCCTGCAACAAGTGGCTTCTCGCTCACAGAGACGCTGCTGAGGCAGGTCAGGGAGCTTACATTGGACTTACAGGCGAAAACATTGATATCGCAGCAGATATTGACTGAACATTACAGCTTTGACCCCCGTGGTGATACGGGGGTTATTTTTTTGGGTATTCGTGTGGATCTGTTCTCCATTTTTCCTAAGGAAACGCTGATCATACTTATAACCATTTAAACTCAGCCCTTGAGCGCTACCTCAACAAGAACCGCTCACGAAGAAAGCTTCAACTCTATCGCAAATATGTCGCCCACCTGAAAACGGCTTAATAGAGCCGTTTGTTGGGAGTGGTATATTGCGACAGCCACATCGGAGCGGAGAATATCTCTGTCAATTTGTCATCTGCGAGGTTGTGGTAGGTAACAGGTGGCGGTATTCTTTCACTTAGGTCAATCCCACCGAATTATTTCATTGCGAGTGCACATGGTCTTGCATACCGGACAACGCAAGTCTATTTTTTCGCCATCCGCTTCAATCATTGTTTCTCCGCGCCTATACCATTGGGTACAAAAATCCTAGTCCCCAAGATACTGAAAATTCCTTCCCACATTTCTCGCAGAAATATCCAGAGCCTGCTCCCATAGTAATCCACCTTTTGAAATATGACACCCATATGTTTAGCGGTTGTTACCCACTCAATATCTGCAATTCCCGAACCGAAGTTTGGTATTATGCCTAAGGTATAATTATAGCACGAACAGCATTGCATTTCAATAGAACAACCGATGTAAACTGTTTCAAAAATGGCACAAATACAGATTTTGCAAGATTTTTTGAGTTATCTGTGCCTTTTATGATACAGTTCAGCTTTATGATATTGACACGTGGTAGAATGTGATGTATAATATAAATATATGGTTTTGGAGGGAAATGTAATGAAAAGTAATATACCACAGATAATCGGTTTCCACAAGCCTGACGAGCCGCACGGCTGCTTCAGCAACTGGTACCCAGCGGAGTTTGAGCTTGCGAGAATCTGCTATGCCAACTCCGAGCAATACATGATGTATCAAAAGGTGCTGCTCGGGCACAGATTTGACCTTGCCGATATGATTATGAAAACCCACTCCCCTGCTATGGCTAAGGAGTACGCAGGAAAAGACTATTTCACGGATTTCGGTAGTGTAAAGCCTGTCTGGGACAAGATTTGCAGGAATGTCGTCAAGCGCGGCGTGCGTGCGAAATTCGCGCAAAATCCTGCTATGCTTAAAGAACTTCTCTCTACGGGAAACGCGCTCCTCGCCGAATGCGCAGGCAATGACACGATATGGGGCATTGGTATCAACTTGCATGACGAAGCGTGGAAGGATGTTCGCAACTGGCGCGGCAAAAACTACCTCGGCATTATTCTGATGGAGCTTCGTGAGGAATTCAGAGCCGAAATTGCGCGCAACGGTGCGGTTAAGTTTGAGTGCTTCCTCGACGCCGAGGCAAACGAGGTATGGCAAATGACCGCCGGTCAGCTGCGTATGTACCCGCAATACTACAATGCAATTCACACTTACGCAGACACGCTACCTGTCGGACATTTGCGCGACAGCTTCTATTACGGCAGTTCGCTTGACGGCTGGGAAAACGCAATGCGCACAAACTTGGGCGGTGGGCTGCCGCTCGCTGGGTTCTATGAGATGAAGCAGGAGGTTTATGAGATATTCCGGAGGAATAGATAATATGAAACACGAGGTTTTTGTCATTTTGGGGTATAGACATTCTTGAGATTATCGGGTATAATTCACATAAGAGGCAGTTTGTAAATGTCACTATAACCTACATCGACAACGAAACGGAGCGAGAATATGAACGACCTTGAAATACTGAAGCACGCGCAGGAGTACGTAACAAAGCTGTCTAAGGGGATTGATCCGCTGACGGACAAGTCTGCCGCGGAGAGCGACCTTATCCGCAATCCGAAGATACAGCAGTGCCTAGAATATGTGGCTGGTATTCTTAAACGCGATATCGCATTGTGGGAAGGCTCGATATCGGCAAAAAGGCTCGGCAAAGGGGCGTTTGGCATTACCGATGAGGAAAAGAAGGCGATAACGCGCATATTGTCCGATGAAGAATACCTCGCCGAGCTTGACAGAAAGCTTACCGAGGAATGCACCGAGTATCAGGCGGACAAGAGCGTTGAGGAAATGGCGGACAAGCTGGAGGTGCTGTACGCTATCGCAGAGGCTCGGGGGTACTCTATCGAGGAGCTGGAACAGGTCAGAGCGGCAAAAGCCGACAAGCGCGGCAGGTTTTCCGAAAGAGTATTCCTCGAAAAGGTTGTTGAATAACAGGAGGAACGATATGTATTATGCTCATTCCGCCAATTCGGCGGGAAAATCTGAACCTCTCGAAGAACATCTGAGAAAAACAGCATTTCTTGCGGAATTATTTGCAAGTGCTTTTGGTGAAGGAAATGCAGGAAAGCTGATGGGCTGGCATCATGATCTGGGAAAAGCAGCTGTTTTGTTTCAAGGCGTGCTTAGACATGACGAGCATAATGTAAATCACGCTGCTGCGGGTGCATGGATAGCTTATCATCTTGATAAGCAATCGGCAAGGGCAATTTACGGACATCATGACGGATTGGTATGGTTTATCAGCTCCGATGTTGACAGGTCGTTCAATGAGGAAGGCTCACAGGACACGCAAAAGGGAAAGCGATTTTCCGTTTCGGGAATGCAACAGTATAAGGAACTTTTAAATTACTACAAGACCATGACCGATATTCCAAAAACAAGGCCCTCTCTGAACAAGGACGCCGATTCATTTTACAAGCACCTGCCCGAAATGCTGCATACGAGAATGCTTCTTTCCTGCCTGTGCGATGCGGATTATTCGGCAGCGGCTTCACATGAAGATGAAGCAATTTTCGAGCAGGTCAGACATGAAAACAAGGTCGATGCAGAATATATTCTGCAAAGGCTTGGAGATTTCAGAAATAGAATTAAAGTCGCTTCCAATTCAAACAGCGAGCTGAATTTAATTCGCGATGAAGTATACGAAAGCTGCATCAGGGCAGGTGCCATGGAACCGGGGCTGTTCACACTCACTGCCCCGACGGGAACAGGCAAGACCCTTGCACTTCTTGCCTTTGCCGCAGAGCATGCAAAACAGCACGGCAAAAGCAGAATAATTATCGTACTTCCTTTCCTGTCGATAATATCGCAGAATTCTAAAATCTATCGCGAGATATGCGGAGATGTACTAGAATCACACAGTATGGCAAAATGTGAAGAAGATCGGATATCTCACCTTATCGCCGAGCGCTGGGATTCTCCCGTTATTGTAACAACATCTGTCAGGTTCTTTGAAGAGTTGTTCAGATCAAAACCCGCAGATCTGCGCTCTCTGCACAGCATTGCCAACAGCGTTATTGTTTTTGATGAAGCACAGAGCATTCCCTGTGAGCTTACGGGCACAACCATTGAAAGCATGAGAGCGTTGTGTGAGACCTTCGGGTGTTCGGTGCTGTTTTCTACAGCAACCCAGCCTGCGTTTGACATCAGAAAAGACATTATGTTTGATGCAAGAGAAATAATGACCGATCCCGCAGACATTTACAGACGCACCCGCAGAGTTGGTATCATCTGGAAAACAGGCGAAAGAACATCATTTTCTGAGATAGCAGAGGAGTTATCAGAGCAGGAAAGCGTCTGCTGTGTCCTAAACAGAAAGGATCATACACAGAAGCTGTTTTCCGAACTTCTGGAGAAATGCTCTGCCGATGAGGTATTTCATATTTCCACAGATATGTGCAAATCACACAGAGACAGTGTTCTTAAAGAAATAACCTACAGACTGGGAAATGCTCTTCCCTGCCGCCTTGTGTCTACTTCCTGCATAGAAGCGGGCGTTGATCTGGATTTTTCCAAAATGTATCGTGCTCTGGCACCTCTTGAAGCGATAGTACAATGTGCAGGCAGATGCAACAGAAACGGCAGGGGCAGCGGTGATATGACAGTATTTATCCCCGATGAAGAAAAGCTCTACCCTTCCAAAAGCTATGAAAATGCAGCAAACAAGGTACTTGTGCTGCTTTCAAGGCATAATATTGACATATGCGACCCCGAACATATCCGTGAATATTACACAGAATTATTCACAGACAGCAGCTATGACCATGACAAACCCGCGCTGACAGAAGCGATCGACGACCATGACTTTGAAAGGGTCGAAAAAGAATACCGTTTCATTACTCAATCGGGGGCAAATGTACTGGTTCCCTACAGTGGTGAGAGAGAATTATTTGATGAGCTGGTTTCACAGGCACACGCCAACGGAATATCCCCCCAATGGATGAAACTGGCGGCTCCCATAACAGTAAGCTGTTACCGCGAGGACAAGCTCCGTGATATTGCTGAGCAGTGTGTTATGTTTTATAAGGGCAAAGCATATGATGCGCCGGGATGGTATATATTGCACGATGACAAATTCTATAGCGAAAAGACCGGTCTGCATTTTACAGATGACAGCAGTCTTGATTATCTTATATAAGGAGGTCGATTATGAACGAAATCAAAGTTGAGGTATGGGGTGACTTCGGGTGTTTCTCCCGACCTGAGAGCAAGGTTGAAAGACTTACATACCCTGTTATCACGCCGTCAGCCGCAAGGGGCATTCTCAGCGCCATATATTCCAAGCCGCCAGAATTTTACTGGCAGATAAAAAAGATAGAGGTGTTAAGTCCCATACGGTATATAAGCATCAAACGCAACGAGGTCATAAACAGCAAGATAGGCAGAGGTATGAAGCCCATGCTCGTGGAAGATTCACGCACTCAAAGACAAACAGTGGCGCTGAAAGATGTCAGATACAGGATAACAGCAGAAATTATCCCGCAGAAGGACTTCAAGGGTACTGTTGAGCAGTTGTATGAACAGGCACTGAGAAGGATCAGAGGCGGAAAGTGCTACTATCAGCCATCACTGGGAATGCGTGAATTTGTATGCTATTTCAGCGAGCCTACCGACACGGAGCCTGTTCCTGTCGATCTTGACATTGGCATTATGCTCTATGATGTCTTTGACCTTCATAATTACAAGGTGACAAAACAAGCCGAGCCTTATGTCACCGTATTTAAGGCAAGGCTTGAACAAGGCGTGCTGAATGTACCGGACTTTGACAGTGACGAAGTATTAAAACCTGAAAGGGGTGAGTGATAATGCTGGAAGCACTGCATAAATATGCAACTGACAATTCTCTTGCAGCCAAACCGGGATTTAAAACAAAGAATGTAAAGTATTATATTATGTTATCTGCTAACGGTGATTTTCTGGGTTTTGATCCTGTAACTGCTCCGCCCATGTGCCCCGACATAGGAAGCCTTGCAAACGGAACTACAAAAAGTAACATCATTGCTGAAAAGGCAGAAGTCATTTTCAATATTCCCGAAGAAAAAAACGGCACACAGGTCTATAAAAGGGAGCAAAAGCAGAAATTCTACCTGGACGCATTACGGGAGGCTTCGGAGCATGATCCTCTTTTCAAGGCTGCTGTGATCGGATTGGAAAACAATCTTGATCTTATTAAAGAAGATTTTTCAAAGCTTGATAAGGCAAAATCCTGTGATGTTTTAAGTATAAGTGTTGACGGCAAGCCCCTTGAAAGCAGCAGCGGTTATCTTGAATGGTGGGAAAGCTTTCGAAAAAGATTTGACACCTCCAACGGAAGCACGGGCGAGGTCAGGTGCTTTATTACAGGAGAGCTTACCGAGCCTGTAAAGACTGTTCCTCCCGTTCAGGGACTTATATCGGTGGGAGGACACACAAAGGGTGACAGCTTTATCTGTTTTGATAAGGACGCATATCAGTCCTATGGCTTTGAACAGGCTGCAAATGCGGCTGTTTCGGAGGAAGCGGTAACAGCTGTCAATGCTTCCCTTGCAAGGCTTCTTAAGGAGTCGCCTCCGCCTCTTGCGGGAGCGAAGCACATTCATTGGTTCAGCGAGCAGACAGAAAATGATGTTACCGAAATACTGGATTTCGGGTTTGATATTCCCGATGATGAAGCCGATAACTCCGAACAGAAGGAAGAGGACGAACAGAAAGTTCAGAAGATGTTCACCGCACTGATAAACAATTCTCTTCCCGATATGCCACGCAACAGATATTATATGATGTCGCTGAGTGGAGTGAACGGGCGTGTTATGATCCGCAGCTATGATGAGGGTACATATGACGAACTGTGCGGTAATTTACGCAGGTGGTATGAGGATATTGCAATATATATCCCAAATTACGGCTACAAATACCCCAAGCTTTTCGGAGTATACAGCAGATTATTAAAGGCTCAGAAGGACAGCGGCAAGCTTTCCGACAGGATAAAAAACGAACTGAGCGGGCTGTCATCTCAGATAATGTTTGCTATTATGCACAACACTCCGCTTCCCGATACTGTGGCAGCAAAGGCACTGGCATATATAAGGTCTGATATATTATCAGACTCCGATGATGAGATCAGATCACAAAAACCACCTGACAGAACAGCCTGTCAGATATTAAAAGCGTGGCTCAACCGAAAATATAAAAATCAGAATAAGGAGGAAATTTTGATCATGGACAGACTTGAACCCCAAAGGCGCTCTGCCGCATATCAGGCAGGACGGCTCATGGCAGAGTATGCGGCTATCCAGACAGACGCCCTGGGCGATGTGAACGCAGGCATTGTGGAAAGATACTATACTTCCGCTTGCGCGTCGCCGGCGCTGGTCATGGGTAAGCTTTCTACAATGTCACAGTATCATCTTTCAAAGCTTAAGGGTGAAAAGAAATGGCTGTATGACATTCACGGTCAGGCATTGGAAGAAATATCCTGCATGATAGGTGAAACGCTTCCCAAGCGTTTTTCACTGGAGCAGCAGTCGGAATTTGCACTGGGATATTATTTTCAGTGTTCGGAGATCAGGGCAAGAAAAACAAAGAAATCGGAGGAATAAGTTATGGCTATCGAAAACAGATATGAATTTATGTTCTACATTCAGTGCATCAACGGAAATCCAAACGGCGATCCCGATATGGGAAACGCTCCACGAATGGATCCCGAGGATATGCACGGTTACATCACTGATGTGGCTATAAAGCGCCGCATACGCAATTATATCGGGACCGCCTATGAGGACCAGCCCGGCATGAGCATCATCATGCAGAATGCCACCAATATCAATAAGTATATCGCCAAGGCTAAGGAAACGGCAGGGGTAGATTTCGGAGCAAAGGACAAGGAAAGCATTTATAAGTCACAGCAGCAGGCATGTTCGCTTTTCTATGATGTAAGGACCTTCGGTGCAGTCCTTTCAACAGGTCCGAATGCAGGACAGGTACGGGGACCGGTACAGATAGCTTTTGCAAAATCACTGGATCCCATTCTTCCTCTTGATATTTCTATAACAAGAATGTGCAAAACGGAAGATGTCAAGGGTGCCAAAAGCTCTGTGGATTATGAAAATGCCGAAAAGAACGCAGATTCAGAATCACTGAGAACAATGGGCAGAAAGCAGTTTATCTCATACGGTCTTTATGAGGCAAGAGGATTTATAAGTGCAAATCTTGCTGCCGAAACAGGCTTTGATGAAAGTGACCTTAAAGCGCTTTTTGAAGCTATACTTAACATGTACGAGCATGACCATTCTGCAAGCAAGGGCGAAATGTCAGTTGTATCACCGCTCATTATCTTTAAGCATATCGGTACAGATACAGACAAGGTTCAGCGTGCACGTCAGGCAAAGCTGGGCTGCAGTCCAGCACACAAACTGTTTGAGCTTGTTACGGCAAAGAAAAAGGACAGCGTGGAGCTGCCGAGAAATTATAACGATTATGATTTCAGAGTGAATATTTCAGCTGTCCCCGACGGCGTTCAGATTGGCTTCCTGGACAGCCCCTATGGTGATATAGTTTGGAACAAGCTCCCCGATAATTCCATATTGCAGGACAACTGACGCCTGCGCATACCTCTATCATACAGCTGATCTGCGGCAGGTCTGCGCACGAAAATCTGCCGTAAATCAGTATGTTTGCCGATCATCACGGCTTTTTACGGTGATCATGTTGGAATAACTGTTCATGATGCATTATTTTTTGTGCATTCATGCGGGTATTTTATACATTTTTGCTGTCGCCCCTTGTGCGGGGGCGTGAATTGAAACCACAATCCCGGACACTTTCGCAGATATCTACAAGGTCGCCCCTTGTGCGGGGGCGTGAATTGAAACATGGTATAGTTATATTGTGCCGCTGTCCGTGGATAGTCGCCCCTTGTGCGGGGGCGTGAATTGAAACATCATCTTACCCTCTACCAGATTTGTTTCATCTTGTCGCCCCTTGTGCGGGGGCGTGAATTGAAACCCACGTAGAACATTCAGGATAGATTTATCGCTCTGTCGCCCCTTGTGCGGGGGCGTGAATTGAAACGTTCAAATCGCAGATACTCGCAAGTACAGTTGTGTCGCCCCTTGTGCGGGGGCGTGAATTGAAACGCTATCGCTCCGGCTGATGATATGACCTTGCTTGTCGCCCCTTGTGCGGGGGCGTGAATTGAAACAACATGTTTTCAGTAACAAGTGATACGCCCTTTTCCGTCGCCCCTTGTGCGGGGGCGTGAATTGAAACTACGATAAAGACGATTTTCCGGCTCAAGATACGCATAGTCGCCCCTTGTGCGGGGGCGTGAATTGAAACGTATACACAGACAATGGACTGGAGACGGGAAACAAGTCGCCCCTTGTGCGGGGGCGTGAATTGAAACGGAAGAAAGCAAGGCGATAAAGCGCCTTAACGAGGTCGCCCCTTGTGCGGGGGCGTGAATTGAAACTATGATCTTGAATTATCGTTGACGGAGAAAGGCCGTCGCCCCTTGTGCGGGGGCGTGAATTGAAACGGACGGGCGGTAATCATGTTGTGTGAGTTCACGGTCGCCCCTTGTGCGGGGGCGTGAATTGAAACGTGGATAAGGATAATGATATCACCGTGCAGCTTATCGTCGCCCCTTGTGCGGGGGCGTGAATTGAAACGTTATTCCACAACACTATCAAATCATCTCCGATGTCGCCCCTTGTGCGGGGGCGTGAATTGAAACTAGTGGTGTGTTGCCCCTAAAGCCGATATTTTATGTCGCCCCTTGTGCGGGGGCGTGAATTGAAACACAATATTTGCTACTGCGAGCCGCCACAACTGTACGTCGCCCCTTGTGCGGGGGCGTGAATTGAAACGAACAAGGATTTACAGTTGCCCATACAAAAAGCTGTCGCCCCTTGTGCGGGGGCGTGAATTGAAACGACAGCCGCGGATACTCTCCAGAGCAGTTACCGCGTCGCCCCTTGTGCGGGGGCGTGAATTGAAACGTTTCAGCATATGATACAACTTTCTGGAACGTCCAGTCGCCCCTTGTGCGGGGGCGTGAATTGAAACAACGTAAAGCGGTAACTGCTCTGGAGAGTATCCGCGTCGCCCCTT
>JALEOL010000019.1 GCA_022766785.1 Oscillospiraceae bacterium
CACGGCAACAGCATTTACTATTGAGGTGAAACGGAAAAGGGGTCAAGTAGGATGTCAAGAAAGAGAGCAGGCTCGAGGGCGGCTCTGAACATGAGGCGTTTCTTGCTAATGCGCTTATATTGAGCCTGAGAAACCAAGTTCAATGCGGTTTTTCTAAGGACATTGAGATTTAGCGGAGAATTGTCCTTCCTGGCTCTGGAAGCGTCCTCACGAAAGATAACGTCAAGACACCAATGAAGCTGATTTTCAATAGACCAATGCTTTCGCACAGAGTAAGAAAATTCGTTAAGGTCAGTCAATGATGTAATAAAATACCTCGTGAACTCGTGAGTTTCACCCTTTTCGGTAATCGTTGATTTAACTGAACCAAGAGCTTTCAACCCAACCCATTCGCTCCTTTGTTCAAGCCAGGACAAGTCGGTTAAAAGGCGATACTCCCTCTTTTCAATTCTCCCATGACCTTTGTCGAGAGTATTTGTGGAGGGGATTTCTTTATAATAATCGTTGAAATAATCTTCTGTGTCCTTGTACAGCGCAGGCTGATTCTGCTTTAACCCTATAGCATAATCAGCTTTTTTCTCGGTTATTGTTTCAACGATTTTCTTCTGGCAGCTCATTGCGTCTGCTGTGACAATTGAACCTTTAACATCAATCAGGTTGAGCAGTTCGGGAACTGCTGTGATTTCGTTAGTTTTTTCTTCAACCGTCAGTTCACCCAGTGTAAGTTGATTTTCAGCGGCAAATGCGCTTATTACGTGATATGCCTTGTGCTTTGCGTTTGCGCTTCCGCATATCGTTTTGCCGTCTATCGCAACCACACCACGCTCTGCTCTTTCGGCTGCCACCCAATCTATTAGGCATGACGATAGCTCAGACGGGTCTAGCTTTTCAAACACCCGTCTGAATGTATCACTGTCCGGTATACCGTTCGGAAGTTCAAGAAATTTCCCCAGATATTCCTGACGACTTTTGCCGAACGCCTCCATATCGGCAAAATCTTCCCCTCCGCATATTACGGTACACAATCCAATGATTATTATATCTTCGAGCTTGTGTCGGATATTTCCATATCCTGTCCTTCTTGGCTCTCTGATATTTTTTATCCCCATTTTTAATTCTTCTATATTCATATTTCCTATTATACATCTTTTCTGCGAAAAAGTAAATGCTGTTGCCGTGTGTCCGTCACGCTTTTCCGGAAAGAATAAGCGCGCCCCTGAACAGAACGCGCATTCTCATTTCAGCTTTTCAGCAGCCTGAGATAATGATTAGCTTCCCTCAGAACATGGTCGGCAAGCAGCGGCAGTATCACCGAGCGTATTTTGCACTGGGTTATCCCCTGGGCGCCTGCGGATTTGAAATCACGGAGCTTTTTTGTAAGCTCTTTCGTTTCGGCGGTCATCGTGGAGTCATGGGCATTGCGGCTTTTTTCCAGCAGGTCGCAGTACTCTCCGGCAAACTTATCCGCGGAACTGAACAGCTCTGTTTCACACGGGTCAAGAAGTCCGCGGATAAACATCGCGTGCTCCATCATTATGCGGTTCCAGAAGCACTCCGTCTCCCTCATGGAGCTGTCCGGCAGCGAACCGTTCTTCTCAAGGCATTCAACATGCTCCCTGTACAGCTTTGCTTCCCTGATGATGTGCTCGATAAGCAGCGGATAATTCACCGTGAACATCTCGCAGCACAGCACGTTCCGCAGCACCGACTCCTTGAACGAGATAAGCCCCTCCAGCAGGAACAGCGCCCTCTGGTTGAGCTTTTTCACCTTGCTGCGCATATCCGGATTATCGCTGCATTTTGCGCAGCCGCTTCTCAGGCGAAGCTCCATGCCGGTGATATCACTGTCTATGGGTATCCCGGTTAACTTTGCGGTCTGCTTTTCTGCAAGGGCGGTAAATTCCGTAACGATCTCCTGAGACCGCAGCACGCCTTGTCCTATGATACCGTTTGCAAGCTTCACAGCGTCACACAGAAGCTTTTCAAACTCGCATTTGAAATACTCAGCCTTCTCCGAAAAGGACGCGTTCGCAGGAGTAAATCCGGCTTCAAGGAACAGCGAATGTTCCTTCATTATCCGCCCGGAAAACAGGTGAAGCTCCAGCGATCTCTCAATATAATTACTGCTGTGCATAATAATACCTCCGTTACATACAGCTGTACTGCCATCAGATATACTATATGCACAAATTCAGAATATGGTGCATGTTCACAAAAATACACTCTGCCGATCCGGAACGGGTATTTTTTCACCTATTGAGAATGCTGCTCCTGCCCAGCTATGGCATAAAGCTCTATTACCTCCGCCGCCGAAAGCGCCTTGCAGTCTCCACGGTCGTGGGTCACAAGGATCGCCGTCTTTCCCGTCAGCATTTTCCTGCACCATTCGCTTACCCGTGCCCGGGTGGTCTCGTCAAGTCCCTTGAACGGCTCGTCCAGCACTATCACAGAGAACTCCGCAAGAAGCGCCCTCACAAGCGCCACACGCCGCTTCATTCCGCCGGAGAAATCACGCACCGGCTTGTCTGCGCAGCCCTCAAGCCCCACTGTACACAGCGCCTTGTCTATCTCCTCAGCGCTGCGGCTGTTCCCGGTGACAAGACGTATATTCGCCGCAGCTGTGAGATTTCCGCACAGCCTGTCCTCCTGGAATACCGCCGAAAACCGCGCCGTTTCTGCTCCGGAAATACTGCCGCAGTCCGGGGTAACAAGCCCGGTAAGTATTCCAAGCAGGGTGGTCTTTCCGCAGCCGGATACGCCCATTACTGCGGTGGTTTTACCAGCCGGGAACTCATGCGAAAATCCGCTAAGCACCGTATTTTTGCCGTAACTCTTGGTGATATTCTCTGCATTGAGAAACGCAGGCGCAAGCTCGCAGAACTCACCCGTGCGTCCCCGGAAATGCCTGCCGGAAACCGCGTTCACCGCTATATCCGTGACAAGCAGGAATACCCTTTCGCTCGCCCAGCTTAGCAGTATCACCGCGATCGTCCACGCGAACAGATCGGCGGTCTCAAGGTAGATCTTTGCGCTGTACAGCTTTTCACCCATCGATCCGGAGGGAATACCGATGATCTCCGCCGCCGTGCCGCTTTTCCAGCTCAGACCTATCGCAAGCCGGGTGGCATTGCGGAAATACGGCAGCAGCTGCGATAAATATACCCCCGCAAATCTCCTGACAGGGGGAACACGGAACAGCCTTGCCATTTCGCTCAGCTTCGGGTCGAGGTTTTCAAGTCCCTCCAGCATTCCGGAATACACCACCGGGAGAGTTATCAGGAACGAGATCAGCACCGACAGATTGCGCGAAGTCACCCAGATAAGCGCCAGCACGGTTATGCTCGCCACCGGCACCGCCTTTACCGCAGAGATGAGCGGAGAAAGCAGCAGCTTCACCACCCGGAGTTTCCCTGCAAGAAGCGCCAGAGTAACTGCGCATACCGTTCCCAGCACGAAGCCGCACAGGATCCTGCCTGCGGAAAATCCCACGCTGCGCCAGAACCCGGCGGAGGGCACAAGCTCAATGAGCCTTTCCACAGCCCGAACGGGAGATACCAGCAGCAATTCCTGATCCAGCAGACAAGCGCCTATCTGCCACAATACCAGCCAGAACAGCACGCACCCGGCGGTGATGAGTCTTTTCTTCACAGCTACCCCCAAAAATACAGAAAAGGTGCCTCGCCGCAGTGTTCAGACAGCCACCGCGGCGCGGCACCCGGATACCAGATCGTCTGACCTGTCAAGCCCCGTAGTAGAAATCGTCCCCGGGAAGCGCTCCGCCGACGGACGCCGCCGCGCTGTCGAACAGAACATTCAGGTATCCGGATAGCTTCTCCTTCATTTCAGCGCCGGAAATGAAAACGATATTGCACTTGGGCAGCGCTTTTTCAGCCACTGCGGCAGGTACTATGTCGAACTTTCCGATAAGCTGCGCCGCCTCGGCATTATTGCCGTTTACGAACTCCACAGACGCGCTGTACTCGCCCAGGAACGCGTCCACAGCGGCAGGATAGCTCTCGGCGAACTCGGTGCGCGCGATCACAACGCCGGTAACAAGCGCGCTGCCGTTATTCAGCGCAGACCACTCCTCGTTGAGATCCAGCACAACGCTCACGCCCTCGCTCTTGGTCTGGGCTGTGGTAACGAACGGCTGGGGGAGCATTGCCGCGCTTCCCTCGTCGGAAAGCAGGGCGCTCAGGCACTCGGAGTGCTCGCTCTTCCACTCAATGGTGACGTCGCTGTCGGGGTCGATACCGTTCTGGGTAAGGATATAGCGCAGCGCGTACTCCGGTGTTGCGCCCTTTCCGCTGGCGTAAATAGTCTTGCCCCGTAGATCCGCCGCCGTTGTAATAGTAGGCTCTCCGTTCTGGCAGATGTAGAGCACGCCAAGAGTGTTCACCGCAAGCACCTTTACGCCGCCCTGGGTCTTGTTGTACAGCACGGAAGCAAGGTTTGCAGGAACGCATGCGATGTCGATATTTCCCTGTATTATCGCAGGGGTGATCTCATCAGCAGCGCCTGATATCGTGAACTCAAAGCCGCTGTTTTCGCTCTCATCGTCCATCAGCTTTATCATTCCCATTGCCGTGGGGCCTTTGAGCGCAGCTACCCTTATAACTTCGGGGCTTTCGGTGTTTTCGGAGACCTCAGCAGTGGGAGCGGCAGGTGCGGACTCCTCTGCGGCAGGCTCTTTTTCCGATTCCGCTGCGGAGCTTTCCTCGGCAGTCTTTTCCGCATGGGGTGCAGAGCCGGCTTCAGCGGTCGCCTGCGCCTGTGAGGAGGTCTGGGAGGAACTTACGGAGCTTTCCCCGTTTGACGAACAGCCTGCCAGCATTCCCATGCAGAGAACAGCTGCCAGTATACTTTTCAGCTTCTTTGAAATACTCATTCTTCGTTTCCTTTCTTTGGTGAATATACCGCCTTGACGGTGACACCCTCCAGCCTGCCCAGCTTTCCGGACAGCCCGGACACTATGTTCATCGGTGCGTCAAGCACCACGTTTATGATATTCAGTCCCTTCTGCCGATAGGGTATCCCCATTCTGCCGATAATGCTGTCCCGGAACTCATGCAGCAGCGAGTTAATCGCCGACACGCTCTCCTCACGGCTTATTATCATTGATATCACCGCGACCCGTGTTTCTTCCACAGCTGTACCTCCATACTAAAAAAGCCCTTCTCCCCCTGCGTGGGAAAAAGGCGAACAGAATGTCTCCCCGTTGTATACGGGGTTCTTTCACAGCCTTTTGCCTCAAGCCTTTTCAGGATTTCGGCAGCAGAACAGAGCATGTTCATTCCGTCAGGCGCACGGGCGGCTTCGGGTCTGAATTTCATTGAGATCCTCTGAAAACCGTTACCCGGCGTTCAGTGATCGTCCTGTAACACTATAGCATATTTTTCCGGTTTTGTCAAGGTGTTTTTCACTCAATATTCACCAACAGAAAAGCACATTATATATTGACAATTTTATGGTATTGTGGTAAAATGATTTTGTATGGGCAGACCGGAAATCTGTCCCGTATCACGAACGAGGTCAAGACCATGAACAATGATGAAATAGTAGATCCCCGACCCGAAATGCTTATTTCCCCGGTGAAGATATTCGTAAATCAGGCAGGCTACAGACCCGGCGATGAAAAGACCGCCGTGCTGACCTTCCCGTCGTCATACTTTTCTGTGATCGACGAGAACGGCAGGCAGGTTTTCTCCGGCAGCGCTGTTCCGGCAGGACACGATGAGGCTTCCGGAGATGATATATGGCGCGCTGATCTGACAAGGCTGGACGCCCCCGGGAAATACCGCGTGGTGTCCTCCGGTGAAAGCTCCGAGGTCTTCGAGATAAAAGACGACGTATACAGCGACTGCTTTGACAAGTGCATGAAAGCGTTCTATTTCCAGCGCTGCGGCTGCGAGCTGCTGCCGGAATACGCCGGAATGTGGACTCACGGCAAATGCCACTGCGGACGCGCCCTGCTGCTGGAAAACACCTCCGTTTCTCTGGAGGTATCAGGGGGCTGGCACGACGCCGGGGATTACGGCAGATATGTCACCCCTGCGGCTGCCGCGCTGGCTCACTTGTTTTACGGCTGGAAGCTCTACCCGAAAGTTTTCAGAAAGCAGGACATAAATATTCCCGGAAAACCCTCGGACATGCCCGATGTACTTATCGAATGCCGGTATGAGCTTGAATGGCTGCTGAAAATGCAGCGCTACGACGGGGCGGTCTGGCATAAGGCTACCACAATGCAGCACGCGCCTTTTGTCATGCCGGAGGACGACAACGGGCAGATCTTCGTAATGCAGGTATCCTCCAGCGCTACTGCGGATTTCGCTGCGGTGACAGCACTGGCTTCCACCATTTACAGGAAATACGATGGGATCTTCGCCGACTGGCTGATGAAATGCTCTCTCGCAGCCTATGACTGGCTGGAGAAAAATCCGCAGTTCATCGGCTTTACCAACCCCAAGGGCTGCAACACCGGCAGCTACGGGGAGCATTCCGACCTGGACAACCGCTTCTGGGCGGCGGCGGAGCTGTACTCCGCTTCGGGGGAGGAGCGTTTTTACAACAAGGTGATGGAGCTTCTCCAAAATGAATTCCCACGCACGGCGCTGGGCTTTGCTTCGGTGGGCGGCTTCGGCGCGCTTTCGCTGCTGCTTAGCGGCAGAGCCGGCGCCGCGCTGATGAACCAGCTCCACAAGGATTTCATCTCCCGGGCGGAAGCGCTTGCGGATATATGCGAAAAAAGCGGATGGGGCGTTTCCATAACAGCCGACGACTACCACTGGGGCAGCAATATGCAGGTGCTGACAAACGGAATGATATTCCTCATCGCCGACTGGCTGGAGAAAAACTCCGTAACCGGCAGACCCAGATTCCGCAGATATGCGAAAATGCAGCTGGACTATATCCTTGGCGTGAACGCCACCGGATACAGCTTCATCACCGGAGTGGGGAGCTTCTGCGTGAATTACCCCCACCACCGGCAGGCGTTCGCCGACAACATTGAGGAATGCTTCCCCGGACTGGTCAGCGGCGGTCCCGACAGCCACCGGGACGACCAGTACGCGGCTGCTGTGATACCCAAGGGTACCCCTCCGATGAAGTGCTTTCTGGACAACACCGAGTGCTATTCGCTAAACGAAGTCACGATCTACTGGAATTCTCCGGCGGTATTCCTGCTCGCCGGGCTTTCAGAATAAAACCCTGCCGTCTCAGCTGATTGCAGATACGTCATGGAATAATTGGGAGAAAATAATGAGTTCAAAGAAAACAAACAAAAGACCTCCCGTCAGAAACGGGAAGAATAACGGTCTTTCCAAAAAATCAGTAATGCTTATCGTCCTGATCGCGGCGCTGGTTCTGGTCATCGTTGCGCTGATAATCCTGCTCAACATGTGGAATAGCAAGCCGGAAAATCAGCCGCAGCCTGCCGAACCTACAAAGGAAGCCACAGTAGAGGTCGCTCCGGAGCCTACCGCTGAGCCGGAACCCCAGTTCACCGATGTGGAGTTCGGCTCCGCCGACTACAGCAAGGACTTTTTCTCGAAAGACCTGTTCATCGGAGACAGTATCGCCGTTGGACTTACCGACTACTCAAAGCTCGACCCTGCAAACGTTGCCGCAAGCGTCAGCCTTACCCCGTACAAGGCGCACGCCGAAGCGATCACTCTCAGTGACGGCAGCAGCGGCACAGCGCTTTCCTATGCCGAGGGAATGCAGCCCGAACGCATTTTCCTGATGCTGGGCTTCAACGGGCTTACCTCACCGAACGCTATGCAGGGCAGCTTCCGCGACCTTATGACAAAGCTGGAGACCGCCTGCCCTGATTCCGTGATCTACTGCTGCTCCATAACTCCGCTCACTGCTAACAGCACTGCGGCGGCAAGCGCAGGCTTCGGCAATGAGAACGTGCGTTCCTTTAACGAATACCTCAAAACTCTCAGCAGCGAGCTTGGGGTGATCTACCTTGATCTAAACAAGCACATGAGCGATGACTCCGGAAACCTCAAGGCGGAATACAACGAGGTAGACGGAATGCACCTCACCAGCGCGACATACGAGTATATCCTGAGCTATATCCAGCGTTACATCACACAAGCGCCCGAGCCGGAGGCTTCATCAAAGGCGGCAGGAACATTGCCCCCTGCGCAGACCACCGCGCCGGAACAGACCACAGCCGCTCCCGAGGAGACCACACAATCATCTCCGGAGCAGTCCGAGCCGGAAAGCGAAGGGCTTTCGGAGAACTATGACAAGGAATTCTTTGAAAACGACCTGTTCATCGGCGACAGCATAACCACGGGGCTTTCACTCTACGGCGCGCTCTCACCGAAGAATGTCGCTGCGGCGGTCGGCTACACTCCGTACAAGGCGTACAACACCGAGATCCCCCTGGGCGACGGCACGAACGGCACTGCTTTCGACTACGCCGTAAAAATGCAGCCAAAGCGTATCTTCATCATGCTTGGCTCTAACGGGATAACGACCGCCTCCGCAATGGAGGACAGCTACCGCACGCTGCTGGACAAGCTCGCGAAAAAGTGCCCGGACAGCACGGTGTACCTCCTATCCGTTACCCCGGTCACCAGCGACAGCACCACCGCAGAATACTCCGGGATCACCAACACGATGATAACCGATTTCAACAAGTTTATCAAGTCTCTCGCAGATGAAAAGGGACTGACATATATTGACATGTACTCACTGCTCTCGGACGAGAACGGCTACTTCCTGCACGAATATGCTGAAAGCGACGGACTTCACTTCAAGGGCGTGACATATAAGGTTATGCTCTCCTACATCGAGAGCCTGATATAAAGAAAGGACGATAACCATGAAAAAGACAATTACCGCTGCTGCTATCTTAGCGGCATTACTCCTCACAGGCTGCTCCGGAAACAACAGCTCCGGCGCGTCTGAAAGCACCTCCGCAAGCTCTGCTGCTGAAAGCGAACAGAGCAGCACTGCTTCTGCAAAGGAAAAGGCTGAAAAGCTCCTCTCCGAGGTGGAATTCTCCGGAGAAATGGTCGAGGTGACCGGAGAGAACATGGAACTGCGGCTCGGCTTCTCCGCTGACGGAATTACAGATTTCGCCGCATACACCTGCGGCTCGGGAGCATATCCGGACGAGTTCGGGGTGTTCGTTGCGGAGAACAGCGATAAGGCGGCAGAGATCAAGACCGCTCTTGAAGCCCGTATCGAGACCCAGAGATCCACCTATCAGGACTACACCCCCGAGGAAATGTACAAGTTCGACGACTGCGTGGTTAAGCAGGACGGAAACACCGTTTTCTACGCAATAACCGCAGATAATGCAAAGGCGGAAGAAATACTGAAATAAAATCAGAATTAGAGAAAAAATAAAACAGGGCGGATCAACTTCTCCGCCCTGTTTTGTATTTTGGATAATTTGTTACGAATTATCCTCAGCACTTAATTAACATTGTAGACCTTTCTCGCGATATCCACCGTTTCCTTTGCGTCTTTTGCGTAGAAATCCGCGCCGATCTTCTCGGCGAATTCCGGAGTGAGCACTGCTCCGCCGACTACAACCTTGCAGTTGACGTTATTCTCGCGCAGCAGCTTTATCGTGTTCTCCATGCTTTTGAGGGTAGTGGTCATCAGTGCGGAAAGTCCCACAAGCCGCACGTCATATTTTATCGCCGCGTCCACCACGGTCTGATAATCAACGTCCTTGCCGAGGTCGATCACCTCAAAGCCGTAATTCTCCAGAAGGGTCTTTACAATGTTCTTGCCGATGTCGTGGATATCACCCTTGACGGTGCAGAGCACCACTTTTCCGGCAGAAACGCCGCTTCCGCCGCGCTCGGATATCGCTTTCTTCACCACGTCAAACGCCGCCTGGGCAGCGCCTGCGGACTGTATCAGCTGCGGCAGGAATATGGTGCCTTTCTCAAACTTCGCGCCCACTGCGTCCAAAGCCGGTATCAGCTTTCCGTTTACAAGCTCCATGGGGTCGGTGCCGTCTGAAAGCAGCTTCTGTGCCGCCGCCGCAGACTCCGCTTTCAGTCCTGCCGCAACTGCGTCGGAAATATCCATGTTGGCAGCCGTCGTGGCAGCAGCCGGTTTCTTCACCTCTGCGCCGTAATTTGCGATAAAATCCGTGCCGTTTCGGTCGTAGCCGCTCAGCAGCCGGAACGCCCTTACAGCTCCGGTCATGCCGGCGATATTCGGGTTCATTATCGGCAGGGTAAGTCCGCACTGCATCGCAAGGGAGATGAACGTGGTGTTCACAAGCTCACGGTTCGGCAGACCGAACGAGATATTCGACACGCCGAGCACCGTTTTAAGCCCCAGCCTTTCTGTCACCATGCGCAGCGCTTTCAGCGTCTCCTGAACGCCGTCCTGCTCGGCGGAGGCTGTCAGGGTCAGGCAGTCGATATATACGTCCTGCTTCGGTATGCCGTATTCCAGCGCGCGGTTAAGTATCTTTTCGGCAATGGCGAAGCGCTCCTCGGCGGTCTTGGGAATGCCGTTCTCGTCAAGGGTAAGTCCCACCACAGCCGCGCCGTACTTCTTCACAAGCGGCAGCACCGTGCGCAGCTTCTCCTCCTCGCCGTTGACGGAGTTCACTATCGGCTTTCCCGGCACGATACGCAGAGCCGCCTCCAGCACGGGAAGCTCGGTGGTGTCTATCTGGAGCGGAGCGTCCGTCACCGACTGTATCGCGTTCACGGCGGCGATCATCATTTCCTTTTCGTCGATATCCGGCAGTCCTACATTCACGTCAAGTATCTCTGCTCCTGCGCCGGTCTGCTCCAGAGCCTGGCGCATGATGTAATCCAGATCGTGCTTCTTGAGAGCTTCCTTGAACAGCTTCTTTCCGGTGGGATTTATACGCTCGCCGATTATCCTTACGGTGTCAACAGTGACAACATTGGAGGCGCTGCACACCGCCGCGGGTATCTCCGGCTTCGGAATAACACATGTCCTGCCGCTTATGCGCTTTGCAACCTCACGGATAAAGTCCGGGGTAGTTCCGCAGCAGCCTCCCAGCAGCTTTACTCCCTTTGCGGCGATCTGCTCCATTATCTCCGCGTATTCTTCCGGAGTGGTGTTGTAGAGATTTGTCGCAGGGTCGGGAAGTCCGGCGTTCGGGCGGATAAGCACCGGCACGCTGCTCCATTTCAGTATCTCGTCAACGATAGGGAGCGCGTCCGCAGGCCCTAACGAGCAGTTCATTCCGATAACATCAGCGCCCAGTCCGCTCAGGGTCAGCGCCATTGCCGCGGCGCTGCACCCGGTAAAGGTGCGCATATTCTGCTCAAAGGACATCGTGCAGATCACCGGGAGGTCGGTGTTCTCCTTTGCGGCGAGAAGCGCGGTCTTTATCTCCATGAGGTCGGTCATGGTCTCGATGGCGATGAAGTCTGCTTCCCTGCCGGCTATCATTATTTCCCGGAACATATCGTAAGCTTCCTCCACCGGCATATCCCCGGTGGGGCGGAGCATTCTTCCCAGAGAGCCTACGTCAAGTCCCACCAGGACATCTGTGCCCTCGGCAGCTTCACGGGCAAGCTTTATCCCCTGCTTTACTATATCATCAACGGTGTAGCGGCTGTTCTGTAATTTGTGACGGTTCGCGCCGAAGGTGTTTGTGTAAATGCCCTGCGCTCCGGCTTCGATATAGCTTCTGTGCACCGATCGGATAAGATCAGGGTCGGTGAAATTCAGCTCCTCGGGAAGTCCGCCCAGCTTCAGCCCTTTCTGCTGCAAAACAGACCCCATAGCGCCGTCCAGCAGAATGTGCTTATCATTGATTAGTAGTTCTCTGAATGTCATAGTTTATCTCTGTTCTCCTTTATTTTATGCTATCTAGCAGGCTGTCAAGACGCTCCAGCGCCTGGCTGCCGGGTATCTCTCCGCCGTACCTCACTCGGTCGTACTGCTTCACCATATCGTCCAGCACGCTTTCCGGTATTCTTGCGGAGAATGCCATGCCGCCCTTGCAGCGGTGTGCAGTCGTGGTATCCGTCGGCAATTGTGGGAATGCGCTGCGCCCCAGCCGCATCAGGAACAGCTCGTATCCCTCGCGGTATTTCAGCACAGGGTCGGTCTCCCGGCGGTAGCGTTTCAGCAGCTCCCTTTCATTACGGGAGTTTTCCCGGGAGCTGAGCCGGATATCCGTGCTGGCGCTGAATTCGTCTATAAACGGCGGCGACTGCTCCTGCGCTTTTACCCTGAACAATGGTGCGAATATCTCCTTTATGAACTGCCAGATCTGCCTGCGGAACTTCACCGCCAGCACCACCAGTCCTATCACAAGAGCGTATATCAGCAGCTGCGCGAATGCGTTGCTGTTCTGGAAATAATCCACCTGATCGGCGGTGTTTTCGTCCATTCCGCCCTCGGAAACGCTGATCTCATCGTTGTCGTGCAGCAGCGAAGCTATCCACCCGATAAGCAGTTTAAGCAGCGCCATTATCCCCTCGGCGACAGGCTTCGCAAACAGGCACAGACCTACGACCAGCGCCCCGGCTCCGGCGATCAGCAGCGCGTTATAGCTGCGCACTCCTTTTGGGAGCACCGCCTGCCCGCCGGCTCGCTGACGGGTCTGGGTGTCGATGTTGGTCTGGTTGGTGAGGACAGCTGCGGTTATCATCATCACCCCAAATGAAACGCACAGCTGCGTCATTCCGGCAGATATGATATGATCATCGTGAGTGAAGCTTATCAGTATCGCCGCCAGGACGGAAGCCACAAAGAACACCGCGAACCAGCCCCGGGTGAAAATCTCGCTATAATCCTTACCCACCGATAGATACCCGGCGAAATAAGCCGTGACGCAAGCCGGAAGGAAGTATAAATACAGCCCGGTATGAAACCCGGCAAACGCCCCGATAAAGCAGAACGCCGCCGCCGGAACTATCACGCCGATCCTGGACAGAAACATCACGAACGGCTTTACACTGCGCGAAAAACCGCCGCCGGACGCCCAGCAGGAAAGCAGTCTGCCGCAGGCGTAGAATACCGCTAAAGCGGCGTACATCGCGAAATAATGCCACCAGTGATACTCCCCGAAAGCGACCCCCTCCGCCGTCACGACAAAAGGGAACAGCGCCAGATACTGCCCGAATACCGCAAGCGCGGCAAGAATACGTTCGTACATACTTTCTCCCGTTTATCTCAGCATTTTCTTGCGGATATGCCATACCTCGCAGAAATCTGCGTCCTCGATCTCCGTGCTGAAAACCGACACGCATGTGCCGTTCTCCGAAAGGCTACGCAGCACCTCGCTGCACTTGTCGTCCAGAAAGCTGCTTATGAACACCACGTCCGTATGATCCCGGAAATTCAGCCGGGAGATGTGGTCGTCGATGTGCTCGCCGCATTCCCCGGAAAGCTCCGCCAGCATACGCAGACAGTTCATCTTGTGCCCGTAGCCCTCCCCCGGGGTCGGAAGTATCGGCTGGGGGGAATTCACAGACAGCGCAAACTCCGTATGCGACTGCGTGCAGCGCTCCATCATATATGCCGCGCCCTTTATCAGCGCCTCCAGCACGGGAACGCTCATCTGCTGCCGCTCGCCGTGAAAGCTGCGCTGGATATTCAACAGGATCAGCACCCGGCGCTCGGTGGTGAATTCGTTGCAGTATACCATGAGCGAGCCGCTTCGTGCGCTCTGTGCCCAGTGAATACGGTTCATCGGTTCACGCCCGGTGTATTCCCTTGCGCCGCTGATGACGAACGGATCCGGCAGCACAAATCTTCTCACCGGGATATCCCCGATAAAAGCGTCGCCGGACATCTCCCCCGGCTCTATCTCCGCAGGGGTGGGCAGTATCCTCAGCTGCTGCCCCAGCCTTATCACCCGGGCAGATCTCACCAGTCCGAACAGGTCGCTCACCGTCACCGACACATCGTCAAGGGTGAACATGCCGCGCTTCTCCGCTTTGATTTTCCAGGTGCGGCGGCATTTCTGACGGCTCCTGAGAGTGAAGATCCCCGATATAAGCCCTTTCTGAGTATCGTCTTTTCTGGTGTCACGGCTCCCGTGGAACGTCAGCCAGCGCGAACAGCTTATCTCCGTGCGCACCCAGGGAAGCGGCAGCAGCTTCGCGTTGTCTATCTCCTCGATAAGCTCCAGCTCCTCGTCCTCGAACGCCTCCACGACAGCGCCGCTGCCTGCGATCACCCCACCGCAGTCCCTGCGCTTCAGGATAAGGGTGTAATTCAGGCGCTTCAGTCCCCGGTGCTGGTAGATAAAATACTGCCCGAGCAGCACTGCGGCAAGTATCGCCGCCATTACAAGAAGCTCCATATCAGCCTTCCGTGGGAACAGGGACGCTGTCCATCACCTGGCGCAGGATATCGTCCGCCGAGCCTGCGCCTCCGCCCCGGCAGATCAGCCGGTGTTTTATGACATAAGGCGCCGCCTCGATAACGTCCTGGGGCATAGCATAATCACGCCCGGATACCGCCGCCAGCGCGCATGCCATTCTTCCCAGAGCCGCCGCTCCTCTGGTGGAAAGTCCCAGCTTCACGCTGCCGTGCCGCCTTGTCGCCGCCGCGATGTCTGCGATATAGCCGCAGACCGCTTCGCCGGGGACTATCCGCGCTGTCTCCTCACGGGCGGATATGATGTCCTGTGCAGTGCAGACCGCTTCCAGCTGCTTTGAGGACTTTCCGCCGATGACCGCTATCTCGTCGCCGCGGTCGGGATAGCCCAGCGCCAGGCGTATCATAAAGCGGTCAAGCTGCGCCTCCGGCAGTGGGTAGGTACCCTGTATCTCCACGGGGTTCTGGGTCGCGATAACAAAAAACGGCTGCTCCATGCGGATAGTATCGCCGTCGATAGTCGCCTGCTGCTCCTCCATGCACTCCAGCAGCGCGGACTGCGTTCTGGGAGTGGCGCGGTTTATCTCGTCCGCAAGCAGGATATTCGTGAACACCGGGCCTTTGCGCAGCTGAAATTCCTGCTGCTTCATGTTAAAGAAATTTATGCCCGTGATATCCGCCGGCAGAAGATCCGGCGTGAACTGGATACGCCTGAAATCAGCACTGACCGACTGCGCCAGCGACCTTGCCAGCAGCGTCTTTCCCGTTCCGGGAACGTCCTCAAGAAGAACGTGACCTCCGGCAAGCATTGCAGCCGTTATAAGGCGCAGCTCCCTTTTCTTTCCCTTTACCGCAAGGGAGATGTTTTCGATGAGCCTTTCGGTTAATTCACTGACCATCTTTTATTCCTTTCGTTGTTCGTCCATGTGCGGCAGGCGGCGTATCGTCACCACCGCGATCGTTCCAATGATGATCGCGCATACAGTCCAGATTATCGGCTCGGACACTATAACTCCCATATATCCCAGCCACGGTATCATGAACACCACCGTGCATATTTTCCACAGCAATTCGATACAGCTAGCCACTATGGGGATAATGCTGTGCCCCAGTCCCTGCAGGGTGCTCCGAAGCTCCAACAGGACTGTCAGGAAGAAGTAAAACGGCACATTCACCTCAAGATAAAGCACTGCGGTATCTGTGACCTCCGGGGCGCAGTCCGGCAGGATCATTCCCACCATCGACCTGCCGCAGATGTAGATAAGCAGCACGTCCACAGCGGCGCACGCAAGTCCTATCAGCACGCCCGAGCGCACTCCCCTGCCGATACGGGAGTATTTCCCGGCGCCGCGGTTCTGGCTGGTGTATGTGACTAAAGTCGCGCTCAGCGCCGAAAACGGCATTATCGTAAATCCGAACAGCTTGCGCGCAGCGGTGTGTGCGGCGATTATATCCTCGCCGAAGCCGTTTATTCCGTTCTGGAGAACTATCGAGCCGATATCCACGATAGAATACATCAGCGCCATTCCGCAGCCTGCACTGAGAAGCTCCGCCGTGGACGCCGCGGTGAACCTGAAATCCCGGGGCTTCACGATAAGGAACGGGCGCTTTCTTATCAGGTATATCAGACACACCACCGCCGATACGAGCTGCGCGATCACCGTCGCCATAGCCGCCCCGGCAACTCCCATATCAAGCGTCACCACCATGAGCAGGTCAAGCCCGATGTTTATTACCGTTGATATAACAAGAATGATCAGCGGTATCACGCTGTCGCCGACTGCTCGGAGTATCGCGGACTCCAGGTTGTAGAACAGCGTCGCCGCCAGTCCCAGATCCACGATAAAGAGATATGTACGCGCTTCGTCAAAGATCCCCTCCGGGGTGTCCAGAGCGTGCAGCAGCGGATCAATGAAAAACGCGATGCCGAGGATTATTGCAGCCGCCGCGATCCCGGAAAAGGTCATCGTTCTCGCAATGGAGCGGCGCATCTCATCATGATCGCCTGCACCGAAGTTCTTTGCGATTATTATCGCGAAGCCGGTGACAAGTCCGTTTATGATATTGAACATCAGCGATACCACCGCCGACGTGGAGCCGACAGCCGCCAGGGAATTCTCCCCCAGCTGCCTGCCTATAATAATTGTATCTGTAAGCGTATACGCCTGCTGGAAAGCAAGCCCCAGCAGCACGGGCAGCGCAAAGCCGATTATCAGCTTCACTGGTCTGCCTGATGTAAGTTCCTTCATTTCTTTTGTTCTCCGAGGGTCATTATTGTATTATCTGAAATCCGACTATTCCCAGAATGCAGACTATGCCGCCGATGATGTTCAGCCTGGTGCATTCCTCTTTCCTGATAACGCCGATAAAGAACAGCGCCACAAGTATCATCGGCTGTATGAACGAGTAATTCGCCATGCTCTGCTGAGCCACGATGTTCTCAAGTATAAGTCCGGCAACGTTCGGTATCTTTGTCAGCCCGACGAAAAGCACGCCCCTGGTGTTCTCGCGGCACAGCTTTATCGGGTGGACGAACGGCGCCAGTATCACCGCAAGTATCACCAGCGCCCAGAACAGCGACAGCGTGGGTGAAATGCTGCCGCCAGTAAATGTCACGATAAGCCCGTAACCGAACTTGCACAGCAGATATCCGGCAAGGGGGAGCAGTATCTTTTTGTAGTCTATCTTCTCTCCGCCGGCTTTCGCTATGAGGAACAGCCCTGCCGCCGTCACCGCGATAAAGCAGAATTTCCACACCGTTGCCATGCCCAGAGCTGCGCTGCCCAGGATAAGGTCTGTTCCGTAGGACAGGAACACTGTAAGCCCCAGCCACGCCTTTAGCTCAAACGCGGACATTTCCTTTAGAATGATCGCCGCAAGCTGGAATTCCAGCATTTTGGAGCACGCCATGAGTATTATCGCCAGGAACGCCGTGAAACTTCCGTCGAAATGCCGGCTGTCAAAAGGAAGATACGCCAGCATGAACAGAGAGGTCGCCGCCGCCATGAGAAATGTCAGGGTGTTGCCGTTCATTTTCAGCCTTGCCACAGCGTATTTGTCGCTGAGAGAGCATATCGTGTAACACACCACGACTATCAGCATAAGCACCATGGCTTATTCCCCCGTTATCTCATAGCAGAGGTTCTCGTAATGCAGCGTCATTCCGATATCCGTGCCCTCCGGCAGCAGAAACAGCGCAATGAAAAGCTCATCTCCGGTGTCGGTATCTGTAAGCGTGGCGTATTCGCCCTCGATCTTTGTTACTATGTAGTCGTGCGGTTCCATTTTTGTTCTCCATTTCTTTGCACAGTATTACAATTATATTGTATCACACAAGCGGACAAAATTCAAGGCATATCATGATTTTTTTCGGCGGCAGGGGCAGGTTGCTATGGACAAAACCGGGAATTCGTGATATAATAACAATGTGCGGAAGGAGAATGCAAAATGATTATTGACGCACACGCGCATATTTTCCCTGATAAGATCGCCGCCAGAGCCGCTGACGGGATCAGCAGCTTTTATAATATGAGAGTAAGATTTGACGGCACTGTCGCTTCTCTGCTGGAAACCAACAGGAAAGCAGGCGTTGATATGGCGCTGGTGCAGTCGGTGGCGACTGTCCCGGAGCAGGTTCACAATATCAACGACTTTATCTCGCAGCAGGTAAGGCTCCACCCGGATAAGCTCACAGGCTTCGGAGCGCTCCACCCGGACTTCCCGGATATCGAGGCGGAAACAGAACGCATTATTTCGCTGGGGCTTAAAGGAATAAAGCTGCATTCGGATTTTCAGCGGTTCAACATTGACGACCCCCAGGCGTTTCCGATCTACGAAGCGGCTCAGGGCAGACTGCCGATACTATTTCACTGCGGCGACAACAGATACGACTACAGCTCCCCACGTCGGCTTTTCAACGTGATGGAGCGTTTCCCGGAGCTTACGATAATCGGCGCTCATCTCGCAGGCTGGACAAAATGGGACGAGGCAGCCGGCTTGTTCCAGGGCAGCAATATCTACGCTGATCTCTCCAGCAGTCTTTACGCAATGACGCCGGAGCACGCGGCGGAGCTTATCCGGAAACTTGGCACGAAGCGTGTTTTCTTCGGGACAGACTACCCGATGTGGGACGCCGCCGAGGAACTGGAGCGCTTCCGGAAGCTGCCGCTGACGCCGGAAGAGCAGGAGGATATCCTGAGCGGTAACGTACTGCGTATGCTCGGCGAAATCAGAGGTTGATACGTTTTGATTTCCCAGAACAGGCACCGGATAAACACCAAATTTCTACAAACACAAAAGAAAGGCGCATTATGTCAGAAGCATCACTCACAACCGACAGCATCGAACAGACCCACGCGCTGTTCGGCGATCTGGACTGCAACGTGAATACCATACAAAAAGCGTTCGGCGTGACGATATTCAGCCGCGGCAGCGATATCAGGATAACCGGAGAAAACGACAGTGCCGTGGACTGTGCAAGGCGCTGTCTGGAGTCGCTTTCGAGAATGTTCCGCAAGGGCGACCCGATAAACGACCAGAACGTGCGCTACGTCATCTCACTGGTGAATGAAGGCTCGGAGTCGGAAGCGGACACCATATCCTCCGACTGCGTGTGCGTAAGCTACGCCGGAAAGCCGATACGCCCCAAGACCCTCGGTCAGAAAAAATACTGCGAGATGATACGCAAAAACACGATCACCTTCGGCGTAGGGCCTGCCGGGACCGGAAAGACTTACCTCGCCGTTGCGCTGGCGGTAAGCGCATTCAAGGCTCACGAGGTGCAGAGAATTATACTCACCCGTCCGGCGGTCGAGGCAGGCGAAAAGCTGGGCTTCTTACCCGGCGACCTCCAGAACAAGGTCGATCCCTACCTGCGGCCGCTTTACGACGCGCTGTTCGAGATGTTCGGGCAGGAGGCGTTCGCGAAGCTCCAGGAGCGCGGCGTTATCGAGGTCGCTCCGCTTGCCTATATGAGAGGACGCACCCTGGACGACAGCTTCATTATCCTGGACGAAGCGCAGAACACCACCCGGGAGCAGATGAAAATGTTCCTCACCCGTCTTGGATTTAACAGCAAAATGGTCATCACCGGCGACATCACGCAGATCGACCTGCCGGAGACCTCGAAGTCAGGGCTTATCGAAGCGCTGAAGGTACTCCGGAACATCGAGGACATCGCGCAGAACCGCTTCACCGAAAAGGACGTTGTACGCCACAGACTGGTGCAGGACATCGTCCGGGCATACGACAATTACAACCAGAATAACAAGCCGGAACAGGACAGAAAGCCAAACCGTCCCAACAGGAGGAACGCATGAAGATAATCACATTTCTCAGCAACGAGCAGGAAAAGATTGAGCCGCCGCAGGATATCGAGAACCTTATCGAGATATGCACCGCCGCCGCCCTTGAGGAAGAGGGGATCGACGACACGGCGGAGGTATCCGTCACTCTGGTGGACAACGAGGGTATACGCCGGCTGAACAAAGAGCACCGGGACATCGACCGGGAGACCGACGTGCTTTCGTTCCCCCTGGGCGACGATGATGGCTACGAGATCGACCCGGATAACGACGCGATAATGCTGGGGGATATCGTGATATCGCTGGAAAAGGCGGCACAGCAGGCGCAGGAATACGGGCACTCCTACCGCCGGGAAGTCGCGTTTCTTATCACGCACTCGCTGTTCCACCTGCTGGGTTACGACCATGTGAACAGCGAGGAAGAGGAAAAGGAAATGTTCGGCAAGCAGGAAAAAGTCCTGGAAAAGCTGGGCATAACCCGTGACGCATGAGGAAATTCCTGAAAGGCTTCGCCTACGCCGCCGCAGGTATCATCCACGGCTTCACTGAACGTAATTTCCGGGTGCATGTATGCGCCGCGGCTTTCGTGACATGGTTCGCGCTGCGCTTCTACGAGCTGTCCCGGGGTGAGTGGGCGGTGCTGATAATGACATTTGCTGTGGTGATTTCCGCAGAATTATTCAACACGTCGATAGAGCGGCTGTGCGACAAGGTCTCCCCGGAGCAGGACGAGAAAATACGCCGCAGCAAGGACACCGCCGCCGGAGCGGTGCTGATCTCGGCGACAGCTTCGGTCATCGTAGGGGTCACGCTGTTCTGGGATACCGAACGGTTCGCTGCCGTGGGGGAATACTTCACGATGCAGCCGGTAAGGTTCCTGTGGCTGGGGCTTGCCGTGATCGCGGCGGCATTTTTCGTGTTCCTGCCGGAAAAGCTGAAAAAATAACACACCGTTTCCACAGGAAGCATATATTATTCTTACGGATATTTGGAAACGGAGGCGGTGGTATGGAGCTATCGGCGGATATCGGACTTGTACTGTGCGGAGGCGGAGGTCGCGGCGCATATCAGATAGGCGTGTGGCAGGCGCTGAGGGAGCTTGGACTGGACAGATACATAACAGGCGTTTCCGGGACATCGGTGGGGGCGCTGAACGCCGCGCTTTTCGCCTGCGGTGATATTGTCCTTGCCGAAAAGATCTGGACTGAGCTTCGCCGGAACGATATCACCGACCCTGTCGAAACCGCCGGGCGTGTGATCGCCGGAGTGATCAGTTTTCTCGGCTCTGAAAACAAACGGATAGACCTCCCAGACCCTGAACACGCAGCCAGAGCCGGGATCTTTTCACCCCACGGGCTTATCTCGCTTATCGAGGAAAACGGCGTGAACAGGTGCGTTTCCGGCTGCGGAATGCCCTGCTTTGCCTGCTGCCACAACAGTACAACGGGCAGACCGGAATACTTTGACCTGAGCGCGCTATCACCGGAACAGATCACGCAGTACCTCACGGCTTCCACGGCTATCCCGGCAGTGTTCCCGGCTATGGATATAGGAGGCAAGGTCTACCGCGACGGAGGGCTGTCCGACAACACCCCGGTGAAACCGCTTTACGACATCGGTTTCCGCAGAATTATCATAAGCTATCTCGGAAGTATCTCCGCTGATCTGTCGGGGTTCCCGGACGCGGAATTCATAGAGCTTTTTCCGTCTGACGATATTCTGCTCGGAAAAAATCAGGGCAGGCTGCTGAAAACCGGAACGCTGGATTTCAACGGCGATAACGCAGCGCTGAGAATACGGCTGGGGCGAGTGGAAACGCTTGCATTTTTGCAGAAAAACGGTACTTTCTTCCGGCGGCACATTCCGGAATAATCCCGTGACGGCTGTGCAGAATAATCCAAATACTAATAACCACCCGGAGGTGCAGAATGAATCTCGTACCATGCAAGGAAAACTGCCGCTGGCAGCAGGAGGGAATGTGCACGCTTCCCGACCTCACCTGCCCGTCAGAAAGCACGGTTTCCCCCTGCCGCTATTTCAGCGAAAAATCAAAATGATCAGCGCCCCGTGAATTATCACGGGGCGTTTTGTTATTCGATTATCAGTTCTTCCTTTTCGGAATTAACACCCTCGATGTGGAACGAATTCAGCACCGGCTCCTCCCTGTTCATCAGGGAGAGGATAAGGTAGCTCGCCTTGCTGTCGAACGCCAGCCGCTTGTCCTCGTCAGATGGGCGCGAGGGGCTTTCCGGGTGGCTGTGCCAGTTTCCCAGGGGTACTATGCCCTCGGCGCGCATGTCCTTTATCGCAGCGAGCTGCTCCTTTGGGTCAAGGCTGAAATGCTCGTTGGAATGGTCGGTGTTCGTAAGAAGATACACCTTTTTTATTACCTTGTCGCCGCCCTCGATAACGCCGCCTATAAGTCCGCACGCCTCGTTGGGAAGCTCGCTTTCTGCGTGGGCAAGGATCTTCTCATAGTCGGATCTGGATAGCTTTATCATAAATGCACCCCGTCACATTCTGCCTGCTCGTAATCAATAAGCTTGGTGATAGTCGGGTGTTCGCCGCAGATCGGGCACTTGCTGGTATCGGTCGGGAGCTTTATCTTGCGGAACTCCATTTTCAGCGCGTCATAGGTCAGCAGATACCCCGTCAGCAGGTCGCCGGTGCCGAGGATATACTTTATCGCCTCCATAGCCTGAAGACTGCCGATAACTCCGCCCATAGCCCCTATAACTCCTGCCTGCTTGCAGGTGGGTACAGCGTCCTTTGGCGGCGGATTTTTGAACACGCAGCGATAGCAGGGACCCTGCCCGGGAACATAGGTCATCAGCTGCCCCTTGAAGCGGATTATCCCGGCATGGGAGAACGGCTTCTTCGCCATAACGCAGGCGTCGTTGATGAGGAACTTCGCCGGGAAATTATCCGTGCCGTCTATCACGAAGTCGTAGTCCTTTATGATATCCAGGATATTTTCGCTGTCGATGAACGTGCGGTAGGTGTTCACGGTGACGTCCGGGTTGATAGCCTCCATGGTCTCCTTTGCGGACTGCACCTTTGCCTTTCCCACATCAGCGGTGGTGTGAATGACCTGTCGCTGGAGGTTGGACAGATCCACCTCGTCTGCGTCGGCAATACCGATCGTCCCGACGCCTGCCGCCGCGAGGTAAAGCGCAGCCGGTGCGCCCAGTCCGCCGGCGCCGATTATCAGCACCTTTGCGTTAAGCAGCTTCTTCTGACCCTTTGCGCCGACTTCCTTCAGGATAATGTGACGGGAATAGCGCTCCAGCTGTTCGTTTGTGAATGCCATTACTGACCGCCTCCCATGAAATAGATAAACTCCACATTGTCGCCTTCTTTGAGCACTGTGTCCTCAAAGCTGCTGCTGGAGATGAACTCCTCGTTCACGCTTGCGGTGACGTACTCCGGGGTCTCCACCTTTTCATCGATGACCAGCTGCGCCAGGGTAAGTCCGTCTGCTACCTCTTTCTTTGTTCCGGTTACTGTGATAGTCATAATGTTCTCCTTTTATTTAAGGCAACACCGCATAATTATTTTCGTTCGATTGCGCCGCAGATTTTTCGTCAGATTGTACAAATTTGACGCAGGCGGGCTGACGCCCGTCAAGGAAAATTTGTGCAATATGGCGGAAAATATGCAAGCAAGCGGACGGAAAAGGCGTTAGCCGTTAATTGTGCGGTGTTGCCTTAAGTGTATTTATTATCTCTTCAAGCTGCGATTTTTTCACCGCGCCGGTGACTCTCTGCTGCTCCTCGCCGTCCCGGAAGAATATCACCGTTGGGACTGCGGTCACGCCGTATTCTGCGGCGGTCTGTCCGTCGAAATTGACGTTCAGCTTGACCAGCTTTACGCCGGTCTGCTCCTCCAGCTCCGCCAGCACCGGGGACATTCTCTTGCAGGGAACGCAGCTGTCGGAATAAAAATCCGCCATTACCAGCCCGGCTGATATCTCGGAGCGGAACGTGTCATTTGTGGCTTTTACAGACATTCAGTCACCCACCTTCTCAACGATGAGATCGTAGGTGCCATCGTTGTTGTTGATGAGCTTCAGGATCTTGTGACCCTCCTCCTTAATGCTCCGGGGAACGTTCTGCACCGGTTCGCCGTCGTTCATTCTTATGGACAGCACCTGACCCTCGTCAAGCTCCTCCAGCGCCACCTTTGCCTTTACGAAAGTTGTCGGGCAGACCACATCCGTTATATCCACCGTATCGTCGATCTTATATTCAGCCATTTTCGTATGTCTCCTTTATTACCTGCTCGAATTTTTCTCTGCCCACCCTGTCGATGGTGAACTTGAAGCGCTCGCCGGGCTTTGCGTTCTGCTCAAAGAACACTATCGCTGCGTCACACACCTTGAGCAGCTTCTCCTTGCTCTCGATGAACGGGATAACAGCCTCTCCCTTGTTTATGGTATTTCCGAAAAGTCCCCCGAAAGAAACGATGTACCCGTGAACGGTATCCCATGCCTCTGTGGGACATGCCTTGAAGCAGCGTCCGCAGAAGTTGCACTTGTCATAGTCCACGCTGACCTTTCCGTCGGTAATGGAAACAGCGCCGCTCCGGCACGCTTTTTCGCACACGCCGCAGCCGATGCACGCGTCCTCTTTCCACTTTACCTGAATGCCGCCCTTGACGCCAACGTCGTTCTCCTCGGATTTAAGGCAGTTATTCTGGCAGCCGGTTATGCCGAACTTGAATTTATGGGGCAGTTCCCGGGCAAAATATCTGTCGTCAAGCTCCTTTGCAAGAGCGTAGGTGTCTATACAGCCGCTTGGGCAGACCGCCTCGCCCTGACAGGCTGTGATGGTGCGCACTCTCGGTCCGCACACTCCCGGCTCAACGTCCCCCTTTGCAAGCGCCGCCTTTACTTCGTCGATGTCGTCAAGCTTGATGAATGGTATCTCCACGCTCTGTCGGGAGGTGAGGTGAACGTAACCGTCCCCGAATTTCTCAGATACCTCTGCGATAGCAGCGAGCTGCTTTGCGGTGAGATTTCCGCCGACTACCCTAAGGCGCAGCGAAAAATTGTTTTTCTGTTTCTGGCGCATAAAGCCGCCCTTTTTCAGTGTTGCGTAATCTACTGCCATGATGTTTCTCCTTTACATTGCTTCTATCGCCTGTATGAAATCCGCGATAAGATCTTCCTTGTCCTCTATGCCAACGCTTATCCTGATGGTGTCCTCAAATACGCCGGCGCTCAGCTTCTGGGCTTCATTGGAGTGGGCGTATATAGTGCTTGCCGGGTGTATCACCAGCGTGCGGACATCGCCGATATTGGTGGCGTTGGTCGCTAGCTTCAGGGCGTTTATCAGCCTGAACGCGCGTTCCTTGCTGCCAGCCCTTATCGTCAGAATTGCGCCGCCCTTTCCGCTTAGCTGCTTCTGGCACAGGTCATAGAACGGATTGTCCGGGAGCGCCGGGTAATTCGGCTGCACTCTGCCGTCCTCGCTGAAATACTCCGCAAGCGCCAGCGCATTTTCACAGCAGCGCTGCATTCGAAGCCCGAGGGTCTCTATCCCGACGGAATTCATGAATGCATTCACCGGTGCGAGACAGGCGCCGAAATTGCGCCAGATACCGCTGTGCAGCTTCGCGATGTAACACAGTCCGCCAAGCTTTAAGTACTGAGCAAGACCCTTGTAGCGGTCAAAGTCCCATTTGAACTTTCCGCTGTCGATTATCACGCCGCTTATCGAGTTGCCGCCGCCGTTTATGTACTTGGACGTGGAATGCACCACGATATCAGCGCCGTATTCAAACGGGCGGACAAGGTAAGGTGTCGCAGTTGTGCTGTCCAGTATCAGTGGTATGCCATGCTCATGACACAGCTGCGAGACAGCCCGGATATCCACGATCTCAAGCCCGGGATTTCCTACAATCTCCGCAAAAACCGCCTTTGTCCGGTCGGTGATCTGCTCCGCTATCTCATCAGCGGTAACGTGCTCAACGAACCGTGTTGTAATGCCAAATGCCTTCAGGTCGCCGAAAAGATCGATCGTTCCGCCGAAAAGCCCTGCCCCGGCTATCACCTCGTCCCCGGACTCCAGGATATTCAGCAGCGAAAGAGTTACCGCCGCCATTCCCGAAGAACAGGCGACCGCGCCTATTCCCTTTTCAAGGGCGTTCATGCGGGTCTCAAAGGACGCCACCGTGGGATTGCTTATCCTTGAATAAGCAAAGCCCGGGGCGCGGTTATTGAACACTGCTTCGAGCTTTTCCGCGCTTTCCTGCGCAAACGCGCTCACCTGATATATCGGAGCAAGGGTCGCTCCAGTAGAGCGATCAGCGCCAAAGCCGCCGTGCAGCAGCCGTGTGTTGAATTCCATCAGAACACCTCCGTGTGTTTATGCTCTAATTATACACTACAATGCATATAAAGTCAATAGGTTTTGAGTTTTTGGGTTATCTGAATTTTTTATAGCTTGCTATAGATTTTTTATATTATTTAACTGAAAAAGTCCAGGAAATACTATTGCACCGCGGTTTTGCCGGAAAAACAGCACGACCGGCGGCGAATACCCCTATTGACAAAACGTCAGAAAATAAGTAAAATATACCTGTCCGATAGGTATTGTTTACAAGGAGGAAAAAATGTACGATGTATTAATAATAGGAAGCGGCCCGGCAGGGCTTTCCGCTGCGATATATGGTAAAAGGGCGCTGCTTGACCTTGCAGTCATCGAAAAGGACTACATGGGAACCGGTCAGATCGCCGTTACAGAGCAGGTGGACAATTACCCCGGTCTGCCCGGGATAAGCGGCTACGACCTCGGCGAGAAGCTGCGCTCCCACGCAGAGCAGCTGGGAACAGAGTTCATCGAAGCCGAAGTGACCGGGCTTGAAAAGTCCGCCGACGGCTGGCAGGTGGCGCTATCCGGTGGAAAGACCGAGACCGCCCGGGCGGTGATCTACGCCGCAGGAGCCTCCCACCGAAAACCCGGAGTTCCCGGGGGCGACAAGCAGCGGATATCCTACTGTGCGGTATGCGACGGCTTCTTTTATAAGGATAAGACCGTTGCAGTGATCGGCGGCGGCGATACCGCTTTAGGTGACGCGCTGTATCTCTCAAAGCTGGCAAAGACGGTATATCTCGTTCACCGCCGCGATGAGTTCCGGGCGAACAAAAGCCTGCAAAAGCGCGTTGCTGACACGGAAAACATCGTCCCGGTGCTTGGCGCGGTGCTCACCGGAATAACCGGCGCGGACTCCGCCGACGGCATTGACTTCACCCAGGACAACGAGCAGAAGCACCTTGCGGTGGACGGCGTTTTCGTCGCAATTGGCAGCGTGCCGAACACCGCTCCGCTCCAGGGCATATGCGAGCTTGACGGCGGCTATGTCGTTGCCGGAGAGGACTGCGTCACCTCTGCGCCGGGGTTATTCGCCGCCGGAGATATCCGCACCACTCCCCTGCGCCAGGTGATCACCGCCGCCGCAGACGGAGCCAATGCCATAAACTCCGTTGAAAAATACCTCAATTCCTGACGCACAAACAAAACATCTCCCCCAGAACCGGGGGAGATAAGATCGGGATCACGAGAGCTTTTTGATGTTCTCGGCAATTATGAGCTTATGCGTGAAACCGATCAGCTTTTCTTTGATGTCGCCGTTTTTTATAAAGAGCAGCGTGGGAAGCTGAGTTATATCGTACTGCTGCGCCAGCGGCGTGTTCACGGTAACATCGCACTTTGCTATCAGCGCCTTGTCGCCAAGTTCTTCAGCCAGCTCATTAAGCCCGGTTTCGGTGCGCTTGCAGTGGGTGCAGGTCGGGGAATAAAATTCAACGACCAGCGGCTTTTCTGTTGAAAATACCTCGTTGTAGTTCTGATTTGTCAGTTCTGTCAGCATTGTATTATCCTCCTGTACGGTTAATTCATATCTTTCCTATATTGTTAATAGGTTTTACTGATTATACCACGTTTCGGGACGATTGTCAAGGGATTTTCCCGACGCAGTTCAAACAATGTGGATTATTGCCAAAATATCACGGAATATTCTGTCGATTTGTGTACCTTACTACAAAATGCCGGAAAATTCAGAAAAAGCGGTTGACAAATCCCGGGGTCGGGGTTATAATAGACAAAAAGCAAATACATAGTAAGCCGATAGTTTTTATATATCTTATAGAAAAAGAGGTTATAGATCATGCTGTCAATATTCACTATCCTGCTGCGCAGGAATTTCCGGTTCGGACGATGTACCGGGTGATCTCCAAAGGAAAAAATAAAGAGGAGTGACATAGATGTACATCGAGCTGAAAAACATAAACAAAAGCTTCGGCGGCTTCAAGGCTTCGGACGACGTGAGCTTCGGGCTGGAAAAAGGAAAGCTCGTCGGTCTGCTTGGCCCCAGCGGCAGCGGCAAGACCACGATACTCAGAATGCTCGCAGGTCTTGAGAAGCAGGACAGCGGCGACATTTACATAAACGGGCGGAACGTGAACACTGTTCCCTCCAGCGAACGAGGAATAGGCTTCGTGTTCCAGAATTACGCGCTGTTCCCTTTCATGACGGTGAACGCGAATATCGCCTACGGGCTGAAAGTCCAGAAAAAGGACAAGAAGTTCATTGAGAGCAGAGTGCAGGAGCTGCTGGAGCTTGTGGGGCTTCCCGATGTGGGCAGGCGCTATCCCGACCAGCTCAGCGGCGGTCAGCGCCAGAGGATAGCCCTGGCAAGGGCGCTGGCTCCCCAGCCGGAGCTTCTTCTGCTGGATGAACCGTTCGCGGCGATCGACGCAAAAGTCCGCAAGGAACTTCGCACATGGCTGAGGGAAACGATCGACAAGATCGGCATCACAAGCATCTTCGTCACCCACGACCAGGACGAGGCGATAGAAGTCGCTGACGAGATCGTTGTCACCAACAAAGGCAGGGTCGAACAGGTCGGCACTCCCTCGGAGATATATCTCGAACCCAAGACCGCATTCGTGGCGCAGTTCATCGGGCAGTCGGTGATGATAGAGGACTATGGCAGGCTGAAGGGCTTTCCCGCCGGAGAAAGCAAAAGCGCCCTCGTCCGCCCGGAATTCATTGAAATACACAAGTTCCAGGACAACGGTCATCACGATTTCGAAAGCGCTATGGAGGACGCGGTGGTACGCAGCGTATCCTTCCGCGGCAATTCGTTTGAGGTAGCCGCCGACATCGGCGATATCCGGGTCATCGGAAAATATCCCCTTAATCTCCCCAGACTTCACCGGGGCGACAACGTGAAAATATTCATCAAGAAGCTTTACACCGTGGAAAACAACAGCACCAGCATCATCGTAAACAAGGCGCTGGACGTTTCCGATATCTACTACATTTAAGGAGGGCGCGGCATGAAAAAGAACACAAAGCTCTCCGCGGTTCTGCAGAGAATACTCCGCAGCGGCATAATTTCCTGGATAGTTATCATCGCGATATGGGGACTTGGCTCCCTCGCCTATGACGAGTACTTCCTGCCAAGCCCGAAAGAGACCATCGACAGCCTGGTGGTGCTGGCACAGAACGGCACTCTCTGGGCGGACATCGCAGCGAGCGTCAGCCGCGTAATAAAGGGCTGGGCGCTGGCTATCGCGTTTGCAGTACCACTGGGACTTCTGATAGGCAACTTCCGCCCGGTGCGCTGGCTGGTGGAGCCGATACTCAGCTTCTTCCGGTTCGTACCGGCGATCGCACTGACTACGCTGTTCCTGATGTGGTTCGGCGTCGGCGAGGAGTCCAAGGTGGCGCTGATATTCTACGCGTCTTTCTTCCCGGTACTCGTGAACACCATTGCAGGCGTTGCAACAACGGATCAGTCGCTGGTGGAAGCTGCTTCCTGCATGGGCGCAAAGAAAGCGCGCACATTCTTTACAGTTGTGGTGCCCTCGGCGGTTTCCAACATTTTCACCGGCATAAGGCTGGGACTCAGCTCCGCTATCATCTGCGTCATCGCAGCGGAAATGTTGGTAGGCAGCGACGGTCTAGGCTACCTTATCAACAGCTCAAAGATATATTACAAGACCAGCTGGGCGTTCGCCGGTATCGTTACACTGGCGGTGATCGGATTTATCGCCGACAGACTGCTTCAGCTTTTCGGAAAGAAATTCTTAAAACATTTTGGTGTTAAATAAAAGGAGAACGACTATGAAGATCACAAACATACTCAAGACAACAGCGGCATTTGCCATTTCTGCTTCCCTGCTCACTGCATGCTCCGGGAACGGCAGCTCCGAGAACGGCTCCGACGGCACTGCTCTCAGGACTATCAGAGTTGCCAACATGACCGGTCAGCCGGATCAGTACGCAGACTATATCGGAATGCAGCAGGGAATTTTCGAGAAGTACGGGATCAAGCTGGAAACCACCGAGTTCGTTGCCGGTATCAATACCGTTGACTCTATCGTGACCGGCACTGCGGACATCGGACTGCTGGCGGATTTTGCGGCGGCAAACCGATTCGGCAACACTCTGGAGGCAACAAATCTCGTTATCGCCTCCGACCTTTCCTCCAGCGTTTCAAGAACCGGCGGTGTTTATGTTGCGCCGAAATACGCAGACGATCCCGCAGCGCTTGACGGCAGCGAGGGATGGATCACCAATATCGGCACCGTCAGCGAGTACTACAACTGGCAGGCTCAGACCTACCTCGGGCTTGACCCCGACAAGCAGACAGCGGTGAACGCAACTGACGCTTCCACAGTCCTCGGCGTTATCCACAACTGCAATGCGGCGGCGTATGTCGCAAGCGGTTCGATGGTACAGAAGGTCGAGAACGAGGGCTGGGTCAAGATCGCAGACTCCAACGATGTCGGCATAAAGATCTCCGCATACCTCATCACCACAAAGGATTACGCAGAGAAAAACACCGACCTGCTGGCGGATTACCTCAAGGCGCTTGACGAAAGCACCACATACATCAACGAGCACCTCGACGAGTCCGCAAAGGCTATTTCCGATAAGTTCGGTATCGACGCAGATGTTTTCAAGGAGAACTGGCAGAGCTACACCATTAAGTTCGGGCTTTCCGAGACGGCTGCCGCTCATCTTGACGAGGTGAACGCCTGGGCATTCCAGCACGGCAAGTTCCCGACAGAATACAACATCAGACAGTTCTATTTCACCGGCGCGGCTGAAAAGGCGTTCCCGGAGAACACTGACGTTGATCTTTCCTCTGTTAAATAAGCTAATGACCTACGAATACAACAACGGAGATACGAACGCATTCCTCATTTTCCCCGATAGGCTGGAGCCTGTTGGGATAAGGCTCGGGGAATATGACGACAGGGCGCTTGAAAGCGTGCTGAACTAATTTTGAAAGAGGTATAACAATGGGCTTTCCGACTATTTTTCCGACCGGAACACTGAGATACAACAAGGACAAGGCATACAGAGGCTATACGATATTCCCCAGTGCAAAGGGCGCGCTGCTCATCGACATGAACGGCAACGAGGTGAAGCTGTGGGCAGGTCTGGGCGGCTTTCCGAACAAGATACTCCCCGGCGGCTATGTAATGGGAACCACCGGAGCGAGAGACGGAAAATTCGCCTATCAGGATCAGCTTGACCTTGTTCAGGTGGACTGGGACGGGCATATCGTGTGGAAGTTCGACAAGACTGAATTAGTAGCTGATCCCGGCAAGGAACCGGTCTACATGGCTCGCCAGCACCACGATTTCCAGCGCGAGGGAAACACCGTGGGTTACTACTACCCCGGCGGAGAACCGCGCACCGACGGCGGAAACACGCTGATACTCACCCACGAAAATCTCTACAACCACGACATTTCCGACAAGCGCCTTATCGACGACAAGATAATCGAGGTAGACTGGGAGGGCAATATCCTCTGGAGCTGGCGTGCATCAGACCACTTCGATGAGCTGGGATTTGACGAGGCGGCGAAGAACGTCCTGTTCCGCAACCCCGGACTTCACGGCGAAGCAGGCGGCGACTGGATGCACATCAACAATTTCGCTCCCCTGGGCGAGAACAAGTGGTACGACGCCGGAGATAAGCGCTTCCACCCGGACAACATCATCTTCGACGCGCGCAACTCAAACATTCTTGCCATAATCGAGAAATCCACCGGAAAGATCGTTTGGCGGCTTGGTCCGGACTTCAACGAGAACGAAGCTACCCGTAAGCTCGGCTGGATAATCGGTCAGCACCACCTGCACATGATTCCGAAGGGACTTCCCGGAGAGGGCGACCTGCTGGTATTTGACAACGGCGGCGAAGGCGGCTACGGCGTTCCCAATCCCGCTTCCCCCACCGGCAACAACAACGCTCACAGGGACTATTCCAGGGTGCTGCAGTTCAACCCCGTGACCCTTGAAATAACATGGCAGTACACTCCCCTGGAGCACGGCTGCTTCCTGTTCACCGACGCTTCCAAGTTCTACAGTTCCTACATCAGCTCCGCGCAGCGCCTGCCCAACGGCAACACGCTCATCACCGAGGGCAGCGACGGACATCTGCTTGAGGTCACCCCCGACCACGAGATCGTGTGGGAATACATCAACCCCTACTTCAACAACATGTTCGGCAAGTTCACCAACAACATGATCTACCGCGCATACCGCGTTCCCTACGAGTGGATACCCCAGCTTGAGATTCCGGACGAGAAGAGCATTGAACCTATCGACGTTTCCACTTTCAGAGTTCCCGGCTCCCCTGTCGGCGCAGGCGTGGGTCAGATAACCACCGTTGACGGTGTTGATCCCAACGCAAAAACTGTAACAGGCATGGCGAACAAGAAAGCCGACGAGGACGAAAGACTTGACTTCTGCGTAGCCTCGATCAACAAAAACGATATCAAGTAATGCAAAACACCCCCGCAGACCTTCATGATCTGTGGGGGTGCGCTGTTTTATCGCAGTTTGAATGACTTTATCGCATCAACTGTCCTTTCAATATCCTCGTCACTGTGCGCATAGGAAACGAACATCGCTTCGAACTGCGACGGCGCGGCGTAGATACTGTTTTCCAGCATGTGCCGCCAGTACTCCGCGAACTTCCCGGTGTCGCATTTCACCGCTGCGTCGTAATCCGTCACCTGCCTGTCCGTGAAGAAAACCGTCAGCAGCGAGCCGCAGCGGTTGGCGTTAAGCCCGACATCCAGCATTGCGCTGTATAGTCTTTCCGCGCTTGAATTTATGCGCTCGTACAGGTCGGGGGTATTCTCAATCAGTTTCAGCTGCGCCGTTCCTGCCGCCACTGCGCAGGGATTGCCGGAGAGCGTTCCTGCCTGATAGACCGAACCCAGGGGAGCCACACACTCCATTATCTCCCGGCGGCCGCCGTAAACCGCCAGCGGCATTCCTCCGCCGACTATCTTTCCGAGAGTGGTGAGGTCAGGGGTTATGCCGTAGTACTTCTGGGCGCCGCCGTCGGACAGCCGGAACCCGGTTATCACCTCGTCAAAAATAAGCAGCGCGCCGTATTTCCGGGTGATGTCACGCAGGAATTCAAGGAAACCCGGCTTCGGGGGAACTACGCCCATATTTGCCGCGCACGGCTCCACTATCACCGCCGCAATGGTGTCTCCGCAGGCGCTGAACAGCTTCTCCACCGAACCTTCATCGTTGTATTTCGCCAGCAGCGTATCAGCGGTGCAGCCTGCCGGAACTCCTGCGCCGGAGGGTATCGCGTGGGTCATAAGCCCCGAGCCTGCCTTCGCCAGCAGCCCGTCCGAATGCCCGTGATAGCAGCCCTCGAACTTGACGATCCTGTCCCTGCCGGTATACCCCCGTGCAGCCCTTATCGCGCTCATGACCGCCTCCGTCCCGGAGTTCACAAGTCTGAGCAGCTCCATTGACGGGAAGTGCCTCCGGATCAGCTCCGCAAGCTCTATCTCGCCCTTATGACATGCGCCGAACGTAAGCCCACGGTCGCACGCCGCCTTGACCGCTTCGGCTACCTGCGGCACTGCGTGTCCCAGAATATTCGGTCCCCAGGAACAGATGTAGTCGATAAATTCATTGCCGTCCTCGTCGTATATCTTCGAGCCGCTCGCCCGGGATATGAACAGCGGCGTCATTCCCACCGAACGGCAGGCTCTCACCGGGCTGTTTACTCCCCCGGGCATGAACCCGCACGCTCTTTCGTACAGCTGCTGCGATCTTGCGGTATTCACAGGCGCTCCTCCTTTATCCACTCCGCGGCGTCAAGGGCGTGGTAGGTTATGATGATATCCGCTCCGGCACGCTTTATCGCCGTGAGATTTTCCATGACAATGCGCCGCTCGTCTATCCAGCCAAGCTGCGCCGCCGCTTTCACCATTGAGAACTCGCCGCTGACGTTATACGCCACAAGCGGCAGATCAAAGCGCTCCCGGGCGGCTCTCAGCACATCGAGATACGCCAGCGCCGGCTTCACCATTACCATATCCGCGCCCTCGGCGATATCATCGGCGATCTCCCGGAGAGCTTCCCTGCCGTTCGCCGGATCCATCTGATAGGTCTTTCTGTCGCCGAAACCGGGAGCGGAATGCGCCGCGTCCCGGAACGGAGAATAATACCCCGACGCGAACTTTGCGCTGTACGCAATTATCGGCGTGTCAATAAATCCGTTCTCGTCCAAAGCCTGACGTATAGCCGCCACCCTGCCGTCCATCATGTCCGAGGGCGCTATGATATCCGCTCCGGCTCTGGCAAGGCTGACTGACATCGCACAAAGCAGCGGCAGCGTTTCGTCGTTTAGTATCCTGCCGCCGCAGACCAGTCCGCAGTGACCGTGGTCGGTGTATTCGCACAGGCACACGTCCGCAATGACCAGCATATCCGGGTAATGCTCCTTGATGTACCGCACCGCACGCTGAGTTACGCCGTTGTCGTTGTACGCCTCGCTGCCCCGGGCGTCCTTATGCGCAGGAATGCCGAATATCAGCAGCCCGGAAATTCCGCTGTCGGCTATCTGAGGAAGTATATCCGGCAGCCTGTCAATGGAATACTGAAACACCGTGGGCATGGAGTCTACCGGGTTCTTTATATTCTCGCCCTCCGCCACGAATATCGGATAGATAAGCTCCGCCGGGTCGAGCCGGGTCTCTCTCACCATTCTCCGCATTGCCGCATTTGCTCTCAAACGTCTGAATCTCTGCATTTTACTGCCCCCAAAATCGTATTGATAATGCCGTCTGTGCTGCTCTCCTCAGGAATAATGCAGCCCGTAAAGCCGTGTTTTTCAAGCTCCCCGGCGGTTATCTTCCCGATAGCCACCGGCGCTGTACCGTACCCCAGGCTTCCGCCGCTGCCGAAAAAGCTGCGCACCGCCCCGGCGCTCGTGAATACCGCGAGGTCGCTGTCCACCGGAGCGCCGCCGGGGCTTTCCGGCTCATATATCCTCACGTCATCGTAAGTTATCCCTGCACTGTCAAGCGCCGGGGTTAGCTCCCGGGAGCCGTCCGCAGACCGCATTATCAGCAGCCGGTCAGCTTCGCCGAGCCTGTCGCACAGCAGCCTGCCCAGTGCCGCAGTGTTGTATTCCTCCGGGATAAGCTCCGGAAAGATACCATTCTGCTCCAGCACCGCCGCAGTGCCCTTTCCCACCACCGCAAAGGCAGAGGTGAGACTTCTCAGGTCGATACGCTTCGCTCTCAGCTTTTTCAGAAATATCCGCGCCCCGTTGGGACTGGTGAGGGCGATGTGTGTGTATTCCCCGAGCCGACTTAGCGCTTTGTCTATCGCTTCAGTGTGAAGTTCCCGGATATCCATTCCTCCTGCACGGAAAGCATACGCCCCCAGCCTGCAAAGCGCCTTTGCGAGCTTTCTTCCGGTTTCCGGAGATGATATCACCGCAATGGAAACTCCGGCAAGCGGCGGCGCATATGTCGGCGAAAAATCAAACCCAGCCGTTTCCCCGACCACTATCACCGCCGGGGAAGGAAGCTCCGCCGCCCCCGCCTTTTCTGCGATCTCCGACAGCGGCGCTCTCACCGTTCTCTGGCGTATCGTTGCGCCCTGTGAAATCACCGCAGCCGGGGTATCGCCGGACATTCCCCCCGAAATAAGCCCATGGGCAATGCCGTCCAGCGAATTCAGCCCCATAAGAAAAACCAGCGTGCCGCCGATCCCGGCGTACTTCTCCAGGCTTTCCGGGGTGCAGCTGTCGGCGGTGTGCCCGGTTATCACATGGAAGCTCCTTGCGCTGCGTCGGTGTGTGACCGGGATCCCGGCAAGCTCCGGCACCGCCACGCAGGAGGTCACACCCGGAACAATGCTGAATGGAATACCGCGCTCCGAAAGGGTCAGTATCTCCTCGCCGCCCCTGCCGAAAACGAACGGGTCGCCGCCCTTCAGCCGGACTACGTTCCTGCCGGAGAGCGCCTTTTCCACCAACAGCGCGTTTATCTCCTCCTGCGCCGCAGAATGCCGCCCGGCGCGCTTGCCGACGCATATTTTCTCCGCGTCAGGGCAGAATTCCAGCAGCCGCATGTCGATAAGGCTGTCGTATATCACGGTGTCGCACCCGGAAAGCGCTTCCCTGCCCCGGAGCGTTATCAGGTCGAAGTCGCCGCAGCCTGCACCGACCAGGGTAACTGTTCCTGTCATAGAGAAGATATCAGCTCCTTTATCTTTTCTGAGTACTTTTCCGCAGCGCAGCTTCCCGAGACTGTCTTTCCGATCCTGTCGGATATGATGATGTCCATAACGCCGCGGTTTATCTCGCTGTAAGCCCCTACCGGCACTGTACAGTCAGCGCCCAGCAGCCTTATTATCTCACGCTCTGCGGCAAAGCACAGCGCGGTCTCCTTATCCGAAACGCTCCGCACCATTTCCGAGACCCGGCTGCCTGCAGCGCATTCCGCCGCGATAATTCCCTGACAGGGTGCCGGAACGAATTCCCGGCAGCTGAACTCCCTCGCCGAAAACCCCTCCAGCGACAGTCCCAGCCGCTTTATCCCGGCGGCGCACAGAATGATCCCGTCATACTCCCCGGCGGACAGCTTGCGAAGCCTGGTGTCCACGTTACCGCGGATATCAGCAAACTTTGCGCCCGGGTACAGCTTCGAGAAGTTCGACCTGCGGCGCATGCTGCCTGTTCCCACAACAAAGCCAGAAACGCCGGGCTGCGCACCCTGACGGGATATCAGCATATCCCGGCTGTCGCCCCGTGGGAGCACCCCGGATATCTCCAGACCCTCGCCCAGCTGTACCGGAAGATCCTTCGCGCTGTGCACCGCCACGTCTATCTCACCGCAGCGCAGAGCCTGCTCTATCTCCTCCACAAAAACACCCTTGCCGCCGATGCTGCCAAGCGGTCTGTCCAGCACCCGGTCGCCGTGGGTGACTATCTCCACGGTCTGTATTTCAACCCCGGGATACGCTTTCTCCAGCGCCGCCGCGAACATCGCCGTCTGAGCCAGTGCAAGGCGGCTTTTCCGGGTACCTATCCTTATCGTCATTCGTTTATCTCCAGTTCGTCGATATAATTCATCAGCCGCTCCTCGTCCGGGCTTTCCTCACGCAGACAGAAGCCCAGCGCCGCCGTAAGCGCGGTCTTTCGTGCGGCTTCGGTGTGAAATCTGCTGCGTACCTTTCCCCGGACGCACCCCATCAGCGAGCATATCTCAGCCATTTCCGGCGTAAGCAGCTCTTCGGTCTGCCGGCGAATCTCCGCCGCAAGCAGAGGACTTTTCCCCGAGGTAGAGATCCCCACGGTGATATCCCCCCTCTGCACCAGCGCAGGGAAAAAGAACGTGCAGCTCTCAGGCTGATCCACGGCGTTGCAGGGTATCCCCCTTTGCAGGCAAAGCCGGGCTACATAGGAATTCACCACGGCGTCATCTGTCGCGGCGATAACGAAGCACATTCCGGAAAGATCGCTGTCCGTAAAGTCCCGGTGGGAAATTACGATCCCCGGCAGCGCTTCTATTTCCGGGGAAATATCAGGTGCTGCGACATGTATCTCCGGGGAAAACGGCAGCAGCTTTCTTATCTTATGCAGCGCTATCCTGCCGCCGCCGACTATCAGGCAGGGTCTCCCGGTGATATCTGCAAAAAAAGGAAAATACGGCATCACTTACCTCCAAGTCCCCTCACGACCTCCGCCACGGCGCTGAACGAACCGCTGTCAAGCCCGGAACGCAGCCTGTAAAACAGCTCCTCCGCGGTCATTCCGGAAAGCACGCCGGAATCTCGCAGAAATGGCTGTATATCATGCATCAGCAGAGTTTTCTTCAGTTCGTCGATATCCTCGGATATCATCTGCTTCGCCTGTTCAACGCTGTCCTGTTTTAGCTGTGAGTTGTCCGCCGCAAGCTCCCGGAAGTAGTCCACTCCGCGCAGCGTGATCCCCGGAAGCTCCCCGGCAGCCGGGTCGATGTCCCGGGGTATCGCAAGGTCGATGAAAAGCTGCGGTTTTATCGGAGCAGTCAGCCTGTCCGCCGAGATCACCGTGTGGGGACTGGTCGTTGCGGATATCACGCAGTCACATTGCGGAATAAAGTCGTAGCGCTCATCATATGGCACTATGGTGAGCGAGGAGCTTTTCGGCAGTATCGCCATGCCGCTGTGAGAACGCATCGTGGCAATCACCCGGACATTCCGGTAGGACAGCAGATTTTTCAGCAGTGTTTTCCCTGTGCTGCCGCTAGCGCCGATAAGCAGCACCTCCGGCTCCGGAGCGGAATGAGCCGCCAGCTTCGCCGCAAGGGTCGCATGGGAGACCGAAGTCCGGGAGATCGCAGTACGGGTCTTTATGCGTTTTGCGGCAGCCACCGCGCTCTGGAATATGATATTCACGCGGTCGCAGAGAGCTATCCTCTCCGCCGAAAAAGCATATGCGTTCTTCAGCTGCCCGAGCACCTCGTCCTCACCGACTATCGCGGAGTCTATTCCGCTCGCCACCCTGAACAGATGCCGCACCGCGCCCTCGCCGTCAAATATCATGGCGTACCGCCGCACATATCCCTCGGTCACTCCCCCGAGCTGCGCGAGAATACTCACCGCGAGGTCGCTGCTCCCAGTCATGTATAGCTCCGTCCGGCAGCAGGTGCAGAGAATCACCGGGCTGTGTTCCGCACGCTGTGCGATAAATTCCGCTCTGAGGTGCTCCTCCGGCGTGAACTCACCCCTTATCTCCTCGCCGCAGCGCTTATAGTTTATGCTGACACATACAAAGCTTTCCAATATCCTGCACCTGTTCCCCTGTTATGATCCGAAAACACTCACTTCACCTAGTGGTTTAATAAGTATTATATCACACTCCCACCGAAAAGTCAATACACCGGCATGTTTTCTTTCTGTTCAGTCAAATATATTATCCCTACTGACGCTTTTTTCATAAACCCTCTTGACAAAATCCTGAAAATGGTGTATATTATACATATGGTTTTGATAGGTTTTATATATTTTAAAGGAGATGTTTGTATGGACAGTATCATGACCCGGGAGGAAGCCTGGGCGCTTCTGACAGAATATAACAAGGACAGCTTTCATCTGAGACACGCGGTAACAGTCGAAGGAGTAATGCGCTGGTTCGCCGAAAAGCTGGGATACGGCGATGAAGCGGAGCTGTGGAGCATCGTGGGACTTCTACACGATCTGGATTTTGAGATGTACCCGGAGCAGCACTGCATAAAGGAGCAGGAGATAATGCGCAGCCGCGGCGTTGACGAGCGAATAATACACGCCACGGCGAGCCACGGTTATCTTCTGACGGTGGATATAAAACCGGAGCACGAAATGGAAAAAGTGCTCTATGCCGTGGACGAGCTGACCGGGCTTATCGGCGCCGCCGCGCTCATGCGGACGTCGAAGTCGGTACAGGACATCGAGCTGAAGTCGGTGAAGAAGAAGTACAAGTCCGCGAACTTTGCCGCAGGCTGCTCACGGGAGGTCATAGAGCGGGGCGCTGAACTCATGGGAGTAACACTGGACGAGCTTATCACAGACACGATCCTTGCGATGAGGAGCTGTGAGGACAAATACAGCGGCATTCTGACGGAGGGACTATGGCACGAAGAAAAATAAGTCATTCGGATATGACGGAACTGAAAAAACAGGTGGCAGAGCGCTTCTCTGCGGAGCTTCACTACCGCGATTCCTGCGGAGGACAGAATTTCAGCATGAACAGCAGCAGTCCCGAACTACAGGAATACATAACGGAATACTTCGGCGGCAGGGGTATCTCGCTGAAATTCTCGGCGGACGGACTGAGATTTTACACCATATAAATAACGGCGGCAGCGTACTTTACCGGTGCGCTGCCGCCGTTTTGCAGAAATACAGGAAGATAGCAGATATAGTATCATCATCTTTTTGCGGTATTTTTTTATTTTTGTCACTATTCTATAATTTTCCGGATTTTTAATGTATAATATAGATGTATATCAATAAAATCCGGAAAGGAGAGATGATCCTGACAGTCGGAGAACGAATCGAATCCCGCCGTGAACAACTTGGACTGAAACAGTATCAGGTCGCGGACAGCATCGGCGTGACGCGAACCACAATGAGCAAATACGAAAACGGCGTGAATATCCCCAACGCCGAAATTCTGGCGAAGCTGGCGAGAGTGCTGCAGACCTCAGCAGATTATCTCTGCGGGCTGACGGACAGCAGTACCCCCCACGGCACGGACTGGGTATGCACAGACCAGATCGACCGGCAGCTTATCACCAACATCAGAAAGCTGTCCCGGGAGGATCAGCTGCGCATTTCGGGCAGAGTTGAACAGCTCCTGGAGGATAACGCACGCAGCTCCGGTGACTGATCCCGTTCGCTTGCGGACAGGTCATTTGCTTTATCAATAGGTCACCTCTAAAAACCATAGTGCCTCAGATGCGCAGTCAGATTTTTCGTCAGATTGTACAAATTGAGCGCAGGCGGGCTGTCGCCCGTCAAGCGAAATTTGTGCAATATGGCGAAAAATATGCAAGCAGATGAGGTGCT
>JALEOL010000020.1 GCA_022766785.1 Oscillospiraceae bacterium
ATGTTTCGTGTTGCGCCAAACCTGCAGATTGTACAAATTGAGTGCAGACGGGCTGGCGCCCGTCAAGCGAAATTTGTGCAAGATGGCGGAAAAGATGCAAGCAAGATGCGTGCCAAGCCGTCAGGCGCGATTTAATCAGTGATTCCCTTGACATTACGGGCGGATTGGGGTATAATTATAACATGTCTATAAAAACACTGTGCCGCCCGGAACAGTGTCCACAGGGAAAGGAAACGCAAATGCCAGTAAAAATATCAGACGGACTGCCTGCGCAGTCGATACTAGAGAACGAGCATATATTTATCATGACGGAGCACCGGGCGCTCCACCAGGATATCCGACCGCTGAAGATAGGTATACTGAACCTCATGCCCACAAAAATCGCGACCGAAACACAGATACTCCGCTGTCTGTCCAACACGCCGCTGCAGATAGAGGTGACGCTGGTGCAGACCTCCACCTATACCAGCAAAAACACCTCCAGCGACCACCTGCTGAATTTCTACAAGACCTTTGACGAGATAAAGGACATGAACTTCGACGGCTTTATCATCACAGGCGCGCCGGTGGAGCAGATGGAGTTCGAGGAGGTGGACTACTGGAGCGAAATGTGTCAGATAATGGACTGGACAAAATCGCATGTTCATTCCACCCTGCATATCTGCTGGGCGGCGCAGGCGGCGCTCTATCACCACTACGGCATCAAAAAGTATCCGCTGAAGGAAAAGCTCTCCGGGGTATTCCTGCACAGGCTGCTCACGCCGAAATCAAGGCTGTTCCGGGGCTTTGACAGCGAGTTCTGGGCGCCCCATTCCCGTCACACCGAGGTGCGGCAGGAGGACATCGAGAAAGTGCCGCAGCTGAAGGTCATGGCGGTGTCGGAGGAAGCAGGAGTTTACGCTGTTTGCAGCGAGGACAGCCGGCAGTTCTTTATCACGGGGCACTCGGAATACGACGCGGACACCCTGGCGCTGGAGTACAGGCGCGACATGGATAAGGGACTTCAGCCTAATATACCGGCGCACTATTTCCCCGACGACGACCCCTCGAAGCAGCCCCCCATGAAGTGGCGCGCCCACGCCACCCTTACCTATACCAACTGGCTGAACTATTTCGTTTATCAGACCACGCCGTTTGATATATCGGAAAATATTTGAAAAATTTATTGCTTTTTGCGCACGCATATGATATAATTTAAATGACAGGCTGAGAAGCCGATTTGAAAGGAAAGAGGTATCGATATGGATTTTTCTTCGCTCATTAATGGTGTCCAGGCAGCAGTAAACGGCGGCGCTACCGCCGGGTTTGTCATTACCCTTGTCGGCGCAGTCGTTGCAATTGCCGGAGCTGTCCTGCTGTATGTCATGGTGTTCGGGCCGAAGTCAAAAGACCCCAATTCCGGGAAGCTCGTGAAAGCGGCAAATGGTCAGCACTTCCTGCCTGCCAGCGTGATAAAGATAGCATATTACACCGGCGCGATATTCCTGCTGTTCAAGGGTATCGCTGCGTTCCCCCTCGAGGGCGGTCATGGTGTAAACACGTTCATCTCCCAGGCTATATTCGGTAACGTCGTGCTGCGTATCGGCTTTGAGCTTGTCATGGCAGCGCGTAAGTCCGTTGGTATCGACACCGACAACAACACCGCTGAAGAACCCAAGACCGAGCAGTTCATAAAGACCGGCATTCCCCAGCTCCCCCCTCAGCACCCCTATCAGGCTCCCCAGTATCAGCCCCAGGCTCAGCAGCAGTATCAGCAGCCCGAGCCTTATCCTCAGCAGTTCCAGCAGCCCGAGCCTGTTCCCCAGCAGTTCCAGCAGCCCCAGCCTTATCCCCAGCAGTTCCAGCAGCCCGAGCCTGTTCCCCAGCAGTATCAGCAGCCGATGCCCGCTCCTCAGCCGTTCCAGCAGCCGGTTCCGCAGCCTGTTCCACAGCCGGTTCCACAGCCGGTTCCACAGCAGGATAATGTACCTCAGCCGGAGCCGGTTCCCCAGTATTCCACCTGCCCCAACTGCGGAAAGCAGCTTAAAGCAGGAGCTAAATTCTGCCCGTTCTGCGGAAAACCCACAGTCTGATACTTACATATCATATAAAAGCGCTCCATTCCGGGGCGCTTTTTCTGCAAAAAAAACCGTGTGAGCATTACACGGAAAAACAGTTGACATTCCAACCTTTATGTAGTATAATCAGAACAAGCACTGGTTGGGTGCATATGGAAATTTAAACGAACAAAGGGAGATGGAAAAATGCCGAAAACAACCGGCGTAAAAATGGTGGTCAATCCCCGGGACAAGGAGAATATCTGCCGCGAAGTCCTGAGCGATTTCCCCGAGAAAGCAGAGAGAGAAAACGGCATTGAGAAGATTGCCGTAATGTGCCGCACAATACCCGTGTGGGCGGAATACAGCGGCGACACGGTACGGGGCTTTACTGCGCTGCGCGAGACAAGTCCCTGCTCGGCGGAGATGTTCATTATTGCGGTGAGAAAGGAGTATCAGCGGCACAAGGTCGGCAAACAGCTGTTCACCTCGCTGCTGAACTACGCACGGCGGCAGGGGTACGAATACCTCCAGGTGAAAACCCTCAAGACCGGCGTCTGCCCCGAGTACGACTCGGCGAACGTGTTCTACCAGAGCCTGGGCTTCCGGGAGCTTGAAGTTCTTCCGCTGTGGGGAGAGGAAAATCCCTGCCAGATACTTATACGCAATGTAAACTGAACTATTTGTCCGCTTGTTGGTTGAAAAACCGATGAGCGGATTTTTTCTGCCTGCCGGATATTATACCCAAAGTGTATTGACCACAATAATATCCGAGTAGTATTATTGCGATATGTATATTATTTATTATAATTTACCTGTGGTATTATAATTGCGAGTTACATTTTGTATAATCTCATAAAATATAACCTGTTTCGGTTAAATCCGACCACGATTAAACTGATTGTTAAATACTATGTTGAAAAGGTTGAAAAGTCTGCTTTCCGGGGGCTTTAGTTGAAAAGTTCTCAACATTTCAACCGGGCAATGTTGAAATCTCCCCGAATATCACCGTTATTCCCCCTGCGGTGTGAAGTATCGTGGCTGCGGTATTCCGCTCGGAGAGCAGGCTCAGGCGCATTTCCCACAGAATGTTCTCCACCGGCAGGCGGCGTTCCCGGCGAAAAATAATACCGCTGGTTATCAGCAGCGTTTTCTCCGCTGTGCTGTATTCCAGAGAGTAATAATACCAGTACCAATACACCGACAGTAATACAAATATCCCCCCTGCCGCCGCGACCCACGCCCTGTGTAAAACCGCGCATAACAGAATGTATATCAGCAAGCCTGCCGCTTCCACCACCCAGAACGCTCCCCAGCGCTTTTTTATTATCATATGTCCGCTCCCCTCCGGTATACCGTCACACAGTTTTCACCCTGCGCGTAGATACAGTATCTCCTCGAAAGGAAAAATTTATGCATATCGCCAAAAACCGCTGTACATTATTGACAAATGTATTTAACAGTGTTAAAATATAACCGCAGTCAACAATCGCGGCTGTTCTGTAATGACGCAAGGCAGGTGAAAGTATGTTCTGTTTAGCTGATATGCTGTGGGCTGACGAGGAATTTATCGGCAACACATATCCCCAGGAGGTATGCGCCAAGATCCTGCACAGCATGGAAAAGCTCAGCTCGGTAAGACCCGACAGGGTTATCGAGGGCATATCCCCGTCAGAATTCTCGGTGCTGTGCTGCATATCCGACTATCCCCGGAAAAATCCCGGCAGCGCCGCCAGCGTGGCGTATATAGCGTCGCAGATGAACGTATCAGTGCCTATGGTGTCCAGAACGCTGCGTTTTCTCCAGGAAAAGGGCTGGATCGAGCGCTCCGTGGACGAAAACGACCGCCGCAGCGTAAGGGTGACGATCACCGACGCCGGCAGAGAGATATTTGAAAAGAACATGAAGCGCGTGGTTTTCACGCTCAACAAGATAATATCCGTGTTCACCGAGGAGGAAATACGCACCATAGCGGAGCTTTACAGCAAATTCGCAGCGGCTATGGAAAACCAGCTGCGGTGACACTTCCGACAATACAGGCGGAGCTGTGTGCGGCTGTCCGCCTTTTCGATAAATAAACAGAATGAACCCGTCCATACAAATGCCAGCACGCGTCTTTTCGGCAGAATTCCCCGACGCTGGTTCGATGAGGACAGGTTCAAAGAACCGAAAGGAGCAGATCAATGCTTGAGATCAGAAATATCGTCAAGGATTACGCCACCGGCAGCGAAACGGTGCACGCCCTGAGGGGTGTTTCCATTGCGTTCCGGGAGAGCGAGCTGGTGTCGGTGCTGGGACAGTCCGGCTGCGGTAAGACCACGCTGCTGAACATAATCGGCGGTCTTGACCAGTACACCAGCGGCGACCTTATCATCAACGGGCAGTCCACAAAGAAATACAAGTCCGCGGACTGGGACACCTACCGCAACCACTCTATCGGGTTTATCTTCCAGAGCTATAACCTGATACCCCACCAGAGCGTGCTCTCCAACGTGGAGCTTGCGCTGACGCTTTCCGGCGTGTCAAAATCAGAGCGCAGGCAGCGCGCAAAGGAGGCGCTGGAAAAGGTAGGGCTTGGGGATCAGCTGCACAAGCGCCCCAACCAGATGTCCGGCGGTCAGATGCAGCGTGTTGCAATAGCGAGGGCGCTGGTCAACGACCCGGATATTCTTCTCGCGGACGAGCCCACCGGCGCGCTTGACAGCGAGACCAGTATCCAGATAATGGAGCTTATCAAGGAGATCGCAAAAGACCGCCTTGTAATAATGGTAACACACAACCCGGAGCTTGCCGAGAAATATTCCACAAGAATAGTACGGCTGCTTGACGGAAAGATCGTCGGGGACAGCGACCCGTTCGACCCCAGCGACCCCGCCGAAGCCGAAAAGCAGGAGCAGGTGCGCAAGTCCACTGTCAAGAAAGGCAAAAAAACCTCGATGTCCTTCCTGACGGCGCTTTCCCTGTCGAGAAACAACCTTCTCACAAAGAAAGGAAGGACGTTCCTGACAGCGTTCGCCGGGAGCATCGGCATTATCGGAATTGCGCTGATCCTGTCGCTTTCAAACGGCGTGCAGACATATATCGACAGCGTTGAGCGATCCACCCTTGCTTCTTTCCCGGTGTCTATCCAGCATGAGACCGTGGATTACACCAGCCTGATGACATCGATGATGAACGTCCGTGAGAACAACACCGCCGAGCGCGACCCCGACAGGATCTACACCAACGATATCTCCACGGAAATGGTAAAGACCATGCTGTCCGAGCTTCAGACCAACAACCTCACGGAATTCAAGAGCTACCTTGAAAGCAATCCCGACAACATTCTCGACAGCATTGAGGAGATACATTACAGCTACGACTCCGAGCTTTATATCTTCGGTCACAGCGCAAACGGCGAGATAATGCAGATCAATCCCTCCACAGTGATGACCGCGATGATGGGACAGTCTATGGCTGAAAGCGTCGGTCAGATGACCAGCACCTATTCCTCGCTGATGGGCAACAGCGGCATGGCAAGCTACGACGCATTCCATGAGCTGCTGAGCAACGACATGCTGGAAACCGAGTACGAGGTGCTTGCCGGCAGACTCCCACAGTCCTATGACGAGGTAGTGGTGCTTGTCACCGACCGCAACGAGCTTTCCGATGTGACGCTGTATTCCCTGGGGCTGCGCGACCAGAGCGAGCTTAACGGAATGATGGCGAGCGTTATGGCAGGAGAGAGCTTCGATATCGACACCGGCGACCTTTCGTTCAGCTATGACGAGCTTATGGGAATGGAATTCAGCATGCTGACCGCGCCGGACCTTTATCAGAAGAACGACGACGGCACCTGGACTGACATGCGCTCCGACAGCGAATACATGGAGCAGGCGGCGGAAAACGGGCTTAAACTGAAAGTAGTCGGCATACTGAAGCCCGACGCTGACTCGCTGATATCCTCCACAAATTCCGGCGGAATAGGCTACACCCACGCCCTGACCGAGTACATGATAAACAAGGTGAACGACAGCGAGCTTGTAAAGGCGCAGAAAGAAAACCCCGACGTTGACGTGTTCACCGGCATAGAGTTCCCGAAGGACGGTGAGGAAAAGGACAAGGCAATGTCCCAGGACGAGGCTATGGAGATGATCACCGGAATGCTGTCCGAGGAGCAGAAAGCGCAGCTCAACCAGGGTATCATGGGCGCAATTTCCGAGGATCAGCAGGCTGAGCTCCAGTCCGCGATGATGTCCATGGTGACTGACGAGCAGCTCAGCGGCATCATGATGGGACTGCTCACCCCGGAGCAGCTTATGCAGGTGCAGAGCGGAGCAGATGTGCAGAGCCTGCTTACAGACGAGCAGCGCGCGCAGATGTCCGCGGCGGTGGCTGCGTTGCTCACTCCCCACCAGAGCGCGGAGCTTTCCGCAATGATGGAAGGTATGCTCGACCCGGCACAGATGTACACGGTATTCATGCAGGTGCTGACCTCTGACCAGCTCTCGCAGCTAATGGAGCTTACCAAAGAGCCTGAGACCACCGAATCCACCTACGACGGCAATCTGAAGCTGCTGGGCGTTGCCGACCTCGCAGAGCCGAGCGATATCAATATATACGCAAAGGACTTTGAGAGCAAGGAGCTTATCACCGACTTTATCGCAAAATACAACGAGGACAAGGTAGCCGCCGACAAGCAGGAGGACGTGATAAACTACACCGACTATGTTGGTCTGATGATGTCCAGCGTAAGCGATATAATCAACGCGATATCCTATATTCTGATAGCATTCGTGGCGATATCTCTCGTGGTGTCCTCGATAATGATCGGAATAATCACCTACATCTCGGTACTGGAGCGAACAAAGGAGATAGGTATACTCCGTGCAATGGGCGCCTCCAAGCGCGACGTTTCCAACGTGTTCAACGCGGAAACGATGATCGTCGGATTTTCTGCCGGAGTTATCGGCATTGGCGTGACGCTGCTGCTTAATATCCCGATAAACATCATAATCGAGCACATAACGGGCATCCAGAATGTGGCGCTGCTCCCGTGGCAGGGCGGAATCATCCTTGTGGTGATCAGTATACTGCTGACGCTCATCGCCGGACTTGTCCCGGCAGGAGTTGCCGCAAAGAAAGACCCGGTCGAAGCGCTGAGAACAGAATAAACAATACCGGGAGGGCTTTTCATTTGCTCTCCCGGTCATTTTGTGTATTTTTTCGAAAACCTTTCACTTGTGGGGATAGGGGTTGTTTGGAGGTGTTATGTGAATTTGTGTGGATAGAGATTTGAAATATAGACAGTGGCTGTTTGGAGCTATTTAATTAAAATGTTTTCGCACAGGACTGAGGGGAAACCCTTCGGGAGAAAGGGGGGAACCAATAAATCCGGCAAAAATCGGCATTTCCCCCCTTTCCCCCTACGGTTTTCCCCTCAGACTCCCCTTCCCCTCTCCCCTTTTCCC
>JALEOL010000066.1 GCA_022766785.1 Oscillospiraceae bacterium
TGGTTAGAACGCCGCCCTGTCACGGCGGAGGTCGTGGGTTCGAGTCCCATCCAGGTCGCCATTATGCGGATTTAGCTCATCTGGTAGAGCGCCACCTTGCCAAGGTGGAGGTAGCGAGTTCGAGCCTCGTAATCCGCTCCATTTTCCTGTTTATACAGGTCAGTTCAACAAATTCGTCGTGGAAATATTCACGGCGTTTTTTATTTTCTGCGCCTGTTCTGCGGACGGCTGACCAGCCACACGGCGAAGTCCTCCACCGCGTCCATGATATCAGCCAGAAGCTCGAAAAGGATATCGGTGATCATACGTTTTGGGACACAAGGCGCAGTATAATTATCGCCGCGAGGGAAGCACCGCATATTATCCAGTTGATGATAACGCGGCGGCGGAGCTTGTCCTGATTTTTTTTGCGTTCCTCTTCTCGTTTTGCCATAATGCACCTCCGGTGAAATGTCACATTGTACATATATATTTTAACATCAAAAACCCCGGTTGTCAAGCCGGGTGAAAGGATATCTCATGAAATTAGTCATCGCAGAAAAGCCCTCGGTCGGCAACACCATCGCAAAGGTCATCGGCGCGAACCGCACCCGCGGGGACGGTTACACCGAGGGCAGCGGCTATATCGTCAGCTGGTGCTTCGGGCATCTGGTGACGCTGGCGGCTCCCGAGGATTACGACAAGCGCTACGGCAAGCCCTGGAAGCTGTCCAACCTGCCGATAATCCCGGAGAAGTTCCTGTGGACTGTCCCGGAGAGCACCGCGCCGCAGTTCGAGAAGCTCAAAGAGCTTATGCTGCGCCCGGACGTGGACGAGATAATCTGCGCCACTGACGCAGGGCGCGAGGGAGAGTGCGTGTTCAGGTATGTGTATTACCAGGCAGGCTGCACAAAGCCGTTTTCCCGGCTGTGGATAAGCTCCATGACTGACGAGGCAGTGCGCGAGGGATTTCAGCACCTGCGCCCGGGCAGCGAGTTCGACGCGCTCTACCGCAGCGGACTAGCGCGCAACAAGGCGGACTGGATCGTTGGCATGAACGCAACACAGCTGTTCACCGTGAAGTACCGCAGCCTGCTTTCTGTGGGCAGAGTGCAGACCCCCACCCTCGCCATGCTGGTGGAGCGTGAGAAGAAGATACAGCAGTTCGCGGCGGCGAGGTATTTCACCCTGGAGCTGAACTGTGGTAAGTTCAAAGCCGAGAGCGACAAAATAGCACCGCTGGAGGTGGAGGCAGCTGCGGCGCAGTGCACAAATTCCGCAGTGGTGAAGTCGGTGACGAAGGAGCAGAAGAACGCCAATCCCCCGAAGCTGTACGACCTGACCTCGCTCCAGCGTGACGCGAACAAGCTGTACGGCTACACCGCCCAGCAGACCCTGGACTGCGCCCAGAAGCTCTATGAAAACAAGCTGCTGACCTATCCCCGAACGGACAGCTGTTACATCACCGACGACATGGAGAGCACCGCAGCCGAGATGGTAAGGCTCACAGCGAAAGCCTTCAAATTCGGCGCAGACTATGAAGCGCAGAACATCACCCCGGACATAAAGCGGCTTATCGACAACAGCAAGGTGAGCGACCACCACGCGCTGCTCCCCACCCGGGAGATATCGCGGTATGATTTCAGCCGGCTGCCGGAGGACTGCTGGAACGTACTGTCACTTGTGGCGATAAGGCTGCTGCTGGCGGTCTCCCCGGTGAATGTCACCGACGCTGTGACCGCTGTGCTGGAATGCGGCGGACGGGAATTCACCGCCCGGGGCAAGACCACGGTGCAGGGCGGCTGGAAGCAGCTTGAAACTACCATAAAGGCAGGGCTGAAAGGTCTTGCCAAGGACGACGAGGAGGACGCCGACGAGCCTTCCGGAATGCTCCCCACAATGAACGAGGGTGATGAGATAGCCGTGAAATCCGTGAAGCAGCTGGAGCACAAGACCACTCCCCCCAAGCGCTACACCGAGGACATGCTGCTCTCCGCCATGGAGCGCGCCGGCTCCGACAGCTACAGCGACGACGATGACGTTGAGAAAAAGGGACTGGGTACTCCGGCGACCCGTGCGGCGATAATCGAGACCCTGGTGAAGCGGCAGTATGTGGAGCGCAAGGGCAAGCAGCTCATTCCCACCGACAAGGGAATAAGGGTGATAGACGTAGTGCCCGAAAAGGTGAAGTCCCCGGCAATGACCGCCGAGTGGGAGAGCACCCTCCAGAAGATAGCCCGGGGCGAAGCGGACGACCAGCAGTTCCTCCGGGAGATGACCGAGTTCACAAAGCAGCTCGTCCGCGACAACTCCGGCGAGACCACCCGGGATAACAACCCGTTCCGTTTCTCCAGGCTTCCGGTCGTGGGTAAATGCCCCAATTGCGGAAAGAATGTCTACGAGTTCCAGAAGTCCTATTCCTGCGAGGACAGCAGGGGAGCCTGCGGATTTTTCTTCATGAAGGAGATATTCGGCAAGGAAGTTACCCCCACCCAGGCGAAGCGTATCCTCGACAAGGGCAGTTCCATAACCCTGAAAGGCTTCACCGACCGCAGCGGCGCTTCCTACAGCGGAAAGCTGGTGCTCCAGGACGGCAGGGTGCGCGTTGAGCGTGAGAAGTGAGCCGGTTCAGTTTCCCTCGCCGATAAATATCTCCTGCTCCTTTGCTATATTTCCCCGGAGGGTGTACACCGCTTTCATGCGTATTCCCTCGTCTTCCGGGACGGCGGTTTTTTCGCAGGATACTATCTCGTATTCGCTGTAGAAATTCTCCTCAAAATCCGCCATAAGCCCCGAAAGCAGATCAATGCAGTCGTCTGCGGAGCGCACCACATCAACGCTGCGGTAGGCGGTAAATCTCCCCCGGCGCAGGGAAAGCGGCGTTCTGTGCCCGAATACCCGTATCGGCTCGGTCTGCTCCTCGTACACCGCGTCGGCGACCTCGGCGCTCCCCCAGAACAGCGGCAGACTCTCGTCCTCGAATTCCAGCCAGGTGAACTCCGTTACCTCGCCGTCGGCGAGCTTCACTGTCTCCCGGTAGGGCACGAAGAATTCCTGCGTTTCGGTGAATTCCCCGATGACCTCGGCGCTGGCGTGGTGGTAGGTTATGTTCCCGGCTCCGTCGGTGACTATTCCGCTGACCAGCAGCCCGCCCTCGGGAACGCCGCTGCCGGTCTCGGTGACGAGAGCGCCCTGACGTACCGTGTGGGAAATTACCGCCGCAGCCCTTGACGCCACTATGTTGCAGGGAACGCTGGAATTGAGCATTTCAGGCTTTGGCGTGACCGTCTCAACGTCCGCCACCACCCGGAAGCCCACCACCGACACGTCCACCCAGGAAGCCTCGGGAAGCTCCAGCATTATGCGGCTCTCGGCGGCTTTGGTGTCCGTGCCGGAGGGCTTTCCTTTCTGTAAGCCGCATTCGTCCAGTATCGTCATTATCTGGGAGCGCTGCGAGGCGGAAAGCCCCGTGCTGCTTCTTAGCTCGATATCCTGAATGTGGCTGCTGTTCAGCGCCAGTATCATCACGAAAGCAAGCGCTCCGAGGTACAGTCCCACGCGGCGGCTGTATCTTATTGCGGTGAAATACAGCCCACGGCGCTTTCCTGCACGAATTCTCACGCCGTATCTGCGCGCCGTCACTGCGGTCGTCCAGTAGTCGGTGGGGGAGACTATCCCGGATATGGTGCCGTCGCCGAATTTCACCCGGCGAAGCTGCACGCCGCAGGAGATGAGCGCGGACGCCATTTTTTCCGGGTAACCCCCGAAGCCGCTGAATTCCACCTGCCCCAGCCACAGTCCCATTGACTTGTCAGACATATCGCACCTCCGCTCTACAGCTCAATGAAGCTCACACCGGTTATTTTCCCGGTGATACGCGCGCCGTATGCTCCGGAGCTTTCCAGAATGAGGTCGCTGCCGCACACTCTCATCAGCCTGTCGGCACCGTTGCAGCGTATTTTCAGCACTATTTCCGCGTTTTCCTGCTCCCCGGTGCAGCCCACCACTGCCGTGCAGTTGTCGGCGCAGAGGTCGCACCCGTCAGTGATAGTCACCACCGAGTGCTTCCAGGGGAGTTCACCCATTGCAGTAAGTCTTTGTTTTATTCCCATATTATCCCTCCGCTGTCTTGTCCTGATGATAAATATATGCCGCACAGTCTCCGGACATTACTGGGGAGTTTTTTTGAAAAGATAAACCACAACATTTCTGAATAATGTGCATTATGTATATAAATCTAATGTTTTAGGTGAAAAAAATAAAATCTCTGCCGATATACAGGATAACGGAAACTATATCTGCATTATTGTCAGAAAGCAGCCACATTGACCCGTTATTGTATTTTATTACAAAAAAACGTTACAATATGGGACAAAAGCTATTTTCCGGCATCCGTTACGCACAGTGAAAGGTCAGGTACCCCAAAATGAAAAAGTTGATGAGATCCGCAAAAAAAACCGTAAGCACTCCCAAACCTCCAAAAGCTTCGGGTCGTGTGAAATGGAAGAAGTTTCCCCTGAAATTCCCGAAGCTGTTTGGCAAACGGAAAAAAGAAACCGGAGGAAACAGCGGTTCACGGTTGAAAAAATCCATGAAGATCAGCACCAGGATCACGCTTATCTCATGCGTTGCTGCGTTTGTGGGAGCTTCGATAATGGCGGCAGTGGTCACCGGCATTTTCATGAATTTTATCGACAGCATGAGAAAAACCGAGACCGGTACAGGCATTCAGATACTGAATTCTGAAATAGAAAACGAGCAGAGCAATCTGAAAGACCTTGCGAAGCTGCTTGCCGCGAGCGGTTCTATGAGCCCTGAGATACTGACTATCAACTGGGGCGCAAATACAAAGCAGGAGCACTATTCCGCCGCCTATATCCTCATGAACGGCAATATCTCGTGGAAGAGCGACAATTTCGTTCTCAGCGAGGCTGTGACCGGCAGGGCAGTGTCAGGGCTGAACGGCGTGATCTCAGACAACGGCAGGCTGTATGCGTCAGCGTCCTATAATGTTGGCGTGAGCGGAGTTATCGTTGTTGTAAGCGACCTTTCCGCAGAGAGCATAACAGACAGCGTAAAATCCAAGACAGGCGCTGAGATCACCATTTTCACCGGCGATGTCATGTATAACACCACGTTCGTCAACGAAAAAGGCGCGCGTAACACCGGTACAAAGATGGACGGCGGTATCTGGCAGCAGGTATCCAGCGGCGAAGCCTACATAGGAACGGCAGCTATCTTTGGGAATAATTACTGCGTTAATTATGAGCCTTTGACGGATATTGACGGCAATATCGCCGGAGCGTATTTCGCCGGATATTCCACCGAAAGCACAGACCGTGAGCTGTTCATGGCGATCATAATTGAAGTGCTGGTTCTGGCGGCTGTATGTGCTGTTCTTGTGGTGATACTTGTCATAACGATGAGCGTTTTCGTGAAGAAGCCGGTTGCAGAGGTAGTGAAGATCTGCGGTCAGCTCAGCGCAGGCGAGCTTAACGCTGAGGACACCAGTTTCAGGTTCCGCGGCGATGAAATGGGCAGGATCGCGGAAAACCTCACCGACGCAAAGCACACGATACATTCCTACGTTGACGATATTTCAAAGGTGCTTGAGAAGATGGGCACCGGCGATTTTGCCGCGCAGCCGGGTCTTGAGTACATCGGCAGCTTTGAGCAGATAAACGAGTCTTTCCGCAGTATCAGGGAGACGCTCAGCGGAATTATCGAGAACATGAATGCCTCCGCGAACGACGTTATGGCAGGAGCTCAGCAGATGGCGGACGGTTCTCAGCTGCTGGCGGAGGGCACGACGAAGCAGGCTACGGCGGTGGATGAGCTTTCCTCCACCATGAGCGATATCTCCAATAACATCACAAAGACCGCAGACAACGCAGTCCGCGCAAGCGAGATCTCCGGGAACTGCGCAGAGCAGATGCAGCGCCGCGGCGAGGAAATGCAGAACATGCTGGACGCAATGGCGCAGATCGAGAAGCAGTCCGCGGCTATCTCAGATGTTATCAAGACTATTGAGGACATTGCGTTCCAGACCAATATCCTGGCGCTCAACGCAGCGATAGAGGCGGCGAGGGCAGGAGAAGCAGGAAAGGGCTTCGCGGTAGTCGCTGACGAGGTGCGCAATCTGGCGTCCAAGTCGGCGGAGTCCGCAAACAGCACCAGGGCGCTGATCTCCGCTACCACCGACGCTGTGAAGAACGGTTCCGAGATCGCCGCAAGGACAGCACAGGAGCTTCAGCAGGTGACCGAGCTTTCAAAGCAGAGCGCTCAGCTGGTTTCGGATATCTCTGCGGCGGCGGAGCAGCAGGCTCAGGCAGTGGATCAGGTCACTGTCGGCATAGAGCAGATATCCGGGGTCATCGCCACGAATTCCGCAACTGCGGAGCAGTCTGCCGCTTCCTGCGAGGAGCTTTCCGCACAGGCAAGGCTTCTCAAGGAGCAGATCGAGAAACTCCACGTTTGATACTAATAACCGTTTGAACGAAGGAAAAGATTTGCGGAAAGGCAGTACCGATATCCAGAGACACGCTGATTAAAACAAAATCGCCCCGTTCAAACCCGCATACTCACGCGGCTGATTTTGTTACGCTGCGCTTTAATCAGCGTGTCCCTTGGAAAAGAAACGCAGGCGTACTTTCTGTACGCATTATCCGCTGCGCGGAAAACGCTCAAGTTTCTTTGACGACGATAGCGGTGCTGGATTTCTGCAAAGATTTCCTGAGTTCAAATGGATATTAGTATGAATATAATAGCTGCGGGTCACGCCTTGTGACCCGTTTTGC
>JALEOL010000074.1 GCA_022766785.1 Oscillospiraceae bacterium
TTGAAATGTATGACACCTATGGAATACCACTCGGCTGCGGCAGCGTGAAAAATCCACCCTGCTGCTCAGCGGGGTGGATTTCAACAAAATCTTAAGAATTCTTTTGTTTTTTCATTTGTCTACTTGACAGGGGGCGGTTCAAAAACCCTCGGGGGCGACTGTTATTCTTTATAGTACTTCTTAACGAAATCCTCCAGCAGATCAACCGAGCCGTCAATGCCGAGCGCGGAGCTGTCAAGACAAATATCGAAATTCTCCGCCGTGCCCCAGCGCCTGTCGGTGTAATAGTTGTAATAGGATATCCGCTGCTTATCCATGCGTTCAACATACTTTGCAGCGTGCTTCTCCGCTATACCGTAGGAGTTGATCGCGCGCTTTACCCTGTCCTCCACGGGGGCGGTTATGTAGATGTTCAGCACGTCCTTGAAGTCACGAAGCGCATAGTCCGCGCACCTGCCGATGATAACGCAGGACTTCTGTCCGGCGATCTTCTGGATAGCGTTCAGCTGGGCGAAAAACAGCGCGTCATCAAAAGGCACTCCGCCCTGACCGTAGGTGGTGGAAAGCAGATACAGAAAGCTGTTCGTGCGCCGCTCGTCGCTTTCCTCAAAGTGGGTCTTGTGGATACCGCTGTCCTTTGCCGCAATATCCAGCAGCTTGTTATCGAAGAACTCAACGCCAAGCCGCTGTGCCAGCTTCTCGCCTATTTCCCGTCCGCCGCTGCCGTATTGTCTTGTGATAGTGATTATACGTTTTGACATATCTGATCGCCTCCTGTGATAAGCCGCATTTAGCTTTCTATAAATATAGTATATCACGCTTCGCGGTTTTTGTCCACAAGTTTCACAAGTTTTTGTTACTTATCGTCAGATTTTTGTGCAAATACACAACCCGTACAAGCTCTTTTTATTTGATATCACAATATCAGCCGAGTATCACTTTCATTAATTCACCGGCGTCATGCGCAAAGAATGTCGGCTTCTTTGCCGCAAGCTCCTCGTAGCTGCGAAAGCCCCACAGCGCAGCGCAGACTGCGATCCCTGCATTATGCCCGGTCATGATGTCCACATCGCTGTCGCCGACATACAGCGCTTCCTCCGGCTTTACCCCGGCGCGGCGAATGATCTCCAGCGCAGCGCCGGGATCCGGCTTCGGCTGGAAACCTGCGCCATAGCCGATCACATGGGTGATCTCATCGCCGAAATTCTGACGTAAAAGCTCCCTGCTGAATTCGTCAGCCTTGTTGGAATTGGCGCCGCAGATCACTCCCTGCGCCTTTATCTCGCTTATAAGCTCCGGTATTCCCGGATACGGCTTGGTATGGTCGCTTTTGTGCAGGGAATAGTACTCGTTGAACATCTCGAACGCCCGCTCCTCGGTCGGCTTGTCATGCCCTGCAGGTAGCATTCTCTCAATAAGCTTCGGGATACCGTTTCCCACAAAATGGCGGTATTTCTCCTCCTCGTGCTGCGGAAACCCCATTTCAGCAAGGGTGTGATTACCTGCTGCGGCAAGGTCGCCGATGGTATTCAGCAAAGTGCCGTCAAGGTCAAAAATAACCAGTCTGAACATATGTATCGTCTCCTTGTTCTATCCTGAAATACACCTGCATCGGTGCTCACGGCTGTCTTGCAAATACCAGCCTGTCCTTTTCGCCCAGGGTTATGACCTGCCCCGTGTAAAGCAGGAATATGCCGTTTTCGCGGATTATGGCGAACAAGCTCTCGTTCTCCTCAAGCTGGATATCCTGAGGGAGCTTTCCTACAAACTCCCGGGGCATGTCCATTGTCACGAAGCTCACCATATTGCGCTGTATCGACACCCTCGCTTCCTCGCTCATATCCTCTATCGCAGCAAGCGCCGCCTCGACAGCAAGCGTGGTGGGGCAGACAGTATGGATACCAAAGCCCTTGAACACCTCCGCCTTGTCCGGGTCGGATATTCTCGCGAACACCCTCGGGACATGGTAAAGCTCCTCCGCAAGCTGCGCCGCCATTATATTAAGGTCGTCGTCCTCCGTTACCGCGCACACCGCGTCGCAGGACTCTATGCCTGCCTTTTTGAGCACCTCCTGGTCGATAGATACACCGGGCGTGGTAAATCCGCCGAAATCCGCCGGAAGATTTTCAAACCGCTCCTCGTCATGGTCTGTGACCGAAACATCGTGCCCTCGCTTGTCCAGAAGCCCGGCAAGCTCGCTGCCCACCTTTCCGCAGCCTATTATCAGAATGTTCATACAGATACCTCACTACTTCCCGACGCAGAACCGCCGGAACACCTCGTCGATTACCTCGTCGCCTGCACGTCTGCCGGAAAGCTCGTAAACCGCGTCAAGAGCCTGCTCCAGCATTACTCCCACGGCGTCCGGAGTGACCCCCAGCCTTGCCGCAGAAAGAGCCTCGTCCACCGCCTGCGCCGCCCTTATCAGGCAATCGCGCTGGCGCTCGTTGGCGATAAATCCTGCGTCCGGGTCAAGCCGGTCAAGATCCAGCCGCTGTGCGACTGCCTTTTCCAGAAGCCGTGCGGCGTTATCCTGCTTTGCAGACAGCTTCACCGGAGCGCCCAGTGACGCTTCAATCGCAGAACAGTCCAGTTTCCGGGGCAGGTCGTTCTTGTTGACTATCGCCACGGTATTCCTGCCGGAAAGAAGCTCAAGCAGCCGCTCGTCCTCAACAGACAGCTCCCTGGAGCCGTCAAACACCGCCAGAATGATATCCGCGCTGTTCAGCCGCTCCAGCATGATGTCCACGCCGATTTTTTCTATCGGGTCGTCCGTCTCCCGGATACCGGCGCAGTCCGCTATTCGCAGGACTATATCCCCCAGCGCCACGGTCTCCTCCACGATATCCCGGGTAGTGCCCTCGATATCGGAAACAATGCTGCGCTGCTGTCCTGCAAGGCTGTTCATCAGGGTGGACTTCCCGGCGTTGGGCTTGCCGACTATCGCGCAGGAAATACCCTCCCGGAGCATTCTCCCGGTGTCATAGCCGCTCATAAGCTCCCGGAAAATATCCTGCACCTCGCTAAGCTTTCCGGTGAGCCACTCCTGCGTCACCACCGGGGTGTCGTCGTCCGGGTAGTCTATCCACGCGGAAATCTGGCTTTCTACTTCCATGATCCTGCCGGCACAGTCCTCCATGCGGCGGTAGAGCGCTCCCTCGCGCTGACCGTTCGCACAGCTGAGCAGCTGTCCTCCCTGGGCGCTTATCATATCCGCGACCGCCTCCGCCTGGGTGAGGGACATTTTGCCGTTGAGCAGCGCGCGCTTGGTGAATTCCCCCGGGCCTGCCGGGGACGCGCCAGCCTTTACGCAGGCGGAAAGCACCCGGCGCGTAACGTAGATACCCCCGTGGCAGGATATCTCCACGGTATCCTCCCCGGTGTAGCTGTGCGGCGCACGGAACATCAGCAGCACGCCGTCGTCCAGAAGCTCCTCCCCGTCGTATATCCTGCCGTAAGCCGCACGGTAGCCCGGCAGTTCCTCCGGGCTTTTACCGGAGACAGGGCGGAATACCCGGGCGGCTATTTCGGCAGCCCTTTCGCCGGATATCCTTATCACTGAAATGCCCCCGGCAGCCGGCGGCGTTGCAATTGCACAGACTGTTGACATAATTTACTTCTTTCCGAACAATTTCGCGAAAAAGCCCTTTTTCTGCGGCTTTTCCGGCTGTGTATCTCCGCTCGCTGACTTTTCCGGCTTTTTCGGCTTATCCTCCGGAGCGTCGGAGAAAACGTTCAGCAGGATAGGCTTTCGCTTGAATTCCTCGCCGGTGTCGTTGAGCAGATAGGTGTAGGTGCGGCTGGGCATAGCAGGCTGGTATTCTTCAAGGGAACCGCACTCCAGCAGGCTTTCCAGCTTCTCCGCCATGCGTTCCGGCAGGCTCTCCGCCGCAGAGTTGTAGTACTCCTCGCAGGCGATGTTGTATTCCTCAGCAGGGTCGCGCCCGGCTATCTGGGTCAGGTGTATGCCCTCCCGGAGATACGCGGTATAATCAAGGTAATCGCTCCAGAATTCGTTAAGCAGCGCCGCCAGAATGATGTTCTGCTTCGCCCGGAGCGGCTGCTCCCCGAAGCGCTGCTCCGCCTTTTTGTAAAGCTCCGGAGCGTGCTTCTGCCAGAGGTCGCTGTCATATGTCCCCTCAAGCAGCGCGGTGCGCTTTTCAAAGGTCATGCCGCGGTGCTTTTCGCCTATCAGGGTGTATTTCATCAGGTTGACGCGCTCGTCAAAGGTATTGCCCTCGGAAATGCGCTGAACACGCTCCGCTTCCTTTAAAAGCGCCTTGTCGTCGATAGCGCCGCTCACCCGTTCCGTGGGGTAATGCCTGCCGGAAACCAGCGAGCGAAGGTCATTCCGGGTCATTATCTCATCGTCCAGAGCGGCGAAGAACCGGCTCTCGCCCACATCGCCCTGCCGCCCGGCGCGCCCTCTCAGCTGCTGGGTGATACGGGAGCTTTCGCGCATTGCGGTGGCAAGCACCAGCAGTCCCCCGGCGGCTTCCACCTCCGCCTTTGCGTGACAGTCCGCGCCGCCAAGCCTGATGTCCACGCCGCGCCCTGCCATGTTGGTGGAGATAGTCACCGCTCCCGGCTCTCCTGCACGGGAGATTATTTCCGCCTCTGCCTCATCGTTCTTTGCGTTAAGGACAGCGCAGCTTATACCCAGCTTCTCCAGCTCCGCCGCAAGGCTCTCGGACTCGCTTATGCTCTCTGTGCCCACCAGCACCGGGCGGCTTATCTCATGCGCCTGCTGTATCGCGGATATCACCGCGCGGCGCTTTTCCTCCGCGTTATAGTACATCTCCAAAGGGTGGTCGATACGCTGGCAGGGCAGCCTTGTGGGTATGACCTCGGTGGGAAGCCCGTATATCGTGTCGAACTCCTCCCTTGACTGCTCCGCCGTGCCGGTCATTCCGGCTATCTTCGGGAACAGCCGCAGGAAGTACTGCAATGCGATATTGCCCATGATGCGCCCACGGGAGGTTATTTTCAGCCCGTGCTTTGCTTCCACCGCCGCCTGGAGATCCCCCGGGAATACACGTCCCGGAGCGGCTCTGCCGGTGAATTCGTCCACCAGCAGAATGCTGTTGTCCTTGACTATGTAGTCCTTATCCTCAGCGAGCATGACGCGCGCCTTTATGCAGGCGCATATCTTGGCAAGCAGCCCGGTGCTTTCCGTGGAATAGATATCGCAGCCGAATATTGCTTCCGCCTTGTCTGCGCCCTCGTCGGTGAGGTAGACGTTTCGGCTGTCGTCGTCCACGCCGTAATCCTCGTCGGTGAAGTCCGCGACCTTTGCAAATATGTCAGCGGTGCTGCCGTCGTCCTGGGTTTCAACGTCCCCGGCAATGACCAGAGGTATGCGCGCTTCGTCTATCATTATGCTGTCCGCTTCGTCCACAATGGCGAAGTTCAGCTTGTCCGGGAACACCATTTTATCCGGCTCGAAACAAACGAAATCCCTCAGGTAATCGAACCCGGCTTCCTTTGCGGTGAGATACACCACCTGCTTGCTGTAAAGCTCCCGGCGCTGCTCACGGGGAGTATCGGAGGTGACGCAGCCGAGAGTTACACCCATCTCGTCATAAACGGGCTTCATCCACTCATAGTCGCGCTTTGCCAGATAGTCGTTGAATGTGAGTATCATCACCTGACCGCCGGAGAGCGCTTCATGGCAGGCGGAGAACACAGCGGAGAGGGTCTTGCCCTCGCCGGTCTGCATCTGCACCATGTTGTGCCCCGAAAGCGCAAGCGCCGCCCCAAGCTGCTCCGAATACGGAGTTATCCCGAGGGTTTTCTTCACCGCGCACCACACCCGGGAAAATACCTCCGGTATGCCCGTGCCGTCCGCGCCGCCGGACTGAGCCAGCTGTTCTATCTCCGCTATCATCTTTGTATCCATAAGCGTTCTCCTTTTTTAGGGAAGCACTGATTAAATCTGGTGCGCAGATTGCGCAGTCAGTTCAGCGCAATATGTCTCATTTCACTTATAGCTCAAGTAACATTTTGCGCTGAACTGGTTTTTCGTCAGATTGTATAAATTGAGTGCAGGCGGGCTGGTCTGCCGGTCAGCCCCTCCGGCACTGCGTGCCACCTCCCCCACCGGGGGAGACACGCCCGTCAAGCGAAATTTGTGCAAGATGCAGGTTTGGCGCAAAGTGAAACATGATCGTTAACAAATTATGTGATATTTTGCGCCAAACTAAAAATATGCAAGCAAGATGCGTACCAAGCCGTCAGGCGTGATTTAATCAGTGCTTCCTTAGAGGTGGCAGTTATTTGGTCAGCGAAATTTTCTTCAGATGCAGGTCAGAGCTGAACGACACCACATTGAACATAAACATCGTCTGCTGATATTCGTCAAGGTCGATGAGACTATTGAGATCGGTGTTGATATAGCGCATATCCACCATGGTTATCTTGCTGAAATGCTTTGAAAGGAACGGCACCAGGCTGTGGGCGTAGCTGTCCTTTACAAGCAGCAGGTTCTTGCCGTTTCCCACGTCTGTCTCGATAGTCACCACCGGGGCGTTGCTGCCGGTGAAGCTGGAATATTTGTCCTTTACGTCAAGAAAGCTGCGGACATACAGGCTGTCGTATTCCGTCTCCTTCTTACCGTCATATACGGTCATCTTGACTGTGGGCTCTCCGGAGGAAAGCATGTAGTAGTCGATGCTGTCCGGGGTAATGGAATTATCCAGCGTCTTTGAGTAGAGCGTTCCGCGGAAGCTGCTGCTTGCGGTCTCGATGTTGAAGCTGTCCAGACCGTAGCTGCTGTAGCCCAGCGTCTTTGCCGCGGCGCAGTATGCGTAATATGCGCCGAGACTTGTCCAGTGGTGGTCGGTGCGGTAGAACACATAGTCGTCCCTGTGCCCTGAAAGGAAGCTCAGGCAGTCCACCGTGGAAACGCCGTCCATCTTCTTATAGCACTCCTCAATGAAGCTCTTTTCGCTGAGATATCCGGCATAGCCCGGTATCTCGCTGCTGAATATCTCCTGGGCTGTCGGGGCGAGCATAAGGCTGCACTGCATATCCGGGTGGTTCTTTGCGAACAGGTTCATCGCGTCAATGGATTTCTGCACTGTCTCCCGGTCGTATTCCTTGAACGCCTGTATCATCTGGTTTTCAAGGGTGTAGACGCCGTTTATCTCTTTCTTTCCGGCAAGTGTTTCTATCCTGTTTTTCGTCCTTACCCATTCCTCGCGTCCAACGAGGTGGTCTGAAAAGTACGTCTCAAAATCGTCCATCCAGCTGGGGTCGTCGCGCACCGTGATATAATCCCACTTGACAGCGCCCACAACATCGCCGAAGTTCTCCGCCTTGTCCATCTTGGTGTGATTTACAAGATCCGGGAACTTCGCCAGGGAACGGTTCTCGTTTTCGCTGCGCTCCTGCTTGGGGAGAACAGCGGTCGTTACCGGGATAGCCAGAGTTACCGCCGCAAACAGAGCGATCATCAGCTTTGCCGGGGTCATCTTGAATTTCATATGCTGTCCTCCTTTCGTCAGAAGTTAAAGTACAGGAACGGATTGTAGTTCGAGGTGGAAAGGTACGCCACCGAAGCCAGCATTACCACCATATCCACCACCGGGAAGCCGTACTGCACCCAGGACGGGGCTTTTTTCTTGATATAATCCGTGACGCTCTTGAGCACGTCGGAGCTGCCGAAAATGCAAATTGCGAAGATTATTCCGTAGTTCACGATATAGTTTGTCGCCGCGTTGTCCATGAACACGCCGTTTGCGCCGAACATCGCCGCGATGTAAGTCCACACCTGGCTGAACATATCGCCAAAGCCAACGGTGCCCGGTGCCACCGCGTCGAACAGCACCCAGCCGAACACCACGAGAACAAAAGTATAAAGCCAGCTGAAGAACGCCGGTATCTTTTCGAGTATCTTTCCCAGAAACAGCTTTTCGATGACGATGAGCACGCCGAAATAAGCGCCCCACATCATGAAGTTCCAGCTTGCGCCGTGCCATATTCCGGTGACAGTCCACACGACAAGCAGGTTGATTATTGTTCTCGGCAGACCCTTTCGGCTGCCGCCAAGCGGAAAATAGATGTAGCTCTTGAACCAGTCGCCCAGGGTGATATGCCACCGCCGCCAGAATTCCGACACGCTGTGGCTCATATATGGGTAGTTGAAGTTCTCCGGGAAAGTGAAGCCCATCATCTTTCCCAGACCTATCGCCATATCCGAATAGCCGCTGAAATCGAAGTATATCTGGAACGTGAACGCGAGTATGCCAAGCCACGCCGTGACCGCCGACAGGCTGCCGTATTCCATCGCCTTTATCTCCGTCCACAGCAGACCGATGTTATTGGCGATGAGCACCTTTTTGCCCAGACCAACGATGAACCGTGAAATACCGTCACCGACCATTTTCTCGGTGATAGTGCGCTCGTCTATCTCGTTCTGGATATCCTCATAGCGCACGATAGGTCCGGCGACTATCTGTGGGAACAGCGTCACGAACGCCATGAAGCTGACAGGGCTTTTCTGCACCTTTATCTTTCTGCGATAGAGGTCGATAGTGTAGCTCATGGACTGGAACGTGAAGAAGCTGATACCTATCGGCAGCGGAAGGTGCGGATTTGGGATAGCAAGCCCGAAGCCGGCGTTCAGCGACTCGATAATAAATCCCAGATACTTGAACGTACCCAACAGCCCGATGTTCATCAGCAGCGACACCAGCAGGCAGGCTGCCCTTAGCTTCGGGCGGTCGTCGTATTTGTCTATAAGCCGCCCGGCGGTGTAGTCGATAAACGTTGACAGTATCATCACCAGCACATATATCGGCTCGCCCCAGGCATAGAACACCAGACCGCTGACAAGTATCACGATGTTCTTAGCCTTTTTCGGCACGAGGTAATACAATATCAGCGTTATCGGCAGAAATGCGAACAAAAAAGTTAAACTGGAAAAGACCATAAAATTCCCCTATATATCTTTCGCCTGTGAAATAAATTCACTCCGTGTGAACATTTTGTTGACGACCTCCAGCAGCAGTTTCACAGAGAGAAGCTCCGGCAGACCGAGGTTTCTCTGAAGCTTCCTGCGCCTCTCTGAGCAGTTTTCGCCGCCGATAAGCCCAAGCTCCATAAGGTCGGCGCGTGTGACAGGCTCGCCGCTTTCCTCCGGTGTATCCTTAGGGACTGCCCCGGCGTTTAACAGCGCCTGTTCGATAAGCTCGTCGGGAATGCCCTCCACCCCAAGTTTCCCCTGTCTTGAGGGCTGAGCCTTGCGCGGCTCCTTGCCGTGGATATCCGGGGTGACGGCGTTGAGCACCTCGCCATTCTTCACGATACCGCGTATAAACGAGCGTATCTGAAATCCGGCGCTGTCGCTGTCGGTGAGAATGATTATCCCGGTCTTTGCGGCGAGGGACTTTATCAGCTCCTGCTTTTCCCTGTCCTTGTAGACAGAAAAGCCGTTGGTGCATATCACCACCGCGTCGGTGATATTGGAGAGCCTTATCTTGTCGTACCTGCCCTCCACTATTATTGCTTGTTTTATCCGTAACATACTTTACCGCCTGCGATTTATCACGGAAAGCTCCGTTACGGCACGCTCCAGAAGTATCCTGCTGTCCTGCTTTGAGGAATTCATCAGCAGATTTGTGCGGAAAAGCACCTCCAGGCAGCGTTTCAGGTTATCCTCGGGGATATTTCTCACCGCCGTGCAGGTCTTTCCGAAATAGTAAGCCCTGCCGCCGTAATAGCCGAAGTCAGCCGCCGCCTGGTTTGAGCTTTTCCGTGCGTTCAGCGCCAGCTTCGCACGGTAATTATCCACAAACGCACCGGAAAGCGCGCCGAGTATCATCATCGGATCCTCGCGCTGCCGGAAAAGCTCGTCCATCATTTTAAGGGCGTCCGCGGTCTTTCCTGCAAGGATACTCGCCGAAAGGTCGTATGCGCTGGCGTCCAGCAGCTTCGGCGTGAGAACGTCTATAAGCTCCCGGGTTATCTCCCCGGACTGAACGCAGCTGCACAGCTTCTCCACCTCGTTCTGTATGAGGGTGAGGCTGCCGCCGCACAGCTCCGACAGGTGCGCCGCATTTTCCGCGGAGAGCACGCAGCCGCTGTTCTGCGCCTTTTTCGCCGCCATTGCCGCGGTCACAGACGCGGGCAGGAATTGCAGCCTGCACACCATTCCGCATTTCACCGCCGTCTGTATCAGCTTCTTGGTCTTTGCCTTGGGCTTTACATCGTCGATCTCGATACCCGTCTGGCAGATGACCAGCACGGTGGTATCCGGCAGCTCCTCTATCAGCCGCAGAAGTTCTTTGTGGGAATCGTTGTCCATCGCTTCGGCGTCAAGGTCGGTTATCTTCACGCACTTATGCTCCGCAAAAAACGGCAGACTCTCCGCGAAATCCGACAGGGAATGTGGATCCGGCGCACCGCGCAGCTTCAGGAAATTAAGTCCGTCAGCCTCGTCACCGCCAGCGGCTTTTGCGATCCTGTCGGCGTACATGCGCGTAAGGAACGTCTCCTCGCCGTAGAGGTAGTACACCTGCCGCAGCTTCCCTGCCTTCAGTTCCGCCTTGAGGGTGCTTTCCGGGGTGAGGTCAAATACCGGCTTTGCCATTATGCCATCTCGACCGAAAGCTTCTTGCCGCCGAGAATATGGAAATGCAGGTGGCGTACTGTCTGACCGCCGTCCTCGCCTATGTTGCTGACTACGCGGTAGCCGCCGGTAAGCCCCTCCTCCTTTGCGATAACAGCGATCATCTCAAAGATGTGAGATACTACGGCGCTGTTCTCCGGGGTGATCTCGTCAACGCCGCCGATGTGCTGCTTCGGGATAACGAGAATGTGCGTTGGAGCCATCGGGTTGATGTCACGGAACGCGAGGATCTGGTCGTCCTCGTAGACCTTTGTTGAGGGGATCTCCCCTGCCACTATTTTGCAGAATAAGCAGTCGTTCATTGTGTACCTCCAAATTCAAATAATATGGTTACTTTTCAAAAAAATATTATTTCTAAGAGCGCCCGGTAACGCAATTAAGAGCAGCGGCGAAAATTCGACAAAGCCCCTTTAATTCAACAATACGGTCTTTGAAGCTGTGTCAAAGACCGCACTATTGTATCAGATTTACTTGATATACTTTGCCGCAATGTCAGCCGCAGCCGCCAGAGCGTCCTTTATCTTCGAAGCGTCCGGGATACCAGCCATAGCCTGATCCGGCTTTCCGCCGCCCTTGCCGCCTGCGACAGCAGCTATCTCACGAACCAGAGTTCCGGCGTTCGCACCCTTTGCCACTGCGGACTTTGAGCACTTGCACAGAATGCTGCTCTTGCCCTCGGCAGTTCCGGCGAGCACCGCAACGAAGCACTCGTACTTATCCGCAAGGGAATCGCCAATCTTCCGCAGCCCGTCAGCGCCTGTTCCGTCAAGCGCCGCGGTGATAACGGTAACGCCGTTCACATCAACGCCTTTCAGGTCTCCAAGCTGTGCGTTTGCGGCAGCCTGAGCCATGCTCTCGATCTTCTTGTCCTTTTCGCGAAGTTCGTTCATAACGCTCTCGCAGCGATGAACAAGCTCGTTTGTGTTCGGGATCTTCAGCGCTTCCGCCGCCTTTACCACGGTGTCCTTGTAGGAGTTGAGCACATTCAGCACGTTAAGTCCGGTGACTGCCTCGATACGTCTTACGCCGCTCGCAACGGAGCTTTCTGATACTATCTTGAACAGACCTGCCTCAGCGGAATTCTTCAGGTGAGTACCGCCGCAGAACTCGGTGGAGTATTCGCCCACGGAAACAACGCGTACAACGTCGCCGTACTTCTCTCCGAACAGCGCCATAGCGCCCTTCTTCTTAGCTTCCTCTATGGGAAGTTCCTCGGTGACTACCGGAACAGCCGCCATGATGACCTTGTTCACATATTCCTCTACCTTAGCCAGTTCCTCGGGAGTTACCGCACTGAAATGGCTGAAGTCAAAACGGCACTGATACGGGTCAACATAGGAACCTGCCTGGTGCACATGGTCGCCCAGCACGCTTCTGAGAGCCGCCTGGAGAATGTGCGCGCAGGTGTGGTTGCGCTGGGTTGCCGCGCGCTTTTCCGCGTCAACCTTTGCGGTGACGGTCTCGCCCTCGGAGAAGCCGCCGCTTACCACCTTACCGTTGGAGATGAACTGTCCGCCGGGGAGCTTCTTGGTGTCGGTTATCTCAATGACGTTGTCGCCGCTGACAACCACGCCGCAGTCGCCGACCTGACCGCCCATTTCCGCATAGAACGGAGTTTCCTCCAGAACCACGGAAACATCGTCCCCCTCCTCGCAAAGCGGAGAAAGCTCGCCGTTCCGGACGATAGCAAGCAGCTTGGTTTCGCTGGTAAGCCCGGTGTAGCCCACGAATGTGGTCTTGAACTTGTCCAGCTCGGAGTTCTTTGCGTTGTCCCAGCCGCCGCCCAGCTTCTTGTTCTTGCGGGCAGTATCCTTCTGCTCCTTCATGCACGCATGAAAGCCTTCCTCGTCAGCCTCCAGTCCCTTTTCATGAAGTATCTCCTTGGTAAGGTCAAGGGGGAAGCCGTAGGTGTCGTGCAGCTTGAATACATCAGCGCCGGACAGAGTTTTTTCGCCGGACTTTTCCAGCTTTTCTATCATCTCGTTGAGTATCTCTGTACCCTTGTCGATGGTCTTTGCGAAGCTCTCCTCCTCGGTCTGGATGACTTTCTTTATGTAAGCGCGCTTCTCGCCCAGCTCGGGGTAAGCAGTGACGTTCTCATTGATAACGGTATCGCAGACCTCGTGCAGGAATGGCTTTGTACAGCCTAAGAGCCTGCCGTGTCTTGCGGCGCGGCGGAGCAGTCTGCGAAGGACGTAGCCTCTGCCCTCATTTGACGGGAGAACGCCGTCGCCAACCATGAACGTGGTGCTTCTGATGTGGTCGGTGATGACGCGCAGGGAGATGTCCTTTACCTCGTCCTGCTTGTAGTCAACGCCTACAATGGAGCTTATCTTTTTGAGGATATTCTGAACGGTGTCCACCTCGAACAGGTTGTCAACGTCCTGCATTACACACGCAAGGCGCTCCAGACCCATACCGGTGTCGATGTTCTTGGTCTTGAGCTGTGTGTAGTTTCCGTGACCGTCGTTGTCGAACTGGGTGAACACGTTGTTCCAGATCTCGATGATACGGTCGCAGTCGCCCACTTCCTCAAAATTGTCCTGACCGATGTGGTCGAAGTGACCGTACTTCTCGCCGCGGTCGAAATGTATCTCTGAACACGGACCGCAGGGACCGCTTCCGTGCTCCCAGAAGTTATCAGCCTTGCCAAGCTTTATGATACGCTCACGGGGTACTCCCACCTCGTTAGCCCAGATATCGCCTGCCTCGTCGTCCTGCTCATAGATAGTCACCCACAGGCGCTCCGGCGGTATCTCCAGAACCTTTGTCAGATATTCCCATGCCCAGGCGATAGCCTCATGCTTGAAGTAATCGCCGAAAGAGAAGTTGCCCAGCATCTCGAAGTAGGTGCCGTGCCGCGCGGTCTTGCCGACGTTCTCGATATCCGGTGTGCGAATGCACTTCTGGCAGGTAGTGACCCTGTGACGGGGCGGCTCCTCTATGCCCTGGAAGTACTTTTTCAGCGGCGTCATGCCGGCGTTTATGAGCAGGATAGAATTATCACCCTGCGGAACCAGCGGAAAGCTGTTCAGCCGCAGATGTCCCTTGCTCTCGAAAAATTTGAGATAGCTCTCGCGGAGGTCGTTAAGTCCAGTCCATTTCATATTGTTTGTCCTCTTTATTTAAGATATAGTTATCCCTTATGGAATACGCATACATATTTATTATACATCTTTTTACGCAAAAGTCAATAGCAGAATTTTAAAATAGCAGCGCTTTTTCCCATGCGAATTCGACAAAAACGGCAAAAGGCGGCTCACAGGTATGAACCGCCAGTATTTTCATGAATGGTCACATGCCGATGAGAGTTTGTACTCCGGCGCTGCGTGCTGCCTCAGCCCGTAACCTTTGCTATGAACCGCAGGAAAGCCTCTCTGCCCTGCGCATTGCGCTTGTAAACCCCGGCGTCCTCAAGCACTTCAAGGAACACGCGTCCTATCTCCTGTTCAAGAATACCACGGGCAGTGATCTCGCTGAACTCGGGGTGTCTGGAAAGCACCTCCGCAGCCCACTCCGCATGGCAGGTAAGCTCCGGTATACCACGCAGGTCCTCTCCGCCCAACATCGCCTTTTCCAGCATCACCATTTCCTTCGACAGCCGGGAGGGGAGCACTGCAAGCCCCATTACCTCGATAAGCCCGATGTTCTCTTTCTTGATGTGGTGGAGGGAGGGCTTCGGGTGGAACACGCCAAGCGGTCTTTCCTCGGTGGTGATATTATTTCTGAGCACCAGGTCGCACTCGTACAGATCGCCGTTTTTCCGGGCGATAGGGGTTATAGTGTTGTGAGGAACTCCGTCGGTTTCGGCGAATATCCCCACGCTCTCGTCCGAATAAGCGCGCCACTTCACCAGGATATCGTTGCAGCATTCCGCAAGCTGGCGGCGGTCGGCGGAGAACACCCGGATAACTGACATCGGCCACTTGACTATTCCGGCGGCGACATCGGGATATGCCGGAATGTCAAACGGAGTTTCCACCGCAGCCTTTGCCATTGCGAAAGTATAGCCGCCGCCCTGGAAATGCTCGTGGCTCAGTATAGAGCCGCCCACTATCGGCAGGTCGGCGTTGGAGCCTACTATGTAATGCGGCAGGAAGTCGATTATGTCAAACAGCTTGTCGAACACGAAGCGGTCGATCTTCATAGGTATGTGCTTTTCGTTGAACACAATGCAGTGCTCGTTGTAATACCCATATGGAGAATACTGTATCTGCCACTTCTCGCCGTTCACCGTCAGAGGTATCGGACGGAGGTTCTGCCTTGCCGGGTGGGTCGCATGACCGGGGAATCCGGCGTTCTCAGGGCAGAGCAGGCACTTTGGATAGGCGGACGCTTTCTGGTTTCGCGCCGCGGCGATATCCCGGGGATCCTTCTCGGGCTTGGAGCAGTTTATCGTGATGTCAAGAGTGCCGTATTCGCACTCGTACAGCCACTTCATGTCCTTTGCTATTCTTCCGGCGCGGACATAGTTCAGCTTCTTGCTGATGTCGAAATACCAGTCGGTCGCATGTTTTGGCGATATGTCGTGCAGCCTGTGGAATTCGGCGATGACTTCCCGGGGCATAGGGGTCAGTATACCCATAAGCCTTGTATCGAACAGATCGCGGGAATTCGCCGTGTCTGCGATCATTCCGTTCTCCACGGCGTAGGAAACAAGCGGAGCGAGGATATCGTCAATGCTTTCGCCGGTATAGTTCCCGGAGCACTCCTGCCAGTCGGAAAGCCCCAGCGCCTCCATGAGCCGGTTGCGAATAAAATAGACGTCATCGGGGGTGATGAGCCTGCTTTCAAGGGCGTAATCCATCAGTTTCTGTACATCTTCACATATCATGATAATTCTCCTTTTCAATACGGGCTTTGATACCTTTATTCTACCACACCCCCAAGCGGTATGCCATGAACACAATAGAACAAAACATGGACAAAATGATACAACGGATATTGCAAAATATCTCGGAGCGTTGTATAATAAAAGCAGAGAAAGGAAGTGACGCCATGTACACAAATGTAGCCTACCTGCACAATTCCCTTGCAGATATCGCCGACGACAGCCGCTCGCTGATAGTACGCAGCTGCGGCTATTACAGGATAATCAACCGGCAGGAATTCCACACCGACAGACCCTCCGGGCGGAAAGATTACCAGCTTTTGTATATTGCAAAGGGGAAAGGGTATTTCACCATAGGCGGAAAGCTGCGCATTCTGGGAGAGGGCAGCATGATACTTTACCGCCCGGACGAGCCGCAGCACTACTATTACCGCGCCGCCGACCGCACCGAGGTGTTCTGGGTGCATTTCACCGGGCGCGATGCCGGGGAGCTGCTGAGATACTACGAGCTTCCGGAGAGCGAGAACGTGTTCAGCGTCGGCACATCGCCGGATATACAGTGGCTGTACCGCCAGATGATACAGGAGCTTCAGCTCTGCCGGCAGAATTACGAGGAGCTGCTGTCGCTGATACTGCGGCATATCTTCATTGTGGCTAACCGCTGCCTTACAGAGGGCAGCCGGGGCGCGGCTCCCGGAGAAATAGAACGCGCAACGCACTACTTCAACGAAAACTACCGCGCAAGGATAAACATCGAGGAATACGCGGCGCAGCGCCACATGTCCGCATGCTGGTTCATACGCAGCTTCCGGGAGACGGTAAAGCAGACCCCCATGCAGTACATACTGTCGCTGAGAATGTCCAACGCCCAGAGCCTGCTGGAAGCCACCGACTGCAATATCACCGAAATAGCCGCCGCTGTCGGATATGACGACCCGTTGTATTTCAGCAGGCTTTTCCGCAGGCACACCGGCTTTTCACCGACGGAATACCGGAAACGAATGAACGGCAAAAACAAATAAAGGGCGCGTTCTGCACCCTTTTTGAGATGACCTTTATTCAGGGAAACGCTGATTACCCCGCTCAAGCCCGCATACTCGCGCGGCTGATTTTGTTACGCTACGCTTTGATCAGCGTATCCTCAGTTTTCCTCAGCGCTCTCAAGCCGCAGGTTACAGCTGAATTTCAGCTTCATCTTCTTGTAGCACCGGAAGAAAATCGGGATCAGGAAGCAGTCTGCCAGTATCCACGCCGCAGGGTTCGCAAAGCACACTGCGTCAAATCCCAGAGACGGCACCAGGGCAAGCGCCACAATTCCCCTTGCCACCATCTCGAACACACCGGCGAATATTGCGATCTGTGAAAATCCCATTCCCTGTATCAGGAACCGCACGATATTCACGAACGCAAGCGGAATGTAGAATGCGCCGTTTCGCACAAGGAACCTCTGCGCAAGCTCCAGTATCTCCTCTATGCTTCCGCCGTTGGTGTCGTTCACGAACAGCATGGCAATATTCCGTCCGAAAAACAGTATCACCAGAAATCCGATGACAGAGTATCCCACGCCAAGGCAGGAGCAGTCGAACAGCCCTCTTTTAACACGCGCTGTCTTTCCTGCGCCGATATTCTGACCGCCGAAGGTCGCCATGGTGCTTCCCATTGCGTCAAACGGGCAGCACAGCAGCTGGCTCACCTTGTTTCCTGCAGCGACCGCCGCAACATAGGTCGAGCCAAGCCCGTTCACCGCTGTCTGGATAAGGATAGAGCCGATCGCGGTTATGGAATACTGCAGTCCCATGGGTATTCCCACGCCGCACAGTCTGCCGATGTAATATCTGCTGATGCGCATTTCCTCACGGCTGAGGCGGAGTATCTCGAACTTCTTTATCATGTATATCAGGCAAAGCACCCCGGATACCAGCTGCGAAATGACCGTGGCAAGGCTTGCGCCAAGCACGCCCATATCCAGCACGATTATCATGAACAGGTCAAGGGAGATGTTCAGCAGACTGGATATGATGAGAAAATAAAGCGGCGTCTTTGAGTCCCCCACAGAGCGGATAATTCCCGACAGGATATTGTACAGAAACGTCACCGGGATACCGAGGAATATCACGAAGATGTAGTTATACGCCTCGTTGAAGCAGTCCTCCGGGGTGTTCATCCAGGTGAGGATATCTGCACACAGGAAGCATGTCGCAGCGGTCAGCACCACCGAAAAAATCGATGCTATCCATATGATATTGCCGACATACTTTCTCATGGCGGAATGATCCTTTGCGCCAAACATCTGCGCCACGGGTATTGCAAACCCGGTGCAGACGCCCTGCACAAAACCCAGCACAAGGAAGTTTATCGAGCCGGTGGAACCTACCCCGGCGAGCGCCTTTACCCCGAGATACTGCCCGACGATGGCAGTATCCACCATATTGTAAAACTGCTGGAACAGCATACCCAGAAACAGCGGCAGCATAAATCCGATGATAAGCTTCATCGGCGAGCCGTTTGTCAGATCCCTTGTCGTACTTTTTGCCATATTGAAGATCCTTTCGAGAACCGATAATTTGTTATGTGCTCTTGTACAAAGCAATAGTAATTATACAGTAACCGGGCGGTATATTCAAGTGGTGAAATGCCCAATTATTACTTCTCTTTGAAAGGATCGTGTTGGGATTTTGCACAAAAGAGATACATTTATTTTGTAACAATTACACATACGAATAAAAGCAAAAAGCAGCCGCCTTAAAGCGACTGCTTAATTTATTATCCGTCAAGCAATTCAGTTACCGCCCTCGCTATTCTCTGCGGAACGCGGCTGAAATGCCCTCCCGGCTCATTGCGGAAGATCACCGTCGAAGTACGCTCTGCAATGCGCCTGACTTCGGCGGTCTTTACCTCAACGGAAGCCATAAGCGGATCCGGGGAATTTTTCTCCTTTCCGCCCAGGCTGAGATATATCCTGCCGCGGAGTGGGTGTTCCTTCAGGAACTGCGTCCACCCCGGATACCACATAGACCCGGAGCAGCTTGCAGCCCCCAGAAGCCGCTGTTCCTCCCACATAACCGAAGCATACAGCGCGAACAGCCCACCAAGGGAATAGCCGCAGAGATACACCCCGGAAAACTCCCCGTAAAGGCGCGTAAGCTCCCGGGTGAATTCCGGCAGGAAACTCACCAGCCTGTCCGCGCCGCCGGCAAATTTCCGCCCGGCAGTGCCCTCGGCTTGCCACGGAGAATAGTCCCTGTCCCAGTCTACCTCGCCGAATTCCGCCAGCGTGAGCCTTTTCCCGGCGCTTTCAAGAATGCCGGAAACATCGCCGAAAAGCTGACGGTCAAAGCCGCTGAAAAGCAGCACAAGCGTATCGCCGCCAAAGCTCTCCGCCCGGCAGGAATACCCGTTAAGACTGAACTCGTTCATTCCGCCCTGTGGATATATATCCGGGACAGCTCGTCCTCATCGTCCGGCTTTGCCATACAGAAAAACTCCCAGCCGAAGCGCTCGTACAGCGACTCGTGGCTTGTGATAAGATACAGGGTATCTATCCCCCGGGACTTCATATCCTTGCTGATGAAATCCAGCAGCGCGCCTGCAATTCCCCGGCAGCGGTATTCCGGCTCGGTGAACACTGCGCAGACATTCGGTGCGAGATCCTTGCGCTCGTGGAAGTCGTTCTCGATAACGCCCATGCCGCCAACGATGCGCTCGCCGTCCATAGCCATGTACCATTCCGGCACGGCAGAACCGCCGTTTATCGCGTCGTCCATGCTTTCAAGATAAGCCTCCGTCGGTATATACCACTTCTCATGAAACCACTGCGCAGCGGTCTCCTTCAGCTCCGGGCGGTCGGTTATTCTCACTATTTTATAGTTCATATAAGTATTCCGTCTAAATGATCCAGTTCATGCTGAATGATCTCGGCGGTGAAGCCGCTGTACTTCACCCGGCACTTTCTCATGCGCAGGTCAAGGAACTCCACGTCGATCTCCTCATGCCGGGTGACGTCCTTTGCGCCCTCGTGGCACAGGCAGTTCTCCTTGATGGTGTAGGTCTTGGGGCTTGCCCACTTCACCACCGGGTTCAGCATTACTACATATCTGTTGTTTTCCTGAAATACGATGATCCGCTTCAGCACGCCGATCATGTTAGCCGCCATTCCCACGCACTCCTCGGCATGGGCGGCGATCGTCTCCACCATATCCTGAGCCACCGGGAGGTCGTTTCTGTCCGCAGGCGCAGACTTCTGGCTCAGCAGGAATTTATCCTTCACTATCGGTCTGACCATATCAGCTCCACCTTTCCGCAAGCTCGAATTTAATGCTGTGCAGCTTTAGTCCGCTGCCGCCGAAATACAGCCTTATCGACATGAAGTTCGACAGGAAATTCGCTTTCCTGGTCTGCTCCACGGGCTTTCCGCCGGTGCCGTTAAATGTATAAGTGCCGCAGGGACTTCCCAGTGCAAACAGCGTCACAGAGGTCTGGGCAAGCTCCGACAGGGTGCTGGAGGCGGTCAGCGTGACGTTGTAGACCCCGGGCGTCGCCACATTCAGCCCGAATGCATAGCTGCTGCCCTTTTCCGTGCCGATGTCCGACAGGTCGAGGGTGAGCGTTTCGTCTATGTCAAAGAATTCGATGTCCGTGCTGTCAACGTCGCCGCCGTCCGCCGGGCGGTTTATCACCTCGGTGGCGTCATCGCAGCCCATGAGCCGCTTCATTGCATGTGTGGCAAGCAGGAAGCGCAGAATGTTCATCGCGTTGCGCTGCAATTCGCCCCGGGTAAGCTCGCCGCTTTCAAGGGAGCGGAGGGTATTGTCGGGATTGTCCGCACCGTTCGCCGTCACCATGTAGACATCGTTCTGTGCCATTGCCATTGCAGCGAAATCGGTCTTGTCCGGCGCATTCCCCCGGCGGTTGATGTTCGCCCACCAGTCGGTCATGACAAAGCCGTCAAATCCCCACTCACCGCGCAGAATATTGGTCACGAGGTCGTAATTTCCGGCTGTCCACACGCCGTTCACCTTGCCGTAGGTGGTCATGACGGTCTTTGCCCCGCCCTGCTTTATGGCTATTTCGAAGCCGCGCAGATATATCTCCCTC
>JALEOL010000078.1 GCA_022766785.1 Oscillospiraceae bacterium
CGCAGTCAGATTTTTCGTCAGATTGTACAAATTGAGCGCAGGCGGGCTGTCGCCCGTCAAGCGAAATTTGTGCAATATGGCGAAAAATATGCAAGCAGATGAGGTGCTAAGGCGATAGCCGGTGGTTTTTAGAGGTGACCATTATGTGTATTCGAAACAGAACACCTCATATTTTACTTACCTTTTGTCAATAGATTTTTGCATAGAATTTGAGTCATCAACTTCAACGAACCCTGGCTGAACCTTTGTCCTTCCTAAAAAAACGGCAGCGCAAAATGCGCCGCCGCATTATTCTGAGAAATAATTCCTGATATCCGAAAAGAACACGCTCAGGATATCAGAGCTTCTCGTCCTTTTCAGGAGTACCAAGCTCCTCGACCATTTCGGGCTTCTTTGCCTCGGGTGCGGGAGCGTCCTCCGGCTCCTCGGCTGCGTCGGCGATATCCTCGTCCTCGTCAAAGTCAAAGTTGTCGCTGTCGTCGTCCCACTCTTCGTCCCAGTCGTCGTAGTAATCCTCGTCGTTTTCCTTTTCGAGTTTCTTCTTGGTGATGATAGTTGCAGCAGCCACGCCGCCGGCAATGGCGAGCAGACCTGCAATGGCAATACCTAATCCCTTCATGATAATACCTCCATTGATTCAGAAATACATACCGTGCCGCCGGGGCGGAACGGAGCTTATTGTTTGTCCTGTATTGAATAGTATATACCTATTTCGGATATTTTTCAAGTGAAATGTGAAAATTTGGTCACTATTGCCAAAAAATTCACATGTTTCCCGTCATATTCATCAAAACCGAAATAGCGGCGATGGGTGCAGTCTCGCACCTGAGAATACGCTTTCCAAGGGACGCGCACTTTAATCCTGCGGCGATCAGCCGTTCAGCCTCGGCAGGTTCAAATCCGCCCTCGCTGCCAATCACGATGTCAATATTGCGCGAGAATTCCGGCAGCGCTTCCCTCAGCGGTATCTCCGCGCATTCGTAAAACAGTATACCCGTATTATCCGGCGATATCATACCGGGGATATCGGAAAATCCCACCGTTTCACCCACACGGGGTATCACGCCCCTGCCGCACTGCTTCGCGGCTTCGTAGGCTATCCTCTGCCAGCGCTCGGTCTTTTTTCTGAGCTGTTTTTCGTCCGGACGGGAAACGCACCTTTTTGAGATGAACGGTATCACCTCGCAGGCTCCGCACTCCACGGCTTTCTGCACGATGAAGTCCATTTTGTCGCCCTTTGGCATAGCCTGAAACAGTCTGAGGTGAACCGACGGCTCCGCCTCGTTCGGGGAGCTTTCCAGTATCCTGAACACGCACTCGCCGTCGGCGCTTTCCAGCTCCCCGAGGTAGTCCGTGCCCTTTCCGTCGCATATCACCGCGATATCTCCCGGGCGCATGCGCAGCACCTGGGAAACGTGCTTCGAGTCCTCGGCGCTCAGCACGGCGGCGGTCTCAGAGACGTTTTCCGTGAAAAATCTCGGATAGCGCCACCGCTCAATTTTTTCCTCTGACAAGGTGTTCACCAGCTTTTCTGTGTCAATTTTAACGCCACGCAGTCCGTCAGCCGTGCGAAGTCCTCCAGCGTAAGCTCCTCCGCCCGCGCCGTGGGTTTTATGCCGCAGGACTGCATGAGTTCAGACAGCTCTGCTTTCGGGATATGAAGCTCCCCGGAAAGGGGATTTGCTATCTGCTTTCTGCGCTGAGAGAATGCGGCGCGGATAATGCGGAACATCAGTCGCTCCCACTCCGCAGACCTGTCGGAGAGCGGCTTCACGTCCAGACGGATGACGGCGCTGTCCACGTTCGGGGAGGGCATAAAGCTGCCCCTGCCTACCTTGAACAGCAGCTTCGGCTCGCTGTAATAGGATACTGCGCAGGAAATAGCGCCGCAGTCCCGGGTGCCGGGTCTGGCGCAGATACGGTCAGCCGCCTCTTTCTGCACCATGACGGTCATGGCGGAGACCGGCAGTCTGCTTTCCAATACGCGCATTATCACCGGGGAGGTGATGTAGTAGGGCAGGTTGGCGCAGACCACGACTTCCATTCCGGCGGCTTTTTCCGCGAGTAAAGCGGCGAGGTCGGTCTGCATGACATCTGCGAATACTATCTCCACGTTGTCGAACTCCGCAAGGGTCTCCGAAAGGATCGGCTTCAGCGAGGTGTCTATCTCCACGGCTACCACCTTATCGCAGCGCATGGCAAGCTCCTTTGTCAGCACTCCCACGCCGGTGCCTATTTCGAGCGCGCATACGCCGGGCTTTGCACCGCCCATTTCGGCTATTTTCGGGCAGACCGCCGGGTTTATCAGGAAGTTCTGCCCGAGGGATTTTGTGAAAGAAAACCCGTGCTGCTCGAAAAGCTGCTTTATTACGCCGATATTTGTCAGCTCCATTAATAGCCCTCGCTGCCGGTAAGGCTCTCGTCGTTATCCACCCAGTCGCTGACCGGCATGACCTTGTACTGCGTCGGGGTGACGCGGATAAACACCTTTTCGATGCCGGCGTTGATTATCTGCCGCTTGCACATCGAACATGGTTCCACGTCGCCGAAAAGCGCTCCGGTCTTTGCGTCAAGGCAGGCGAGATAAAGCTCCGAGCCTATCATGTCGTGCCGGGAGGCGCTGATGATGCAGTTAGCCTCGGCGTGCACCGAACGGCACAGCTCGTACCGCTGTCCCTTGGGGACGTTTAGTTTTTCGCGCATACATTCGCCGATATCAGAGCAGTTCTTCCTGCCCCGGGGAGCGCCGTTGTAGCCCGTGGCGATTATCTCATCGTTCTTGACGAGTATCGCGCCGAAGTTCCGCCGCAGGCAGGTCCCCCTTTCCGCAACAGTCTGGGATATATCCAGGTAGTAGTTTATCTTGTCACGCCGTTCCATTGCTGCCGCCTTTCTGTAGTCGGGTCATTGGTGGATCATCTGTGCTTTCTGCTCTGCTTTGCGATGAACGCTGCGTCCTGGCGCGGCTTGGGTACGAGCGGAGCGTCGCCGGGGCGCTTCATCTGCTCCTTGGGCATTGCGGTCTTTCCTGCGAATGCGTCAAGATACGCCTGGGCGATCGCTCTCTGCTTCGGGAGGGTGGTGGAGTCCTCGGTGTATTTCATCACCCTGACGAATTCCTCCTGGGATCTGTTGACGATGCCCATGTTGGCGTAAAGCTCGCCGAGAACGCAGCGGTACTGCATCTCCTCGTCGGTGTTCTCTCCTGCCGCCGCTATGGCGGAATTCAGCTTTTCGACTGCTCTCTCGTAATTTCCGAGGTCGATGTATTTCAGCGCGGCTTCAAAATCAATATTCATAGTACTCACCTTTCATGATAATTCTTCTGCAAAAGCAGATATCTGTTTCTATTCTATCATAAAACCAGCGTTTTGTCAAAACCTTTTTGTATTTTTCCTAATCTGAGCATAATAATGATAAGAAAACATATTTTACCACCCCGGTGCGACATTGTTTTCTTCCACAATATGGTAATATATTGACGTAAGCGCCGATGGGTATGCCGTCATACTCTCCGTGTATCAGCATGGAAATGTGATATCGACCCCCGGCAGGAACGGGGAAAGCGAAAGGAAGATAAAACATGTCAGAAAAAACCCTCGTCCTGGAACGCAGGGCGGTATTTTCGGGGAGCGCGGACGTCGGCTCAGCAGCGGCGTGGGCGGCATTCGGACTGCTGATGGAGCTGGGAGCAGGAGGGGGCGCCCCGGGAGCCTCGGCGCTGGCGGCAGGAATGCGCTCCGGCAGCGTATGGATTTACGCCGGGGGAGCGGTGGGGGCTATGCTGCACGGCTTTCCCGGGGGATTTACCGGGCTTGGGGGGCTGGTGATCGCCTTTGCGGGGCGGTTCATTCCCCGGGCGAAAAACGTCAGGATAAACTGCGTGGTGCAGGCGGTAGTCGCGGCTGCTGCGGCGTTCTTTCCGGCGTGTGCGGAATACGTCAACCCCTCCTCGCTGCTTTCGGGGATAATCGCCAGTGTTACCGCCGGAGTGTTCGCGGCGTGCGTCATGCTGCTGAACGACCGGGTGACGCTCCGGGGCTTTGAACCGGCGGAAAACGGGGACTGCGCCCTCGCGGCTCTTACCGCCGGGATAGTGTTCATGACCCTCGGCAGGCTGGATCTCCCACCCTGCAATATCGGCAGGCTGCTGGCTTGCTTTTTCCTCATGAGGACGACCGGGCGGCGCGGAGCCGCTTGCGGAGCGGTCACTGCGGCGGCGGTGGTGTTCGGGCTTTGCGCTTCCGGCGGCGCAGGGGGCATGGAGTCCGGCTCGGTGTGTCTGGCGGCGGTGGTAAGCTCCTGCATGTGCCGGTTCGGAAAGATCACCCGGGCAGTGGGCACGCTGTTCTTCGGCTGTGCGCTGCTTCTTACCGCCGGAGCGGAGGGGGACAGCTGGAGAGTATTCGCGGAGCTTGCGGCGGCAGGGGCGGCATATATCGTCATTCCTCAGCGGAAAACGGCGGCGGAATGCGGAATTACCGAAAACTCCGCCGCGCTGATGATGAGGGAGCGGCTGAACTTCGCCGCCGGAGCGCTTTCCGGGGTAAATTCCGGACTGGAGGCTGCGGCGGACACGCTGGAGCGGCGCTACTGCGAAAGTCTCCCACAGGTGGCGGACAAGGCGGCTGACCGTGCCTGCCGCGGCTGTCCTAACAACATGGTGTGCTGGGGGCAGAAATACGAGCTGTTCCACCGGGAATTCGACCGCCTGGTGAAAACGCTGCGCACCGGGGGAGAGCTTTCGGTGCAGTCGCTTTCTCCGATGGCTGCGGCGGAATGCGTCAACCGTGACGGGGTGATACGGGCAGTGCGCAAGGCGTATGAGCAGTATCTTTCGGCGTCCGGGGAGCAGCAGCGTATCCGGGAGCTTCGCCGGGTGTATTCCGGGCAGCTTTCTTCGCTGAGCGGTATTCTTACCGACATGGGCGCTGCCGCCGGGAGGATACGCACCGGCAGCCGTTCTGTTGAGCGGCGCGCCGAAAAGGTGCTCTCGGAGTGCGGACTGAAAAATCCGGCGGCGTTCGTAACCATAACAAAGGGCGGCAGAATGCGGCTGGAGGCTTACGGCACCGGGGAGCTTACCACCGAAAGGGAGTATCTGGGCGAGCTGCTCATCAGGGCGCTGGGGCGTGAGCTTGACCTTCCGGAAGTCAGCACGAGCGGCGGCAGGGTGCGCGTCACCGCAGTGCAGAGGGCGGCTATGTCCGCGGAGATAGGCGCGTGCCAGCTGTGCCGGGGGAAGAACCGGGTGTGCGGAGACTGCTTCGACAGCTTCACCGACCCCACCGGGGCGCTGTATGTGGTGCTCTCCGATGGAATGGGCAGCGGCAGCCGGGCGAGGATAGACTCGGCGATGGCGTGCAGCATGGCTTCAAGGCTGATAAAGGGGGGCATTTCACTTCCGGCGGCGCTGGAGATGGTCAACACCTCTCTTATGGTAAAGTCCTCAGATGAGAGCTACGCCACGCTTGACATCTGCCGGCTGGATCTTAATTCCGGGGAATGCGTGATCTACAAGGCAGGAGCGGCGGCAAGCTATATCAAATGCTCCGACAGGCTGCTGAGGGCCTGCATGTCGTCCTCTCCGGCAGGGACCGGGGGCAGGCTCACCGTTCCTGCGCAGAAATTCCGGGTCTCCCCGGGGGATATGATAATCATGGCAACCGACGGCGCGGCGCTGGACGAGGAGTGGCTTTCCAGGGAGCTTTCCCGGGATGAGCGGCGCACTCCGCAGGAGCTTTCGGAGTATCTTGCGAGGACTGCGAGAACGGCGGAAAACGGCAGGGAGGACGATATCAGCATAATTGCAGTCTGCGTTGGGAGGTGAACATTCCCAGCCGCGCTCCGGAGTTACCAGACACGAATGGACAATGACTGTTCGGGAGAGTTTGGCGTCTGCGTGGGGAACGACATTCGCGGCAGGTTGATGTATGTACGGGCGGATATGGGATCCGCCCTCTGCTTGTCGAAAAAATATGAAAATAACAGAGAAATTGCAGGACAGGGGCAAGCCCCTCCCTGCATAAAAATCCATAAAAATACCACAACATTTCCCACATGTAACGAACCTCTGATTTACTGTTTACAAAAAGTTGAAAAGCACTGTACATAATGCATAAATTTCCGTGGAGAAAAATGGCTAAAAACATGAAAACTCCACAAAACTATTGAAAAAAATAATATAATGTGGTACAATAATCACAAAGGATCAATAGGCTGAGACTGGCTTTTTGGTTATTTTTCTTCCCGGCAGGGAAGAACGACGATTAATTTTGGCACCATGACAGGAGGTCTTGAAGTATGGCTATCATCGTTCCGGAAAAATACAGCGTTCCGCTTTATCTCTTTCATCAGGGCGAGAATTCCCATGCGTATGAATTCTTTGGTTCTCACAGAGATGTGCAGAACGGCAAGCCCGGCGCCGTGTTCAGGGTATGGGCGCCGAACGCCCGGAGCGTGAGCGTTGTCGGCGATTTCGACCACTGGGACAGAGGCCGCCACCCGATGAAAAAGATCAGTGAGGGCGGTATCTGGGAGCTGTTCGTTCCCGGGATAAAGCAGTATGACAATTACAAGTACAGCGTGGAGAGCCAGGACGGGCTGATAAAGCTCAAGGCTGACCCCTACGGCTATTACATGGAGCTTCGCCCCAACACCGCCACCAGGTTTTACGACATAGGCGGCTTCAACTGGACTGACCAGAAATACATGGAGGAGCTTCACTCAAAGAATATCTACGACAGCGCCGCCAACATCTACGAGGTGAACGCAGGCTCCTGGCGCAAGGACGGCGAGAATTATCTAAGCTACCGTCAGCTGGCAAAGGAGCTTATCCCGTATGTAAAGAAGATGGGCTACACCCACATCGAGCTTATGCCGATCGGGGAGTTCCCCTACGACGGCAGCTGGGGATATCAGCAGATAGGCTACTTCGCGCCGACTTCCCGTTTCGGCACTCCGCACGAATTCATGGAGTTCGTGGATCAGTGCCACGCCGCCGGGATAGGCGTTATCATTGACTGGGTTCCGGCGCATTTCCCCAAGGACGCCGCCGGTCTGTATGAATTTGACGGAACGAGCTGTTATGAGTACGCCGACCCGTTAAAGCGCGAGCACAAGAACTGGGGCACCCATGTGTTCGACTGGGGCAAGCCCGAGGTGCAGAGCTTCCTCGTGTCCAATGCAAATTACTGGATTGACAAATACCACATCGACGGACTGCGCGTTGACGCTGTGGCTTCGATGCTTTATCTTGACTACGACCGTCAGGGCGGCGAGTGGCGCCCCAACAGCAAGGGCGGCCATGAGAACCTTGAGGCTGTGGCTTTCCTCCAGAAGCTGAACGCGGCGCTGTTCCGCGAGCACAATAACATAATGATGATCGCGGAGGAGTCCACCGCATGGCCTATGGTAACAAAGCCGGCGGATATCGGGGGACTGGGCTTCAACTTCAAGTGGAACATGGGCTGGATGAACGACATGCTCCGCTACATGTCCATGGATCCGCTGGGACGACCCTATAATCATAATCTGGTGACGTTCTCGTTCTACTATGCTTTCTCCGAGAACTTCATTCTGCCGATATCCCATGACGAGGTGGTGTACGGAAAGTGCTCCATGCTCGACAAAATGGGCGGCCCCAGGGAGTTCCGCTTCAACTCGATGCGCACCTTCCTCGGCTATATGACCGCGCACCCCGGCAAGAAGCTGATGTTCATGGGACAGGAGTTCGCACAGTACAAGGAGTGGAACTTCCAGACTCAGCTTGACTGGGAGGTGCTGGAGTTCGAGCCTCACAGAAAGCTGCACGAATATGTGAAGGATCTGAACAGGTTCTACACCGACAATCCTCCGCTTTGGGAGTGCGACACCAGCTGGGAGGGCTTCCACTGGATATCCAGCGAGGATAACGCGAATTCCGTTATTGCATTCCGCAGGATAGCGCGGAACAAGGAAGAGCTTATCTGCGTGTGCAACTTCCAGCCGGTAAGGCACGAGGTCTACGAGATCGGTGTGCCGTATTATGCCGACTATGTGGAGGTATTCAACTCCGATGATGAAAAGTATGGCGGAACCGGCGTCACCAACGGCGTTCTGACCGCTAAGGAGGAACCGATGCACGGCGAGCAGTATCGCATCGCGCTGGATCTTCCCCCCATGGCTGCGCTGTTCTTCAAGATAAAGAACAAGCGTACTCCGCCAAGCCAGCTCAAGGAGCTCACCGGGGAACCCGTTGAGGATAAGGCTGAAACTGCTGAAAAGGAGCCTGCTGTGACCAAGGGCGCGACAGGAAAGCAGAAAGCCGCCGGAAAAACCCATGCCAGAACCGCCGCGGACGGCGATGATCATATGAAAATCACGGCTCAAAAGGTCGGGACAGGAGGAAATATATGAATCACATTAAAAAAGAGTGCGTTGCAATGCTGCTTGCCGGCGGACAGGGAAGCCGGCTGTACGCACTGACACAGGAGATGGCGAAGCCTGCAGTCCCCTACGGAGGAAAGTACAGGATCATCGACTTCCCTCTTTCCAACTGCGTTAATTCAGGTATCGACACTGTAGGCGTGCTTACCCAGTACCAGCCGCTGGTGCTCAACGAGTACATAGGAAACGGTCAGCCGTGGGGTCTTGACCGCGCTCACGGCGGCGTGCATGTGCTGCCGCCTTATGAGACCGCTGCCGGAAAGGCATGGTATTCCGGTACGGCAAACGCTATCTATCAGAATATCGGCTTCATCGACCGCTATGACCCGGAATATGTCGTTATTCTGTCCGGCGACCATATCTACAAGATGGACTATTCCAAGATGGTGGACTTCCACAAGGAGCACGAGGCTGACGCTACTATCGCTGTTCTGGAGGTTCCGTGGGAGGAAGCGCCGCGCTTCGGTATCATGAGCGCAAACCCCGACGGCACTATCTACGAGTTCGCAGAGAAGCCCAAGGAGCCTAAGTCCAACCTTGCGTCCATGGGTATCTATGTATTCACCTGGGCAAAGCTGCGCAAGTACCTCATCGAGAACGAGAACGACGAGGGCGCTACAAAGGACTTCGGCAAGAATATTATCCCGGCAATGCTGGAAAACAAGGAAAAGATGGTGGCTTACCACTTCGACGGCTACTGGAAGGACGTCGGCACTATCGACTCCCTGTGGGAAGCAAACATGGACGTGCTGGATCCCAAGGTTCCGCTGGATCTGCTGGACGACAGCTGGAAGATCTATTCCAGGAACCCGGTAATGCCGCCGCATTACGCAGGTCCCAACAGCCAGATACAGAACTCCATGGTGGCAGAGGGCTGCGAGATCAACGGTATGGTGGACTTCGCGGTGCTGTTTGCCGGTGTAGTCATCGAGGAGGGCGCGATCGTCCGTGACAGTATCATCATGCCGAACACCGTTATCAGGAAGGGCGCTGTGATCGAGTACTCGATCGTCGGCGAGAACTGCGTCATCGGCGAGGGCGCGCATATCGGCGAACGTCCTGAGCTTATCGAGGACAAGTCCCAGTGGGGCGTTGCAGTCGTAGGTCACAACGTGAATGTTTCCGACAAGGCTGTCGCACCGCCCAAGGCTATGATCTCCAAGGATATATAAGACAGGAAAGGAAGAGTTTTTGATATGGCAAGTATGGGCAATGTTTTAGGACTTATTTTTGCTAATATGCATGAAGAGAACCTCCCCGAGCTGACCAAGGCAAGAGCTATGGCGAGCGTTCCTTTCGGCGCCAGATACCGCTTGGTGGATTTTCCGCTTTCCAGCATGGTCAATTCCGGTATTACTCAGGTGGGAATAATCACACAGGCTAAGTACTACTCCCTGATGGATCACCTCGGAATGGGCAGTGAGTGGGATCTTGCGAGAAAGACCGGCGGTCTGCATATCCTGCCCCCCTACGGCAGAAGCGACAACGGCGTTTACAGAGGCAGGCTCGAGGCGCTTGCAGGCGCACAGGAGTTCATTCGGGAATCCGGGGCTGAGTATGTTATCATGTCCGACAGCAACGTGGTCGCGAACATAGATTTCAAGCCGATAATCGAGTTCCACGAGAAGAAGGGCGCGGATATCACCTGCGTTTACGGTACCGGCGTTTACAACGCTGAGCGGACATCAAAGTTCACCGTGCTGGGCGTTGACGAGAACGACGTGGTATTCGACGTTCTGTCCAGACCCTCGATAAGCGGCGAGGTAAAGCCTGCGCTGAACATCTACGTTACAACGCGCGCGTTCCTCGAGAACATAATCCGCGAGAGCGAGTGCCGCAGCCTTTACAGCTTTGAGACGGATATCCTCCAGCACAAGCTGCATGATTTCAAGGTTTATGGCTATAAGTACGACGGCTATTTCGAGATAATCGACGGCATGAAGGCTTACTACAAGGCAAACAACGACATGATGAACCGTGACATCTGCCACAAGGTGTTCTCCATGAGCAAGCCTATTTACACCAAGGTAAGAGATGTGGCTCCTGCGAAGTACGGCATTGACGCCAGCGTCAAAGGCTCTCTCATCGCCGACGGCTGCATTATTGACGGCATTGTTGAGAATTCCGTTCTGTTCCGCGGAGTAGTTGTGGGCAAGGGCGCTGTCGTAAAGAACAGCATCGTTATGCAGGGTACGGTCATTGAGGAGAAGGCTGCTCTCATCAACGGCATTACCGATAAGGACGTAACACTCACCAAGAACCGCACTATCACCGGCTCTCTCGATTATCCTGTATTCATCACAAAGGGAGCAACGGTATAATTTCTCTGCTGATAATGATCTGGGGCTGCGCAGGCAGTCCCATTTTATTTTTGATGAATGTTAGTAGATTTCGTCAAAATGCTGTATTTGGAGAGTTGAAATTAGCGTATATGTAAAAAATCGGAAAAACATTGATTCAAGGTTGACACCGAAGTGATTTTATTATACAATATTTTCATAGACTGTGAATTGAAACAGGCTGTAACTGCCCTTTGTGGGAAAGCAAAAAAGAAAAGCTCCGGGCGGCTTCAGGCACCGCACCGGAAAAAAGGAGGAAGGAATATGGGGTTATTTGACAGGCTGAACAGCAGCTTATCAGGCACTGCTGCAAACTTGCAGACCTCCGTGGGAACGCGCACCGAGACCTTTACATTCGCGGCTCTGCCGGAAAGTCTCCGGGAAATGCAGGCGCTCCCGGAGGCAGACCTCAACGATCCGTTCAAGACCGCGGCGCTTACTGTTTGCGCGCTGTGTGCATATGCCGCCGATAAGGACATCGGAACCGAAATGCTCAACTGGCTGAGAGGTCCACGACCGCTGAACGGGCAGGAGATCTCTTTCCTGAACGACCGGTTCAGGGGTGGAAAGACCTACGTTCCGTTCTCATATTTTGTGGGAGCGGTACCGGAGAATGATTACACTCCCAGTCAGCCGTTCACTATCAATGTTTGCAGCGACCTTAATTCCGGCGCTGAGCAGGGATATATGAAGCTGTTCATTCCCTCCGGCGGAGCGGACAGCCCGCGCCCGATAAAGCTGCGCATGAAAGGGGACGGACGGTGGTTTTTGTGGGAGCAGTACCTGCTTCCTGATATCAGACCCCCAAAGTCCGCCGATCCCTGGGCGTGAGTTACACCGGAGAAACAGTGGCTTA
>JALEOL010000084.1 GCA_022766785.1 Oscillospiraceae bacterium
AGTGAAGCTCATCGGCAAGACCGAGAGCTGGCTCATGGTGGGATTTGAGCCGAACGTCAGCCTTTATTTTCAGGGAGAGAAGCCGGAAAAGACCGCGTTCGTGGAGGTCAGCCTTTACGGCAGCGCTTCTCCCTCCGACTGTGACAGAATGACCGCGGAGATCTGCCGGATCTACGGCGAGGTGCTGGGCGTTCCCTCCGACAAGATATACGTCAAGTATTCCCCCACAGACCAGTGGGGCTGGAACGGTGGAAATTTCTGATAACGCACAAAACAGGGCAAGCAAAGCTCACCCTGTAAGAAATATTAATGGGCGGAACGAGTGTCCGCCCGTTGATGTGTATACTGTCAGTATCTGAAAAGCTCGCGCTCAAAGCGTTCTATCGAGTATTCGAACGCGTCCAGGCTGTCGATGTTGGTGGAACCGTCGTCGAGCCTCATGTCCCGGTGAATGCTCTTTTCGTCCCACAGCGCGGTTTTCAGCGCCTCAATGAGGTGCGGACACTCGGTGCTGATGTGCAGCCGTCCGGAGGATATCAGCCGGTTCACCATGTTGATACGGGTGCCGACCTGCTTTTTCATGGCGTTGCGGACTTCAATGTTGACGGCGCTGCGGAAGCTCTTTATCAGCAGCTGTTCCGCGCTGTCGCAGCACGCCATGCAAAGCGTGGGGAAGCGCTCTTTTTCCGAATCGATGAACCCCGAAAACGCGGCGATAAGGCTTTCCGTAGACATATTTCGTTTGTCGTAGTGCTCCGAGAGGACGTACACGTTCTGAAATCCGGCGTCGTACCCGGTGTGCACGAACGCGCTGGCGCTCTTGTTTCCGCCGTAGTCCACCCCCACGACCGAGGTCATGAGCGGCGATACGGACAGCCGGCTTTTGAGTTCTGCCGGGGATATCAGGCATTTGTCGGAGAAATCCTCGTATATCCTGCCCTCGGCGGCGACCCAGTTGCCGAGTATGAACCGGTCGTAGTACACCCCGGTGTATTCCGTTTTCAGTGCTCGGACGTATTCCGGCGGCAGATACGGGTTGTCGTCAAGCGTGAATTTGATGTCCAGTAGGTCAATGGAGCTGTTGCCAAGGTAATTGCGTTTCAGCCAGTGCCCGGGATTGTCGGGGTTGGTGGTGGCGAGGAGCTTTGCGCCGCTGACGGACAGCCTTGACAGCAGCATGGCGAAGAATTCCTCCGGGAACAGCGACAGCTCGTCGCAGTAGGCTCCGTTAAGGGTCATGCCCCGGATCTTGCTTTCCGCCTGGGCGTTCGCCGCGCCCTCCAGGTAGACGCGCCTGCCGAAAAGCCGTGCTTCCTTTTTGCTCAGGCTGTAGGTGAAGCATTTCCCGAACAGTCCGCACATGGGTTCAAGCACGTTGCGTCGCAGGGTGGTGAGGGTCTTTCCTGCCATGAGGTAAGCGCCGTCCCTCGGCGAAGCTGCGACCCAGAACCCCCACATCACCGCGGATATCCAGGTCTTTCCGCTGCGGACGCTTCCCTCCAGGATATTTATGCGCCGCAGTCCGCCGGACTTCACCAGCGATAACGCCTGCTGCTGGCGTGGGGAGAATAGCGTGCTCATTGTTCCTCCTCGCTTATCCCGGAATAGGCGGAGATCATTGCTGCAAGCTGCGTTCCGCTGTCCGGGGAGTTTTCCTCCAGCATCTCGAATACCAGCCGGAACACCTTTGCCAGCTTCTCAAGATCCTTTTCGGCGAGGGCGGTTATCAGCTGCTCGTCGGTGAGCTTTCGGGTGAACATTCTTCCGAACTTCATGAATGCGGCGTTGTTCTTTTCAAAGAACTGCGCCGGAGTTATTTTAGCCATAATATTACCTTCTTTCTGCAAGAGTATCTTGCAGGGTAATATTACACCATGGTCTACTGCAAAACACTGCATAAGGAGCAAAATAATGAATTTTTCACAGAGATCCGTTGATTTCCTGTTTGAAAACCGCCTGCACGACAGCCGGGAGTGGTTCGCCGAGCACAAGGAGGAATACCGGGAATTTGTCACCGAGCCAATGAAGGAGCTTGTGCTGGAGCTTGCCCCGGCGATACTCAAAATAGATCCGCAGATCGAAATAAACCCGGCACGGATCTCAAGGATCTACCGGGATATGCGGCTTCACCCGGACTCGATATTCCGGGATCATATCTGGTACACTTTCAGCAGGAGCCATGAGCAGTACCACGCGCTGCCGGGGTTCTATTTCTCGATCGGCGCCGGTGGGATAAGCTACGGCTGCGGATACTACTGCGCTTCGGCGAAGTCTATGCAGTCGCTGAGACGGCTTATCCTTGCCGGGGACGACAGCTTCAAGAGGGCGTTCATGGCGGTGGAGAAGCAGAGGACGTTTTCTCTTTACGGTGATATGTACAAGCGCAGCAAATTCCCCGACCAGCCCGAGGAGCTTCGCCGCTGGCTGGACAGGAAAGGGATAGGCTTGTCGTTCGACACTGACGACCCGGAGATCATGTTTTCGGCAAAGCTCGCGAAGAAGGTCGCGGCGGATTTCCGGAAGATCGCTCCGTTCTATGATTTCTGCATGAAAGCGGAGGCTTCCGCTGAATAATTAAAGCCCTCCTTTTTTCGGGAGAGCTCAGTCTGTCGAAAAAGTCTTACGACTTTTCCGACAGAGTACATCCGCACTGCGCGCACTCATTGTCGGCAAAGCCGACAATTCGCACACTTGCGCGGATAGCAGTGTTTTTTGCCCAGGCAACACGATGTTGCCAAGGTCGAAACCAAAGCGCAACAGGACGTTGCGCAACTAAGTTTCGACACAGAGACCCGTGGCAAAAAACGGATTTCAATTGGTCATTTTCCTGCGGAAAATGACTTTTTCGACAAGCTGAGCCCTCCTTTTTCGGGAGGGCTGTATTTGTTATCTCTGGAACGCCGGAACGCTGCCGCGGGATTTGAATTTGAGCCGCAGATGATCGGCAATAAGCGCGATGAACTCTGAATTGGTGGGCTTTCCCCTTGAGGTATGTACCGTGTAGGAGAATATCCTGGTGAGCACGTCGATGTCGCCCCTGTCCCATGCGATCTCGATTGCGTGGCGTATTGCGCGCTCTACACGGGAGCTGGTGGTCTGGTAACGCTTTGCGACTGTGGGATAGAGCAGCTTTGTGACGCAGTTTATCATCTCATCGTTGTTGACGGACAGCATTATCGCCGTGCGGAGGTAGTGGTAGCCCTTGATGTGCGCAGGTATCCCCACCTGGTGGATTATCTCGGTCACGGCGCATTCAAGGTCGGTCTCGTCCGGCACTGCTTCCGGCTCGTCGCAGGGAGAGCACAGCCGCTCCACCCGGCTGACAAGATACTGGGGATCCACCGGCTTCACCATAACTCCTGCCGCGCCTGCGTTTATCGCGTCGCGCTCCAGCCTCGGGTCGTCCGTGCCGGATACTATAAGAACATTGGGGCAGTATTTCTTTTCGGTTTTAAGTCTGCGGATAACCTCCACGGCGTCGCAGTAGGGCATTTTTGCTTCAAGCACCGCCACGTCGGGTGCCTCTGATTTTATAGAGCTGAGCACCGCGTTTCCGTCGCAGTGCCGCGTTATCGCATACATTCCTGCGCCCTTGAGCGCGCCTGCCCATGCCATTCCGCATTCAGCTGTGTCGCTTCCGATAAGTACTTTGATCCTGTTTGTCATGATATACCTCCGTTTTGTCATTCCTTATCGCCCGGATATTTTCCCCTTCGGCGGTATTTGTGGAATGTCTGGTTTTTTCTGTAAGTTTATAATACCATATTCTGGATATTTTTGCAAGAGGTTTTTGGAAAATATTTGAAATGATACTCTGCGCCACAATATCACATCAGATACCCACAAATGCCGTAACAATCCCGTTTTCCGGACATTCCCCGTCATTGTGCAGCACTGGTAATTCTGTTTTCTTAACGGATTTTTAACGCGGCAGCCTGCTGGTAATGGTATGTAAATGGATATCGTTTCCTGGAAATACACATGTGAAAAAAGCGCTGCTCCCTCCGGAAATTCAGAGGGAGCGGATTATGTATGCTATATCCTTTTTCTGGAAAGCTCTGCGTATTTCTTCTTTGTAGCCTGACCTCCGCGCAGGTGGCGTTCCTGCTTGTTCCTGTCAAGGACTGCTTTTACCTCGTCATGTAGCTGTTTGTTCACTTTCTCCAGTCTTGCGGTGATATCCTGGTGCACCGTGCTTTTGCTTATCCCGAACTGTTTTGCTGCCGCGCGGACTGTTGCGTTGTTTTCTACTATATAATGTCCGAGTGTGACACATCTTTCCTGATCCATTTCCCCGTTTGTATCTTTCTTCACTTCAAATCGCACCCCCATTGTATGATGTGGTTTTCACTCTCCTCTTGCCCCCAGCGTGTCTGAGGACGTTTCTTTTTCACATCTTATGAGGAATTGCGATGATATATGACTTCTGATCCGCATTGGACAGCCATTTGCAAAATCTGTCCCAAATAACCGGGAAAATTTTTCAAAACCCCTTGACATTTCAATAAAAATATGCTAAAATCATACTAAGCTGATAGGTGATATTGGTATTAGGGCGGAAAGTCCCCCTGCCTGTCACCCGGGGAAACGCGGATCAGGAAAAGAGGAAACTTGCGCGGCAATTTAGTTTCGCTTTGCATTGATCGGCGTACCCCAAACTATTTCGGATAATATGAAAAGGAGAAAACAGTATGAAGGTTTACCAGACTATCACTGACACGATCGGACACACCCCTCTGCTTGAGGTGACAAAAATCGAGGAGGAAGAGCAGGCAGGCGCGAAGATCTTCGCAAAGCTGGAGCTTTTCAACCCGGCAGGCAGCGTAAAGGACAGAGTTGCTGCGGCTATGATAAACGACGCTGAGAAGCGCGGCGTGCTCAAGCCCGACAGTGTTATCATCGAGCCTACCAGCGGTAACACCGGTATCGGTCTTGCTTCCGTTGCGGCGGCGAGGAACTACCGCATAATCATCGTTATGCCCGAGACTATGAGCGTGGAGCGCCGCAACCTGATGAAAGCCTACGGCGCAGAGCTGGTGCTCACAGACGGAGCGAAGGGCATGAAGGGCGCTATCGCAAAGGCTGAGGAGCTTGCAAAGGAGATCCCCGGCGGATTTATCCCGTCCCAGTTCACGAACCCTGCTAACCCTGCCGTTCATGAGGCTACCACAGGCCCGGAAATCTGGGAGGATACCGACGGCAAGGTGGATATCTTTGTTGCAGGCGTTGGCACCGGCGGTACTGTCAGCGGCGTTGGCAAGTATCTCAAGAGCAAGAACCCGGCGGTAAAGGTAGTAGCGGTGGAGCCGAAGAGTTCTCCTGTTCTTTCCGAGGGCAAGGCAGGTCCCCATAAGATCCAGGGTATCGGCGCCGGATTTGTACCCGACACCCTCGATACCAAGATCTACGATGAGATAATCACCGTTGATAACGACGACGCATTCGCCACCGGCAGACGTATAGCGCGCACCCAGGGTGTTCTGGTGGGAATTTCCTCCGGCGCGGCGATGTGGGCTGCTATCCAGCTTGCAAAGCGCCCCGAGAACAAGGGCAAGAACATTGTTGTGCTTCTCCCCGATACTGGTGAGAGATATCTCTCTACTGCGATGTTCTCTGATTGATCCCTTATTTCAGAATAGTACATATCCCCCGGAAAACTTCTCCGGGGGATAATTATTTTACAAAACCAAAAACCCCCGGCGAACCGGAGGTTTTTGGAATTGGAGGATCATATATTATATCATGATTAAGATGTAGATGTTCTTGCTTTTCTCTTTCTGTATATATTGTATCACCGGAAAAGAGAAAAATCAATATATATGACAATATTGTAACCGGATTTCCTTACATTGTCATTTTTCAGTAACTTTTCCGGGTTTTCTGTAACCGTTTTGTAACCTTTTGTTATTTCGCCGTAAACACAATGAAATAAAAGTGAAAATTTCAAAAAAAGACTGTTCAAAACGTGGATTTTGTGATATACTGATATAGTATATATAATGCGTCACTATGCGAATAAACAGGCAAGTGGACAAAAGGGAGAATAACAATGATATATCTTGACAGCGCGGCAACCACAAAGCCCTGCGCTGAAACGGTGGCGGCGGTCGCAGAAGCCATGCGTGACAGCTTCGGCAATGCAAGCTCGCTCCACAGAATGGGAATACGCTCCGAGAAGATCATCACGGCGGCGAAAAAGACGCTGCTTTCAAAGCTGGGAGAGGGGGACATCATCTTCACCTCCGGCGCAACGGAAAGCAGCAACACTGCAATAAACGGCGCGGCGGACATCTACCGCCGCACGGGAAACAGGATAGTCACCACCGCCATTGAGCACCCGTCGGTGGCGAACGTAATGACCCGCCTGGAGGAAAAGGGCTTCGAGGTAGTGCGCCTTGCACCGAAGGATCACCCGGACTTCGTTCAGGCGCTGGCGGACGCAGTGGACGAGCACACCCTGCTGCTAAGCTGCATGGCGGTAAACAACGAGACCGGGTATGCGGTGGACGTAAAGCGTCTGTACCGCCTTGTCAAAAAGAAAAATCCTAAGACGATAGTTCATATCGACGCGGTGCAGGGATTTCTTAAAGTGCCGCTGGAGGGCGATCTTATCAGCATTTCCGGGCACAAGATCCATGCGAGCAAGGGTATTGGCGCGCTCTACATAAAGAAAGGCATACGCATTACTCCGCTGCTTCTGGGCGGCGGTCAGCAGAAAAACCTGCGCAGCGGAACCGAGCCGGTGGAGATTATCGCCGGGCTGGACGCAGCTGTAAGGGCTTACCACGGCACTGCGGAGCACTTCTCGGCGCTGAAGCAGCGTCTGCTGGAGAGGCTTTCCTCTCTTTCGGGGATCACGGTGAATTCCGGGGAGGACTGCCTGCCCAACATTGTGAATTTCAGCGTGGAGGGCGTGAGGTCTGAGATAATGCTGCATTCTCTGGAGGAACGTGAGATATACGTTTCCAGCGGCTCGGCGTGCTCCAGGGGAAAGACAAGCGGAGTGCTGGCGGCGTTCGGTATACCGGACAAGCTGGCGGACAGCGCCGTGAGAGTAAGCATGTGTGCGGACACCACGGCTGAGGACATCGACGCTCTTGTCGCCGGGATCAACGCCGGGATAGAGCGTTTCCGCAGATGATTTGCAAAGGAATAACAACAGATGAAAGAGATAATACTGGTAAAATACGGAGAGATAGCCCTGAAGGGACTGAACAAGTCCACCTTTGAGGACATGCTCCAGAAGAACATAAAACGCCGTCTGAAAAAGCTCGGCACATTCGAATTCTACCGCAGACAATCCACGATATACATCACCCCTCCCGGGGACGCGGACATTGACGAGGTGATCGGCAGACTTCAGAAGATATTCGGCATAAGCGCAATACAGCGCTGCGCGGTGTTCCCGAAGGATTTCAGCGTTATCGCACAGCACGCCGGGGAGTATCTGAGGGAAGCGCTGGAGGGTGCAAAGACCTTCAAGGTGGAGTCCAAGCGCAGCGACAAGGCTTTCCCGATGAAGACCCCGGAGATACAGCAGGAGCTGGGCGCGGTCATTCTTGACGCGTTCCCTCATCTGGGAGTGGACGTTCATGAGCCGGAGGTAACAGTAAGGCTGGAGATACGCGATAACGGCGCATATCTGAGCGCACTGAGGATACCCGGCGCCGGGGGTATGCCGGTGGGAAGCTCCGGAAAGAGCCTGCTTATGCTCTCCGGCGGCATCGACAGCCCGGTGGCAGGCTACATGATGGCGAAGCGCGGACTTATCGTGGACTGCATACACTATGTCAGTCCGCCGTACACCTCGGAGCGTGCGCGCATGAAGGTGGAAGCCCTCTGCGAAAAGCTCACCGACTGGTGCGGCGACATCATATTCTACTGCGTGCCGTTCACCGAGCTTCAGGAGGCGCTGCGCGACAACTGTCCCGAGGAGCTTTTCACGGTGCTGATGCGCAGGCTGATGGTGAAGATAGCGAACCGCGTGTGCGCCGCCAACGACTACGGGGCGATAATCACCGGGGAGAGCGTTGCGCAGGTGGCAAGCCAGACGCTGCCGGCGATATTCTGCACCAATGCCGCTGCGGAGTATCCGGTGTTCCGTCCGGTCATCGGCATGGATAAGCGTGAGATCGTGGATATTTCCAGAAAGATCGACACCTTCGATATCTCCACGCTCCCGTATGAGGATTGCTGCACGGTGTTCTCGCCGAAGCACCCCAAGACGCGCCCCACTATGGAGGATATCCTGAAGGCGGAAGCGTCCTTCGACTTTGAGCCGCTTATCGAAAAAGCGGTGAGAGAAACCGAGGTGAAGCGGTTCAGATACGGTCAGCGCACCGTGGGTCTGGACATGTGATATGACGGCTGGTGAGATCTACAGCAGCATTTCGGCGCTGGCGGCGGATATCGTTGCAGAGTGCGTTTCCCGTGGGGTAAGGATATCCACGGCGGAGAGCTGCACCGGCGGAATGATCTCCGGGGCGGTGACATCTGTGTCTGGAAGCTCGGCGGTGATAGAGCTGGGGGTGTGTTCTTATTCCAACAGGATAAAGCAGCAGACGCTCCACGTCAGCAGGGATATTCTGGAAAAGTACACGGAATACAGCGTGCAGTGCGCTGAAGCAATGGCGGAGGGCGTTCGGCGGCTTTCCGGCGCGGACTTTGCGGTATCCACAACAGGAGTCGCAGGGCCAACGGGAGGAAGCGCCGAGCACCCCGTCGGGGAAGTATGCATAGCAGTGAGCGGCGCAGTGGGCTGCCGGGGGGAACGTTTCCTGTTCTCCGGGGACAGGGAGCTTGTACGCGCACAGGCGGCGCAAAAGGCGCTGGAGCTGCTTTCAGAGAGAATTAAGTCAGGGGGATAAATATGGCAAACTATACAGACAAGCCAAAGAAGAAAAACACCTCTGCTTCGAGAGACATCGCGGTGGACAAGCTGGATTTCTATTCCGAGCCGCACCCCCGCAGGAAGCAGGATAAAATAAAGGGCAGACCGAAATCCGGCTGGCAGCGGTTCTGCGCTGCGGCGTTTCCACAGGCGGACGACGAGCCGGGAGAGAAGTTTCGCAAGATCGTACTTATCGCGGCGATAGTCGTGTTCGTGGCGACTCTGGGCGTGCTTGCATGGCAGCTTATCGGCATGAACAACGACCGCAACACCAACTCCAGTATAGCTAACCTGGGCGGCGTGGAAAATGATAACCTCGTGAATGTCGATCCGGATTACGACCCGTTCAACACCAGCACCATAGTCACGGCGGAAGCAGGTACGGAGGAAATTAACGTTACTCCGCTGGAGAACACTCCGATATATCCCAACTGGTCTGATCTGAAGTCCACCAATCCCGACACCCGGGGGTGGATAAAGATAACCGGCACCAGCGTGAACAATGTTGTGGTGCAGTCCAACGACAACGAGTACTACCTCACCCACGACTTTTACGGGAACAACAGCGTGTCCGGCACGGTGTTCTCGTCCTACAAGAATAAGTGGGACGGAACGGACGGCAACATAATCCTCTACGGACACAACATGATAAGCGGCGAGTTCTTCGCGCATGTGACGCACTATGTGCCCAACGACTCGAGCCGCGAGCCGCTGGCGTTCTACAAGGTACACCCCACCGTTATGCTGGCGACCCCGGACGGCGGCTGCGCGACCTACAAGATCTTCGCAGGCGTGCTGGCGAATACCCAGTCGGAGTACGGCGAGGTGTTCGATTACGCACACAAGACCTCGTTCAGCAGCAAGGACGATTTCAACGATTTCGTCATCGGCATAATGGAAAGAAGCTGGTTCTTCACCGATGTTGACCTCACCTACGGCGATCAGCTGCTCACAATGTCCACCTGCTGCTGGCCGCTGGGAAAGAGTATCGACACCAGGTGGGTGCTCTTTGCAAGAAAAGTACGCCCCGGTGAGAGCGAGAGCGTTGACGTCACCGTGGCAAAGCGAAATCTCAATCCCAGACTGTTCCGTATCTATTACGAGCGCATTTACGGCGGTTCATGGAACGGCGTGTGCGAGTGGGACAAGAGAAAGCTGCTCAGCTATTGATACTAATAGCCATTTGAACTCAGGAGCTATATTCAGAGATCCGGCACCGCTCCGGTTGTCAAGCGGTTATTAGTATGACAGTTTCCGAAAGGACAGATCGATATGGCAAATTTTGTTGAGAAGGAAAACATATTCCTGCGGATAGCGAAATACCTTATTCCCTGGAAGGGCGACAAGCCTGTGGAGATCGTCAGAAAGGTGATCTTCCTGGCTGCGGCGGTGGTACTGGTGGTATCGCTGGTGACTATCATTACGTTCTACGGCAGCGGAGCCAAGGACAAAAAGCTGAACGAACAGCTGAGCGAGATATATCACGGCACCGCGACCGTCACGGTGGATCAGAAAAAGCAGGAGGAGCTTGCCGAGGAATACCCCGAGGTGAACAAGGATTTCCTGCCGCTGCTGGAGCAGAACAAGGACGTTATCGGCTGGATAACCATGGGAGATCCCGACGACCCGTTCATAAACAACGTTGTGGTTCAGGGCGAGGACAATGACTACTACCTCGACCACAATCTCAACGGAGAATACAGCAAGACAGGCACCGTGTTCGCGGATTACCGTGAGAAGATAACTCCGGATAATACCCCGGCGAATACGATACTGTACGGGCATAATGTCGTTACCGGCGAGTATTTCGCAAAGCTGACCAGGTACTTCAATTACCGCTACGGCAAGGACAACGGGCTTGACTGGTACAGGCAGTACCCCACGATAACCTTCAACACGCTCTACCGCAACTGCACCTACAAGATATTCGCCGGAATGCTGGTGAATACAGAGGAAGAGGACGGCGAGGTGTTCTATTACCTCCAGGGCAGGAAGTTCAAGACAAAGGCGGAATTTGATAACTACATCGCCCAGATACTCGACCGCACCACCTTTTACACGGACGTAGACCTGCAGTACGGCGATAACCTTATCACGCTGTCCACCTGCATTCTTGACTACGGCGTGGACTGCCGCTGGGTCATTTTCGGCAGGGAGGTGCGCGAGGGCGAGGATCCCACGGTCAATGTTGACAAGGCGTATGCGAACCCCGATCCTCTCTATTTTGACTACTATTACAAAGTGTACGGCGGCTCCTGGGGCGGCAGGAAGTGGGATCCCGGAATGATCTTCGATTATTCCTACACCACCGAAGCGGAAAAATCCGACGACGAATAATACTGCTCCCGGAACAACCCGGTTTATACCTGGTATAATTGCAACTCTGAAAGGAAGATAATTACCAATGGCAGAAATGGATATGGGACTGTCCCCGAACAATAACAGGAAGAAGCGCAAAAAGAAAAAGCAGAGCTTCGGGAAGAGCCTTGTTACGGGACTGTTTCCGTGCAAGGGAGACGATGGCAGCGAGGTCGCAAGAAAGCTGATATTCCTGCTGTCGCTGCTGCTTCTCATAGGAGCGGTGGTCATCATCGCGATTCATTTCATTTCACTGGCGTTCGCGCCGGAAAACGACGGTCTGGATCAGATAGTGAACAGCAACGGCGAGACTGTCGTTCAGGACGGTCAGACGGTGGTGGTGAACGCAAACGAGCCTACCCAGCAGCAGATAGACAATCTGCCCGACGGCTCCATTAACGAGGAATACGCCGCTTACTACGACGCAAACAACGACTTCGTGGGCTGGATCACCATAAACGGCACCAACGTTGATTATCCCGTGGTGCAGGGCGACGACAACCTGTTCTATCTTCACCACAACTTCAACAAGGAGGAAGAATTCGCCGGGACGATCTTTACGGATTACGAGGGCAGGTTCGGTCCCAATGAAATGCCCAACAACACTATCCTGTATGGTCACAACATGCTGTACAAGTACAAGTTCGCGGCGCTGAACAACTACAACAACAATATCGACTTCCTCAGGGATACTCCGGTAATAGACTTCAACACGCTTTACCAGGATAACAAGTACAAGATAATCTCCGTGTTCATAATCAACACAAACGAGGAGCACGGCGAGGTGTTTGATTACACCAAGTACGTTTATTTCAAGAACAGCGATGAATTCTACAAGTATATCATGGAGGTAATGGATCGCAGCAAGTACAATACCGGTGTTGACGTTGAGTACGGTGATGAGCTGCTGACGCTCTCCACCTGCGACGGCTCCACCGGATTTGAGGATCTGAGGCTTGTTATCGTTGCGAGAAAGGTTCGCGAGAACGAAAGCCCGGAGGTCGATACATCAAAGATCACCTGGAAATCCAGCGTGAAGTATTTCGACGCGTATGTGAATGCGTTCGGAGACAAGTGGAAGGGCAGGACATGGGATATTTCTCTCGTTCCGGGCATGAAGGAGTATCTTGAGGAGAACGGGCTGATGGATGACCCGGAAAACTACCAGTAACGGAGGCTTCATGAAAATATCACTTGTGAAAACAGGTACGGCTCTGCTGATAGGCAGCTGCTATATGTTCGTCTGCGGAGTAACGGGAACGGTGGGCGGAGAGGCTATGAGCCAGGATACCGCCGCTGCCACAGCGGAGGCTGACGGAATGATCGACGATATCGGCGAGGCAGGCGGTCAGGGAACGCTGGACTTCCTGGTTCCGGACGAGACCAGCTCCGGGCTTATCACGGTTGACTTAATGGAAATGGCTCCGCTGTCGCTGTCCAGCAAAATGGTGCAGAGTACATACAGCGTGCGTGACGATATCACCCGGGAACCGCCCACCGGGGAGACTGATGAGATCCTCGGCGGCACCGGGGAAGTTACCGATGAGATAGTCATCACTCTGCCCGAGGAGGAAGAGGATACCCCGGCTGAAACGACAACGGCGGCAACTACCACCACAGCTGCCACAACTACGCAGCCGGTTCAGACCACCGCGGCCACCACTACGACTGCGGCGACAACCCAGACTACCACAACTGCTGCGACAACTCCGGCAGGTATCCCGGTCGATACGGATACCACCACGGCTTCCGACGACCAGCCGGACATTACCGAGCCGGAGGACGAACCCGGCAGCGATGTGACGGGAGAGGTGCTTTATGTGCGCTCCAACGGCGGAGTTGTTTCCGGAAGTGCGCTGGAGATAGTCGCCAAAATAACCCAGCACGAGGTCGGGTATACGTTCGCACCCGAGGCGATAAAGGCGCAGGCAGTCGCGGCGTATACATACGTTAAGTTCTGCAATGACTACGGCACATATCCCAGCGTGGGACTTTCAAGCAGCGTTTCCGACTCGGTGGAGGTGCTGGTGGAGTCCGTTATCGGCAAGGGGATATATTACAACGGCGCGCTGATACAGGCGGTTTATTCCGCGTCCTCGGCAGGGTATACCGCTTCCAGCATTAACGTGTGGGGAACTGACTATCCCTATCTCGAAAGCCGCTTCTGCGACCTGGACGCAAAATACGATCCGAATTACGGAAAGACCACGCAGTTCTCCTCGGCGGAGATAAAGCAGAACGTGCTGGATAAGACCGGTATCGAGCTTTCCGGCGACCCGTCGTCCTGGCTTTCGATAGAGAACCGTATTGACGGCAACTATGTCGGGCAGATGAGTATCGGCGGTTATCACAGCTACACCGACAGCAGCGGCAACTCCGTGAAGATCACCGGCAGGGTGTTCCGCGAGAAGATAATGAGCTTCGGGCTGCGGTCAAGCTCGTTCGATATATCTTACGACCCGGGAACGGATATGTTCACGTTCACGACATATGGATACGGTCATGGCGTGGGAATGAGCCAGAACGGCGCGAACGCCCTTGCCACCTACCTCGGATATGACTATAAGCAGATACTGACCTACTATTACAGCGGTACAGAGGTGTACTGAAAAACGAATGCCGTCCCGGCAAAGCGTGGGGCGGCAGTTTTGCAGAAAACAGGAGAAATACTATGACAAGCGAAAATACAGAGCCTCAGGTGAATATCGCGAGGATAATGATACCGAAAATATCCGTTGCCGCAGTTCATGCAAACGACACGGTGCGCCAGGGACTTGAGATAATGAAATACCACCGCTATACCTCTATCCCGGTGCTTGATGATCAGGACGTCTATCTCGGCAGCGTGACGGAGGGAGACTTCCTGCGGCATATCCTCGCCGTGGGAACTACCGAGATGAAGGCTCACGAAAAGTATCGTATAGCAGAGATATTCCGTCCGAATTTCTGTACGCCGCTTCCGATATACGCGTCTCTCAGGGAGCTTATTTCGCGGTCGCTGGAGCAGAACTACGTTCCGATCGTTGACGGGCGCGGCTGCCTGTGTGGTATAGTAACGCGCCGTGCGCTGATACTCCACCTTGACGGGACTATCACAGGTGAGAATATCGAATGAATATACAGGAAAGGCACTGCGGACTACACAGCGCCTTTATTGTTTTCAAACCGTTGCATAACGGTGTTGATATCACTTTTTCTTCTTTTGGTGTACTGCCACTCCGATACCTATACCGGCTGCGGCTGCGACCGCCGCGCCCGTTCCGACGATAGCGCCTACCGGGAAGCCGTTTGCGGAATTGTCAGCGTTTTCTGAATTATCAGCGTTACCGGGATCGGAGCTGTCAGGGTTTGCAGTATCGCCTGCGGCTTCACCGGAGATCGCTCCACGGTCAGAGCCGGACTGGTCTTCGGTGTTCTGCACGGGGGTGTAAACTTCGTCCTTTGAGTGAGAAAGCTGCTTTGCGGTGTATACCTCGCCGCCGGATATCTCAGCAGAGTCAACGTTGAACGTTCCATCGTTTATCGTTAATTGCAGCGTGTGATGTCCCTTTTCAAGACCTGTCAGCAGGAATGTTACGCCCCTTGTCGCAGTGACCGGAACGGTGTACTCCTGCGGCTCGCCGCCGTCAATGGTGTAGGTTGCCGCCGCGCCCTTTCCGCCGCCGGTGAGGGCAATTCCTGTTCCGTCAAACTCCACAGTGAGGGAGCAGCCGGCTTCACCGGTGGAAACAGTGCGCTTGTGGTTCTTGAAGCTGGACATAGTCTCATGCTGCCATTCGCCGGAATAGCTGAACATTGCGTGGGTATTGTCGTACCGGGTGATGTACGGCTCAGCACCGTCCGCGGCTTCAATAACCAGGTTGTCGAACCCATTGCGGTTATAGGAGGAATACAGTGCTGCTCTGCCTGCGCTGAGGGAGCTTACCTCGCCTGCGGTGTAATCGCATACCTGCTCGCCGTTTACCCAGCAGATAACATTATCGTTTACCGCCTGGATCTTCAGATCGACCGCGGCGGAGGTATCGGCGGTGCAGCTGCCCTCTTCCAGTACCTTGCTGTTCTTCCAAAGGCTCCAGCTGCCGCTTTCGGTGAGCTTCAGCCAGTAGCCGGAAGCGCCCATGTGCCCCTGATTGTAGCGCAGTCCCACACCGGCGTAATTAGCGCTCTTATCCTCAGCCGGGGCGAATATCACGTCAGCGGAAACGCTGTAGTTGTACCAGCGGTCGTCGCCGAAATTCGTTGTCGGGTCGGGAGTCCAGCCCCAGTCCTTTGCCTTGATATCGGCGGTTATCTGCTGAACAAGAACGCCGTTTTCAACCTCGAAAGCGCCGCCCTCGTCGGTGGTGTATCTCGGTGCGTTTCCTCTGGAGGAAAGGTAGTTTTCAGGATAATCCGCGTACTCGTAATCATCGGTATAGGGGAGTTCCAGTATCGTGCGCTGCTCCGGCTCGCTCCGGTGATATTCCGCCGGGGTAAGCTCTATCGTGGAGGCGGTGAGGATAGAATAGGGCTTCACGGTGACGGAATAGGAGTATGTGCCGTCGCTCTCATCCGGGGTGATTTTGCCGATATTCCTGAAGTAATTCTCGTTATATGCTCCGCTGTCAGGGCCTCTTGTCTCCCAGAGGTTGATATCCTTTCCGGCTGCGTCCAGGTCGGACACCGTGAACCGGTAGGTTATCGGCTCGGGGGTGGTGTTGGTGATGACGGTAGTGTAATCCGACTTGTCGGGGCTGCAAAGGGTTATGTAGCTGTATTTCGCGTCAACTATCGCGTGACCGTCGCCGCCGGGCACTCCGTCAGCGTAGCACGCACCGTCGATGTAGCTCCAGCCCTTGTCCAGGAACTGCGTGAACTGGAGCATCATGTAAAATCCGCTGTCCAGAGTGTAGTATCCGCTCCAGGGGTCGCAGGCGTTGATGAACTGCTTCTGGCAGTAGCACACGCCGTCGTAGTACCCTGCAATGATCGGCTGGAACTGGCATAGGGTCATTCCGCCCTGGGGATACATTGAGAGAAATCTGTTGGCGATATCCAGCGCGCCGTTTATCCCGGTCAGTCCGGAATTTCCCTCGTCAAAACGCCATGTGCCCTCGGAATAAGCCATGGGAGTGCTGCCCTCGCTGAACCACAGCTCCTTGCCGTATTCCCGGGCGAGGGTCTGCGCATGCTCGTTTGAGCTGCTGGTGTAGTGGCTTCCCAGTACGTCTATGCAGTCAGACAGGCTGTTGTCGCCGTCCTTTACCTGCTTTAGCACCTCGGACGCTGCCTGCCATGTGCAGACCTCCTCGCCGGCGACTATCTTTATCGCGGAGTAGTCGTAAGGGCAGTCGGTCTCGGATCTCAGGTGCTCCGAGAGGTACTTTATCCAGTCGTTGTCCCTGACGCGCTCGTTCTGGGTAGAGGAAACATAGTCGAACTTCAGCCCGTAGGTCTCGTAAGCTGCGTCGAGGGTCTGCTTGTACCACTTGTAGCGTGCAGCGTAAACGTCCGTGGAATTGCTGACCCAGAGCGGCTCGCTCCACCACAGCATGTCGAGGGTGAGGTCGGGGTTTATAGTCTTTGCGTCCGCCGCCAGCTGGTAGCCTGCGCCGCGTGTTACGTCCGCTTTTTCGTCCTCGGTGCGCATTACGGAAGGCTCGGTGCCTGACGAGGAGTTCACGTCAGAACCCATTTCCAGTTTAAGGTGGGCTATTTCAAGTCCCTGCTTTCCGAACATGTAGTTCATTATCTCCCAGTATGCCTCGGGATTTTCGTTTTTGTAGTCCAGCAGCAGGCGCGAGGAATTGTTGCCGCTTACCATTCCCACACCCCGGTACAGCATATTTTCCAGAGTGTTGGCGTTTTTTCCGTCAATAACTATATTCATGGGCTGCACCTCCTGTTCCGCCGCCGCAGGCAGTATTACCGAATTGACCGAAGCCGCCGCACATACAGCCGCCGCGATTTTTGCCAACTTCATAAGAACGCTCCTTTCGTGCTTCATGTGATTATAGTATAGCGCATACGGGAGCGGTTTTCAATCTCAAATATTTGCCGGACTATCAAAATATGAACATCACGACCCGGGCGAGAGCTTCCTCCAGACGGAGGGCGACACACCCTCATAACGGCGGAATACCGTTCCGAAGTAGGTGGGGGTGCTGTAGCCGGTCATGGCGGCTATTTCGGTGACGGAGCGATCCGTGGAGCTTAACAGGCGCTTTGCCTCTGAAACCCGGCGCAATGCGAGGTATTCCATAGGCCGCATGCTGAACTGCTGCCGGAACACCCTGCAAAAGTGCTGTACCGAAACGCTGCACAGCTCTGCTAGCTCTTCCAGCGTGATATCCCGGCTGAAATTCTCGTCCATGAAGCGCACCGCCGGGGCGGTAAGCCCACCCTCCCGTGAATTTCCGCAAAGCAGCAGTGCACGCACCTCCAGCAGGTATTCGTAAACCAGCATGGAGCAGCGCTCTCCGCCGGACAGCGGATCAGCGGCGGCGGACATTATCCGGCTGAAGATCCGTTCGCAGCCGGAAAGATCCACGCCGCTTTTCTCGTGCCATGCGCCAAAGCCCATTTCTGCGATCGTCTCGCGGATATGCGCTCCCCGGAATACCACCCACGCGGTCTCCCATTCGCCGCTTTCGGGGTAGTATTCATGCGGCACGCCCGGGGTCAGGAAAAACAGGCTCCCCGGGGTCTGGGGAAGGATCCTGCCGTCTATCCGGAGTATCCCGGTGCCGCGCCTGGTAAAGAGTATCTGGCTTGACACCAGTCCCTCGGGGCGCGTCACATGGTATTCCGGGTCGGACACCCCGGCGCCGGAAAGGTAGAAGGGGAGCCTTGTCTGGGCTGCAAGGACGGGATAGATACTGCTGTGCATAGTTATCACCTCTGTCAATATTTTAGCATAAAGTATACCTCCAGTCAAGCTGTACGCATGGAAATACCCCGGTGGGGAATACGCCGGGGCATGGTGTGTTTCGTCAGTCTGCTGTTGAAATATTTTCGGCTATTGCAGAGAAAATGTCGGTGAGAATCCCCGGAGTGCCCGGCGAGTGTTCCGTGATGAGCGCCCGTGCCTGCTCCGCCGGTATCGACTGTGGGATCTCGACTGTTCCCTGAACCGAGTCGCCGATCGCGATCTTTGCGTGGGCAAGTCCCCCGGCGGCGATCTCAGAGGCGAACGCGGCTCCGCCAATGGAGTATACCCCCACGGCAAGTCCCCCCAGCGCGACAACTCCCACTGCAACGCCGCCGAAAGCGAGCACGCCGGCAGCGACCGCCCCCAGCGCAATTATCCCTGCCGACAGCGTGCCGATAGCCAGCAACCCGGCGCACAGCAGCCCTGCGGAGATCACGCCCACCGAGAGAAATCCGGCGGAGATCACTCCCACAGCCTTGTTACCGACGGCGATGATGCCTTTGGCGGTGCGCCTGCCAAGACCTAGGTTCACATGTACAAGGGGGATACCCCGGACGGTGCGGCTGCTTTTGTACTCCAGTCCGAGCCTTACGGGTGCGGTTTTTTCTGCCCGGAACCCGGAGCTGCTGACCTCCGGAGCCTCGCCTTTTATCAGCTCGTCTGTGGTTATGCCGAAAAGATCGCTTATTGCTGCAAGCTTATCCATTTCCGGGGTGGTCTGTCCAAGCTCCCATTTTGATATAGTCTGACGGGTCACGCCCAGCTTTTCGCCGAGCTGCTCCTGGGACATGCCTTTCGAGCGGCGCAGCTCCATGAGTTTCTGAGAAAAGTTCATGATGATACCTCTTTTCTGATTTTGTCTGTGGTTTTATTTTAGCACAGTGCCGCCGGAATGTCTACCAGTTTCGGTTGGAAATCTGTCAACTAAACTTAACATTGGCTCTGTTATGCGGAATTCTGACCCTGTAGGATTTTTTTTACAACAGGAAAAAATCCACTTGATTTTTAATGAAAAATGTGGTATATTATAGGTAGCGTATTCCGCGTCTGGCGGAAAAACAAAATCACGGAGGTAAGAACATGTCCGTTAATCTTCAGAAAGGTCAGAAGGTTGACCTTACAAAAGGCAACACAGGGTTAAAGACGATACTTGTCGGACTCGGCTGGGACGAAGCGCCGAAGAAATTCTCCCTATTCTCAAAGCAGGAGGATATCGACTGTGACGCGTCCGCGCTGCTCATAAGCGCACAGACCGGAAAGCTGAACGGACCGGTAGACGTTGTGTATTTCGGCAATCTCACACATCAGTCCGGTGCAGTTCACCACATGGGCGACAACCTCACCGGCGCAGGCGACGGTGACGACGAGCAGATACTTGTTGAGCTGCCGAAGCTGGGAAGCGCTTATTCAAAGATAGTATTCACCGTTAATATTTATCAGGCTATGCAGCGCAAGCAGCATTTCGGCATGATAAAGAACGCTTTCATCAGACTTGTGGACGCAGACAAGGGCACAGAGCTGTGCAGATACAATCTTTCGGAGAACTACGACGGCAAGACTGCCATGATCTTCGGAGAAATCTATCTGTATAACGGCGAGTGGAAGTTTAACGCTATTGGCGAGCCTACGAATGACAACAGCATTTCCGAGCTTGCCGCAAGATATCAGCGCTGATTTTATCTATATTAAAGGAGGATCGTTCTATGTCTAAGAAGCTTGTAGTTATCGCGGGTATTGTAGGTCTTGCAGCAATTGCGGCTGCGGCTGTAGCATTCTTCCTCACAAGGAACAAGTCCATCTGCGAATGCCTTGAGACAGAGGAAGACGACGAGATCTGATGAAATTTACCTGCTGAGGTACGGCAAAATGCGGAGGGGCTTGCCCCTCCGTAATGTTTTGTGTTTTGATATGAACATGGCGGAGAACGCCCACAGGAGTTATCATGGCAAAGGAAAAAGAGATAAAGACCAACGCAATGAGAATGCTTGACAAGCTCAGGCTGCCGTATAAGGTGCACACCTATGAGTGCGATGAGTTTATCGACGGGGTGCACATCGCTGAAATGCTGGGGGAGGACTGCGACAGCTGCCTGAAGACCCTGGTCACTAAGGGAAAAAGCGGAAACTATTATGTTTTCGTGCTCCCGGTGGACAAGGAGCTTGACCTGAAAAAGTGCGCACGTTCGGTGGGGGAGAAATCCCTGGAGATGGTGCATGTAAAGGATATCAATGCGGTCACAGGGTATATCCGCGGCGGCTGTACTCCCATCGGCATGAAGAAGCAGTACAAAACTGTTATCCACAGTTCCGCGCGGGAGTACGAAAGGATCATTGTCAGCGGCGGCAGGCTGGGAACGCAGCTGGAGCTTTCTCCGCAGGATCTTGCGAAAGCCTGCCAGGCGGTCTTTGAGGATATTATCACAGAATAGCGACGGGAGGGCTTTGCTCTCCCATTTTATGTATTTTTTCAATGGCACTATTTAGTTAAATGTTCCAAATATCTATTGACATAATGGAGATTTTAGGTTATAATTATCTGTGAGCAGGCTGTAGTTTTGTAAAATATTACTTGCTCCCAACAGATCTCAGTCATGGTTTGCGCAGTGAGCTGCGAAAAAAATCTGTGCCGCAGTCTGCGGTGAAAATGGAGGTCAATCATGTCGGATTACATCAGAAGGCTGCCGGTTTACCTGCTGCTCGACTGCTCCGGTTCAATGTCCGGAGAGCCTATTGAAGCGGTAAAGCAGGGAATAAAGGCTCTGCTCAGCGAGCTTAAAGGGGATCCCCAGGCACTTGAAACGGCTTACCTTTCAGTTATTACTTTTAACAGCACCGCACGGCAGGTGTCTCCGCTGACGGAGCTTATGCTTTTTAAAGAGCCGGAGCTTACCGCAGGCGGTGCAACGGCTCTCGGCGGCGCGCTGACAGTCCTCGCCGACTGCATAAAGAACGAGGTGCGCACCTCCACCGCCACGCAGAAGGGCGACTGGAAGCCGCTGGTGTTCCTGCTGACAGACGGCGCACCTACCGACAATCTCGACGACGGTATCGACGCGCTGAAGCAGGTCGCTACCAGCAACATCATCGCCTGCGCCGCGGGTGCTAACGCAAATACGAACACCCTCAGAAAGATCACCAACAACGTCCTGATGATGAACAACCTCACCGCAGGCGATCTGGCGGCGTTCTTCGCATGGGTATCCGGTTCGATCAAGGCTTCCTCCAAGAGCATTGACGCAAAGCCCGGAGAGGCTATCCAGCTTCCGCCTCCTCCCCAGGGATTTGCGATCGTTCCCTGATCGGGGGAATTATGGACAGAGATGATAACAGACTTCCGGGTACCGCGCCGGAGGAGATGAATCTCATATCCGAGCCTGTCCGCGCGGATAGCACCAGGGGCAGCCGGACTGCCGATGATATGGCGATCCCGCCGGTACAGGAAGATGCCGCACAGCCCGAGAATACCGGTGTGAAATGTTCCGTTGCAGCTCAGCAGGATAATTCCCGTGAGGGAGTTCAGGATAATGCGCTGCCGGAGAATATTCCGGTACAGGACAGCTCTCGATCAGATAAGAACGGGGAAAGCGAACAAGTCACCACCGGTGTTGATGAGCAGGAGCAGCGCATGTCCGACAGCGACGTAATGCGGCACACTGCTTCATTGTGGCGCTACAGGACGGTCGCGGAGAACGGGACGGAGCTTCACACCGAATACCACGGAAAGTACACCAGGACGGGTATCGGCGAGATGATCGGCGCCCGGGTCCGCGGAAAAAAGCACAAGCATGAGGGCACCAACTGCGACGACTGGTTCGAGACCGCTGTCGCGGACGGCTGCTTTATCGCTGTGGTGGCGGACGGCGCCGGTTCAAAGCAGCTGTCGAGAATTGGAGCGAGGGTCAGCTGCGAGAGCGCGGTGGAGTACCTAAAGACTGCGATCCCGGAGATGTTCGCACAGGACTCGGGGATTAGGTCAAAGCTAAGCGGCGATATGTCCGGGGAGGATTTCCTGGGGGCGTGCGGTCAGTTCGCGGCAATGATCAGAAAATCAGCGGAAACGGCTTTCGACAGCGTGATAAAGAAGCTGAAAAGCCTGTATTCCGACCAGAACTATATATCCACCCTGGGGCGAAATCCCACGCTTGCCGATATGGGAAGCACGTTCCTGGCGGCGGTGGCTGTTCCCGTGGAGGTAAACGGCGAGCGGCAGCGTTTCGTGGTCACTTTGCAGATAGGTGACGGCTGTATCTGCGCCATTGACAGCAAGGCGGATCACAACGGCTGCTTCCGTCTGCTGGGAGAAGCCGACAGCGGTGCATACTCCGGAGAAACGGAGTTTCTTTCAGAAAGAACTGTGTCGGAGGGGGTAATTGCCCGAAAGATCCGCATAAGCCGCGGCAGATCAGACATATTAATGCTGATGAGCGACGGCGTTGCCGACGACTATTTCCCGGCGCAGCCCATGATGAAGCGGCTGTACCTCGACCTGTGGCTTAACGGCATTCTTCCGATGAGGGACGGGTGCCAGGGGCGGAAGGAGCCTGAACCGCTGAAATTCCCGGCGGTCACTCCCGAGCAGCAGCCGGTGGCGATACAGTACGCAAAGCAGCTGCTGAGCGAAAACTCCGACGACGCAGTGAACGAGCTGTGGGATTCCCGGGATACGCTTGCGCCCTACTCCCTTGCGGCGTGGGGAAGCTCCCTCGGGGACAGACCGGATAACCGGCTCCAGAGCTGGCTGGATAATTACAACGAGCGCGGCAGCTTCGATGACCGCACGCTTGTTGTGATGAATTTTGACGTCGAGTGATATTTCCCGTCAATATAACGGACGGTAATGCGGCGAGACCACCGACAGCTTTCTGGGGAAAACCACATTGCCGGATCAGCAGGCAGTGATCGGATATATTATGCGCGACTTAAAGTGATATTATAAAAAGATATTACGGAGCGTATATATTGAGAGCGTGGTTTTCTGCTGAATTATCACCCGGAGCAAGCACGAAAAAATACTCGCGGAATAATTTCGATAAATATAACAGAAGGTAAAAGGCTGGTGAGAGTGTGAGAAGCGGCGAGATAGTGACTGCGGCGCTGGAGGGCGGCGGAACGATAGAGTTCGTATATGACGCGAACGCTCCGCGCGGCGGTATGAAGCACACCTTTTTCACACCCGACAGGCAGTACGCCGTACAGTTTTTCAACGACCCTTCGGACGGAATGAACCCGAATATACAGGATCGTATCCGCACGATAGTCGGGGTGTACAATCCCACCTTGTCGGAGGAAAACGGCGGCGCCATGGGCAACACGGAAAAGACGGCGGAGTATTTCCGCAGCCGTTTCTGCTGGCCGGTGGCGATAGTCAGCAGCCCTGAGTTCGGGATAGTGTGCCCGGCTTACCCGAAAAGGTTTTTCTTCGGGGAGGGCGCTTCCACCGCCGGACTTAACCTCAAGGGAAAGGACAAAAAGAGCAACTGGTTCACCGGCAGAATGAGGAAATACATAAGCCCCGGCGAGCTTGGAGATTTCCGGACGATGCTTGGAGCGGCGATCTGCCTTTCAAGAAGCATTCGAAGAATGCACCAGGCAGGGCTTGCGCATTCCGACCTTTCCTGCAACAACGTGCTTATCGACCCACAGACGGGAAGCACGGTGGTTATCGATATAGATTCGCTGGTCGTACCGGGGAAATATCCCCCGGAGGTATGTGGCACAAAGGGGTATATCGCCCCGGAGGTGATCGCGACCATGGAGTACGACCCCGGTGATCCCAGGCGGTGCCTGCCCTGTGTTTCGACAGACCTGCACGCGCTGCCGGTGCTTATTTACGAATACCTGTTCCTGCGGCATCCGCTTGTAGGACCTAAGGTATACAGCACAGCCTCGGCGGAGGAGGACGACTTCCTCGGCATGGGACCGATGGCTACATTCATTGAAAATCCCACGGACAAAAGCAACAGACCCCCTGACCTGAAAGTGACGATACAGTCGCTGTCAAAGGGTCTGGAGAAGCTCTTCCTGCGCGCTTTCGTTGACGGACTTCACGATCCGTCGGAGCGCCCCACCGCAATGGAGTGGGAGAGCGAGCTGCTGAAAGCGTGGGACAGACTCAGACGGTGTGAAAATCCACGCTGCGAGAAAAAGTGGTTCATTCTCAGAGATGAGAACGATCCGGTATGCCCCTTCTGTAAAACACGAGTTACGGACAGGATCATCAGGCTCACCTTAAAGAGCGGGGTGCGGGGCAAAAAGGGCATCTACAGGGACTGCGGCGAGATCATCGCGTATGATCAGATGCCGCTGTACGACTGGCATGTCTATTCCAATGTCCATAACGATGAAAAGGCGAGCACCGAAATGCGTGCATATATCTGCAAGCACAGAGGAATGTGGCTGCTCGTCAACAACGGCGTCGAGGGAATGACTTCCCCGACTGGAAGGCTTGTTCCAAAGGGACAGGCGGTCGAGCTACGCAACGGAGCTGTATTCCGCATGACCGACCGTGAGAACGGTCTTTTGTGCGAGGTATCGGTGTACTGACGTCTCGAGAGAGGAAAGAATATGAAGCAATTTGGTTTAACAGACAGTCAGGCTGAGGAGTCCCGTAAGAAATACGGCGACAACTCCATGACAGAGCAGGCTTCCGAGAGCTTCTGGGATAAGCTCAAGGGCAACCTCGGCGACCCGATGATAAAGATACTCATCGTGGCGCTGCTTATCAACATCGTTCTGGCGATACTTGGTATCACCGGGGTCATCAGCGAGGGCGCACCGGAGTGGTATGAGCCGCTTGGTATTTTCATAGCTATCGCACTGGCAACGCTGGTTTCCACATTCTCTGAGTACAGAAACGAGAACGCATTCCAGAAATTGCAGGAAGAAGCCTCCCGTATCATGTGCAAGGTCTACCGCAACGGAGTTATCACAGAGGTAGCTATCAACGATATCGTTGTAGGCGACGCAATTCTTTTGCAGGCAGGCGACAAGATACCTGCCGACGGTATCCTGATAGACGGCGACCTCAAGGTAGACCAGTCGGTGCTCAACGGCGAGAGCCGCGAGGCTAAGAAGCTGGCTGTTTCCGAGGGCTGGACTGACACTGACGAGAGCCTTAACTTCGACAACGAGCATAAGGTGTTCAGAGGCAGCGTAGTCTGCTCCGGCAACGCGGTAATGGAAGTCACAGTTGTAGGCGACAAGTCGGTTTACGGCAAGATAGCAAGCGAGTTACAGACGGACGACGACCGCGATACTCCCCTTAAAGTAAAGCTTGGCAAGCTCGCCGGCGGTATCTCAAAGTTCGGCTACATCGGCGGTATCGCTATCGCAGTCGCAATGCTGGTAAAGACGCTGTTCCTTGCTCCCGGCGGAGTTGAGGCAGTTCTGTTCGCAGGCGGAGAATTTCAGTGGGTAGCGCTTGTCAACGCTGTTATCCAGTCGGTAATGCTGGCGGTCATCATCATCGTTATGGCAGTTCCCGAGGGTCTGCCGCTTATGATAGCGATAGTTTCGGCGCAGAACATGGGCAAAATGCTCAAGGATAACGTCCTTGTAAGAAAGGTCGCAGGTATCGAGACCGCAGGTTCCCTCAATATCCTGTTCTCCGATAAGACCGGTACTATCACCAAGGGCAAGCTGGAGGCTGTCACCTTTATTGACGGCGGTCTGAACGAGTCAAAGACCTACGCAGAGGTAGGCGGCAAGCTGAAAGACATTCTGTCCCTGTCAATTCACAAGAACACCCTGTCGGTGATCTCCGGCGAGGGCAAGGATATGAGAGTTATCGGCGGCAACGCGACTGAGCGCGCTATCTTAGGCTTTGCGGCAGGGGAAAGCTGTTCCGCGAACGTCGCCGCCGTGGGCAATATCCCGTTCAATTCCACGAACAAGTACTCCGCAACACAGGTCAAGGGCGACTACGACCTGACGCTGATAAAGGGCGCACCGGAGAAGATACTCCAGAGATGCTCGCACTACTGGGGCGTTGACGGTGAGAAGAAGCCGTTTGATATGGCTGAACTCAACAAGCGTATTGACGAGCTTGCAAACCGCGCTATCAGAGTGCTTGCTATCGCAACAAGCGAGGACGCTCTCGGCGAGGAGTCGCTGCCCGAGGGCAACAACTGGACTCTTGTAGGCGTTGTGGGGATCCGTGACGAGGTTCGCCCTGAGTCTGTCACCGCTATCGCTGAAGTTAAGGGCGCAGGCGTACAGGTAGTCATGATCACCGGCGACCGCAAGGAGACCGCAGTTGCTATCGCAAAGGACGCAGGTTTGCTGGAGAAGGACACCGATGTGGTGCTCACCTCCGACGAGCTTGCAAAGCTGTCTGACGAGGAGATAAAGCAGAAGCTGCCGAACATTCGCGTTATCGCGAGAGCGCTTCCCTCCGACAAGAGCCGTCTGGTTCGTCTGGCACAGGAGCTTGACCTTGTTGCAGGCATGACCGGCGACGGCGTGAACGACTCCCCGGCGCTGAAAAAGGCGGACGTTGGCTTCGCAATGGGCGGCGGTACGGAAGTCGCAAAGGAAGCGAGCGACATCGTTATCCTGGACGACAACTTCAACTCTATCGACCGGGCTATCCTGTACGGACGTACTATCTTCAATTCTATCAGAAAGTTTATCGTATTCCAGCTCACTATCAACGTATCTGCGGTGCTTATCAGCTTTATCTGTCCGCTTATCGGTCTGGCAAATCCGCTGTCGGTTATCCAGATCCTGTGGGTAAACCTCGTAATGGACACCCTCGCGGCGCTTGCATTCGGCGGCGAGCCGGCGCTCAGCCGTTATATGCGTGAAAAGCCGAAGCGCAGAACTGAGCATATCATCAGCAAGAACATGATGTCGCAGATAGTCACCGGCGCAGCGTGGACGTTTATCCTGTCGCTTGCAATGCTTGTTCTTGGCACATTTGACGCCGACCCGAATAACCCCGGAATAAGCTTCCTCGAAAGCTGGGGCATAGTCCGTGACAGCAATATCAAGGGCGAGGCTCACGCTTATCTGCACACCGCTTACTTTGCGTTCTTCATCTTCATTGCGGTATTCAACGCGTTCAATGCAAGAACCGACCGCCTGAACCTGTTCGACAACCTGAAAAAGAACAAGGGCTTCCTGACGGTATTCGGCATTATCGCAGTGGTTCAGATACTGATGACCTATCTGGGCGGCGCGATACTCAGCGGATATGGTCTGACTATCGAGTGGCTGCTGGTACTCGGCATGGCTATCTCAATCATACCGATAGACCTTATCAGAAAGGCTATCGCGAACGCTTCTTCAAAGAACTGATAAACTTACGGCAAACGGGCGCTGAGTTACACAGCGCCCCAGCCGGCGACATAAAAGGAGGAAAACAAAATGGCAGTAAATCTTTCAAAGGGTCAGAGAGTAAGTCTTGATAAGTCAGTTACACTGGCTAGGATCGGTCTGGGCTGGGATACCAACCGCTATGACGGCGGTCAGGATTTCGACCTTGACGCGAGCGTGTTCCTTCTGGGTGCGAACGGAAAGGTGCTCCGTGACGAGGACTTCGTATTCTACAACAACCTCAACGGCAGAAACGGCGCGGTAGTTCACACCGGCGATAACCGTACCGGCGAGGGCGACGGCGACGATGAGGCTATAATCATCGACTTTACAAAGATACCGCCTGAGATCGAGAAGATCGCAGTGACTGTTACAATTTTCGACGCACAGCAGCGCAACCAGAACTTCGGTCAGGTATCCAACGCTTATGTCAGAGTAGTGAAGATCGACAATCCCGACGACGTAAACGGCGAGGAGGTAATTCACTTCGACCTGATGGAGGAGTTCTCCATTGAGACTGCGCTGGTAGTATGCGAGGTTTACCGCTACAACGGCGACTGGAAGTTCAACGCAGTCGCAGCAGGTTATCAGGGCGGACTTGAGGCGCTCTGCCGCGCTTACGGCGTGAACATCTGATAAAACAGCAGATCTACCGGAGGGGGCAGCGGTTTGGCAACAATATATGATATTATCTCGGCAACGCCGGACAATGGTACCGCCGCGCTCCCACCCGGAGAGTTTGAAGGTCCTGTTGTGATCGGCAGACCGATGAAGCTCCAGGGGAGAAATACCACGGTGTGGGCGCGTCACGGCGCTGTTATCGGTATTGAATCCCCCGGCGTCACGCTTGAGGGTCTCCGGGTGGAGATAACCGAGGGCGAGACTTCCGAGACGGCGATAAAGGCGAATTACCCCACAAATGTTTCCAACGTCGAGGTGCTGGGTACCGTCAGCGGCTTCGGCGGCGAGGACGGCATGGCGGAGATACCGCGCACCCTGGCTTTGGGAGAGATGTCGCCGCAGGAAGAAAACAGCTTCCTGATGACGGTGGATATCCCGGCGGAGGCTGAGATAGTCTGTAGCCAGGGCGGAGTGACGTTCGTTCCGGATAAGCTGCCGGCCGGCAGGAGCGAGGTTAAGATAATCGTAGCCGCACCGGGCACTCCGGGGCTTGTGTATTCGGAGATACTGCTGAATTCCGCGTTCCGCAGGAGGATATACCTCAGCGGCAGGTTTTCGGCAGGCGCGCCGGCGGTGAAAGACCGTGTGATATTCACGGCGCAGAATGTCGTTCGCAAGCCGGCACCCAGCGTTCCGGAGCAGCCTAAGTCTATCTGTATCCCGTCCGTCCCGGCTTTTGTCCCGTCAATGGGAACAGGGACTCCGGGCAGCGGTGTTTCGGTGCAGGGCATGACCCAGGAGCGGAGAAAGACCACAGCAGAGCTTGCGGCGGCGCTCCGTCATGCGGCGGAGGAAAAAGCTCCGCTGGTGATGAAGCGCGGACAGCGTATCCCGGCGGCGCAGCTGGGCGAGAGCTTTTCTGTGTATCTCACGGGAGTGAAGCTGGGCGAGCTTGACGTCGACCCGTATGTGTTCATGCTTGACGGCAACGAAAAAAGCGTGGGCGACGGCGGACTGGTGTTCTTCGGGAACACTTCCTCGCCGGACGGGGCGGTGAAATACGACAGCGAGGACGGCCACATCAGTGTAGAACCCGGCAGGATATCCCCCGGTGTAAAGCGGGTGGTGATCGCGTATTCGGTCTATTCCGGAACCAGTCGCAGAAATTTCTCGCTGGTGAAGGATCCGATACTGTCGCTGTACTCCGGCGGCAAAGAATGCGTCAGCTTCCCCATTGACGGGCTGACGAACGAAATTACGATAGTTGCTATGGAGATGTACCTGTATAAGGGCGAGTGGCGTATCTCATCGGTCGGCTCGGGCTACCGTGACGGACTGGTGAAGCTGTGCAACCGCTATGGCATCGAGGTCAGCAGCTGATACCAAACATGAGAGGAAAGGTCTGGCAGAATGGCTCCTAATGGATTTACACGATATATCGGATATGACAACGCCGATGTTTTCAAGAATATGCTGATAGAGAGCTACGCTGCGGCGAAGAAAAACGGGCTTTTCTTCGAGGGCAGGATCCCGATGGCTTCCACCACCGAGATAAGCACGGCGGCAGGGTATGCGGCGGCGGATCTGAGCGACGAGAGATCGGTGAAGTCCGGGCTTCAGAGCTGGCTTTCCTCGCAGCGGCTGCAGTACAGCGCCGAGGTGATAACACCGCTGCTTACCGAGGCGATAAAGACCTGCGGCGCGAACGGAAAGAATACATACTTCGTCCTGCTTTGCTGGCTGATGAAGTATCTTTCGATAAAGCCTGCGTCGCTGCTGTACATCGGCTCGGGAACGCTCAGGGAGCTGTTCTTCATGCTTATCCTGAGCAGCTGCGGAGTTAAGGTCACTTATGTGTCCTACGGCAACGACCCGGATTTTGAGAAGTTCAGCCACAAGGATAAGGTGCAGACTATTGACGGAGCAATGAGCGGCGTTGTGCAGATAGACTTCGCCCATATCGACCTGTCAAAGGCGGCTCAGCTGTGTGAGATGCGCGCGTCCGCCCAGCAGGTTGAGGGGATAGTCCAGCGGCTGAATACCACGGCTGCCGGTATCTTTGAGGATCTCATGGTGGATCGCCGCACCCGTGTGGTGAAAAACGGCGGCGTTTACACCGAGGACGGAGTTATCCCGGTATACTGCGCGTCGCTGATAGGCTATGACGACGAGGCGGTATACAACAATATGCTGCTGAACTTCAAGGAGGGCTTCGCCAAAAGCAAGAAGCAGCTCATCTTCATCGAAAAGCCGCTGGATAACCCCAACGCCGATGAGATAAAGCAGCTTGGCAGCGTAAACCGCAGCAGTGTTACAACGATGATCGACGAGCTGGCGCTCAAAATAAAACTGAACGGCGACCCTGTACGCACAGCACTGGCGCAGACGGAGCTGAGAAAGCTGCTTAATTCGCTGTACACCGGCAATCCTACGGTGGTGTTCAACTATGGCAGCAAGTTCATTTCCTGGCTGTATCGCTGCACCCAGGCGAGAAAATACGCGGTGCAGTACGAAGACATTCCGCTGATACTGTATTACGGCGATATCTCCCAGTCGGAGCTGTACTTTTTGCATTACATGTCCCGGGTGGGATTTGACATCATCTATATCACGCCTAACAAGCTGCTGCTGGATATCACGGTGGACAAAAACCTTGACAACCGAATGCAGATATTCCAGCTGCCCCAGACCAAGGACAGCGGAAGCTACCCCACAAAGGCGATCAAGATGAAGGTGAACACCGTCGCATATTCCGCCGAAAGGGAGCTTGACACGATGCTCTACAGCGGCGACGCCGGTATCTTCCGGGATTTCCAGTTTCTCAACAGCCAGACGGTCACGCTGAGAACTACCCTTGAGGAGATCGGTATACTGTGGAAGCAGGAGGCGAGGTTCCGTCAGGGCTTTGCAACATCGGGAAATCTTGTCACAGTGCCTAACGTTTTTGCGAAGATCAGCGGAGTTAAAGACGGCAACGTCAATGCATACTGGGAGGAGATCCGCGACAGGCTCACCCCGGAGACTATCCTGCGTGTAAAGGGCGAGAAGCCGGAGCAGCATGGAACGCCCGATCTGTCGGCGTACCGCAGCTTCTACCGAAACGGACAGATCGACACCGAACGTCTCAAGACTTCTTCTCTGAATAAATACAGCTATCTGCCGGACAGAATACAGGATTTGCTCCTGTTCAAGCTGCAGGAGGCGGTTGACAGCAAGTTCCTGAAGCTTTCCGGCGACGACCTTATGTGCGCCGTTATGCACTTCGGAATGAACCTAGACAAGGAGTTCATGAAGCTGCTGCAGAGCTTTGATTTCACGAAGCAGCTGCCGAAGCTTATCTGGATAGACGCGGTGGAGCAGACCTTTACGCTGGAGGAGTGCATTCAGCTGGTGCTGTGCAATCTGATAGGCTTTGATATCCTGATATACACCCCGACGGGGTATAAGAACCTTGAAACGTTCGTGTCATCGGACGCATTTGAGGAGCATACACTCAACGATTTTCAGTACAACCTGGAGGTGCCGAAGTTCAAGATACCCTCCGAAACCAGAAACAGCGGTTTGTTCGGCAAGCTGTTCAGGAAAGGATAAACATTATGGGATTACAGTTTACACCCGGCTCACAGTTACAGGCACAGCCTGAAGTACAGGCGGCTCCGGCTGCCACTCTCGCAAAGACCCCGGAAGAAGTTGCGCTCGATGTCCAGATCGAGGAAGCCAAGAACTACAACATCGTGGTCGAGACTGACAAGATCAAGCAGGAGCTTGCCACCAGCGCAGATATCGACAGACTGGTAAGCACCATCAATCTCAACGACTCCAACACGATCGTGAAGTTCGGTGCGGACGCTGCCGAGGAGATCTCCAAGGCTTCCGACCAGGTGCTCAATTCCATGACGATCGACCAGGTGAACGACACCGGCGTAATGCTCAAGGAGCTTTCGAAGATCATGGAGCGGTTTGATATAAACGAGATCAAGGACGACAAGCCCGGACTTTTCGGCAGTCTCAAGAAGAAGCTGGAGAAGATCATCGGCAAGTACGAGACCATGGGCAACGAGGTGGACAAGATCTATGTTCAGCTCAAGCAGTATGAGAGGGAGATCGGAGAAGCAAACACAAAGCTCGATAACATGTATGAGGCAAATCTCGGCTATTATCAGGAACTGGTGAAGTATATCATGGCAGGCGAGCAGGCTGTAAAGGAGCTTGACAGCTACATTGAGGACTACACAAAGAAGTCCGAGGCAAACCCCGACGACGGCACTATCCGCATGGATCTCTCCAACCTGACCCAGATGCGCGAGATACTCGACCAGCGTGTAATGGATCTGAAGGTAGCAGAAAACGTAGCTATCCAGACGGTGCCCATGCTCAAGACCATGGAGTATTCCAACCTCAATCTGGTGAGAAAGATAAACTCCGCATTCATCATCACCATGCCGGTATTCAAGCAGGCACTGGCACAGGCTATCATGCTGAAGCGCCAGAAGATCATCGCAGACTCCATGCAGGCTCTGGACGAAAAGACCAACGAGATGCTGAAGAAGAACGCACAGAACACCGTTGCACAGAGCAAGGCGATCGCGGCAATGGCTTCCGGTTCTTCTATCAAGGTAGAGACTCTCCAGGAGACCTGGACGACTATCGTCAACGGTATCGACGAGGTTCAGGCTATCCAGACCCAGGCAAGAGAGAAGCGCAAGCAGGACGCTGTTGTGCTTGAAAATATCAAGGCTGACTACAAGAAGCGCATGAAGGCGTAACTTTCAGCATATCAACAGGGCGTACTCCGAAAAGGGCGGGGCGAATAAAGAAGTTTTGAAAGGCTATGTGACCGCTCACTCAGCCTTTCTTCTTTTCGGCTGGTAGTCAAGCCTGTTTGCAGTAGTGGTCGAAACCGCCACATTAAACCGCCAGTAGATGTCTATCCGCTGTGTGCGATGTCCGCCGGACTTGTCGGGAGCGTGAACAACGATTTTCTCCACGAACTCGTGCATTATCGTTGGCGTTAGCTCGATGACCTCGGAATACTTGTGTACTATCTCCACGAATTTTGCCGTATCCGCAGTTTTCTGTTCCCTTGCCGCGATAAATTCCGTCAATTCGGGGACTTTTGCTTTAAGTTGTTTCTGCTCGTCCTCATAGGTTTTGGAAATTGCGGTGTAACGCTCGTCCGACACTTTACCGGATACATTGTCCTCATAGAGCTTAATGAACAGCCTGTCGATTTCCGCAATTCTTCGTTCAGCCTGCGAAAGCTGTTTCCTTGCGCTTTTGAGTTCTGCGGATTGTTGCTGTGTGGAGTTGTCGAGAGCCATCTGGACGAACTCTTGCTCATGTTCTTTGACTATACTCATAATCCCGTTCAGCTCCGCGAGAACTATTTTTCGCAGCACCGCCGTCCTCACGAAATGCGCCGAGCAGACCTCTTGGTTGTTCGCGTAAGAGCTGCATTTGAGGTGTTCCTGCTCCGCCGTGTGCGACTTAGACCGACAAAGATACATCAGCCTTCCGCAG
>JALEOL010000087.1 GCA_022766785.1 Oscillospiraceae bacterium
GCAGCAGATTTTTCGTCAGATTGTACAAATTGAGCGCAGGTGGGCTGACGCCCATCAAGCGAAATTTGTGCGATATGACGAAAAATATGCAAGCAAGATGCGTGCCAAGCCGTCAGGCGTGATTTAATCAGTGCTTCCCTATATATGTGCCGGTTCTTCCTGTTTCGACTGACGTGACCTTTCTGATCTCCCACAGCTTTCAATTGGAGGTTGTTCTTGTGCACATGATCGGGAACATTGCCGTTACAATAAGAAGCATCAGCAATGCAGCATCTTTTTAACTTTTTCTTTAAAATCTGAAGAGAACTTTGACGCGATCCAATGAAATATCTTTAAAAAGAAAAACTTTAAACCGAAAGATACTGTCACACGTGCGGTCAAAAGCTTTGAGATCAAATACATAATTTGTGTACAAAGCCTGTTTTGATTCTCTTCCGTTTTGTAAAACTTTTCGATATCCAAATCACATTTCTTTGTGATCACCGCCATGACCAAATTGTTATATTCTTTTACATTTATAGAGACATATTCGCTTATAATCTCTGAAATATTCGTATTGCTTTCCTTATTCCAAATCACAAGCTGTCCATCTTTGCAATCAATATTAAACTGATGGAACCCACGATAATTTTCATGTTCTGCCTCGTTTTTACGATGTAACAGATACAGTACACCACCGATTTTAAGCACTTTCAGGCTTTCAAACATTCCCTTTACCGGATCAAACGAATGATCAAGTGCGTTGTTTATAATAATCAAAGAAGCTGAATTTTTCCCGACAAACGAAGATAAATACTCAATCATTCCAAAATCGATTTTCGGAAAAGACAGATGCTTTTTCTCAAGAATGCCATTGTAATAATTTGCCAGAGGATCAATATAACGAAAATCGGTATCTTTCCCGTTTATTCTTCTCCCCGTAGCATATGACATTCCACACCCAACATCGAGGATCAGCGGTTTCTCACCATCTTCAAACTTTACTGCTGTGCCAACATCACATCCATATAATTTCAACTCTGAATCATTCTTTAATTTATCCTCAAAAATCAACCGCTTTTTCTTATTTGAAAGCACCCCATTCCAAAATGCGACTTCATATCCTACTCCGCTCGCCCATTAATCAATTTGTTTGATTGCATAATCATTGGAATTAAATACATTCTCCATATTAAGGAACCTCCTTAAAAACATTGATCGATCCGCCTATAAATTGTTCCCGAACTATTATTCGATATAAATCTTTTTCCCCATTACGATGAAGCAACGGAAATATTTGAAAATACTCAATTGGTTCATCAGTATCTACATTATATTACCATAATACAACATTAATTGTCAAGATATTATCAAATAACTACACAAAACAACAGTGGGTTTTGACATCGGTTTTCCGGCTTTTCATAGAGATAGGGTATCATTTGCGTAGCAAAAAACCGGGGGTTCCCGGGTTTTTGTTATTTCATTTGCTGATCAATCGGCGTAGTCAGAGCCGTATTCCCTTACCTCCAGCGCCTTTATCGCCGCTACTGCGTCCCAGTAGAAATGCTCCTCGCCTATTCGCTCCCGGAAGCCGGCTCTGTCCATCATCTCGCCGACTGCGGTCTGTACGCCGGTGAAAGAGATCTGCGTGCCCTTTTCACGAAGGGAGTTGTATATCCGCTCCAGCTCAGCCAGCGAGATATCGTCAGCAGTGGGAACGCCTCTCATCGAGAGTATCACCTGCGCCGCGCCCTCAAGCGCCTGAAGCTGGGTGATCAGCTTCTCCTGGGTGCCGAAAAACAGCGGCCCGGACACATACACCACCTTGAACTCCTCGTGGTGTCCGGAGCGCACCTTGCCCCTAAGCCTGTCCTCGTCGATATCGCTGGAGGTCACGCGAAGCTCGCTGCTCTTTACAACAAACACGACCATAGCCGCAACAACGCCGATAACGATAGCAACCGTGAGGTCGAACACCACAGTAGCAGCCATAGTGATAACATACTGCGATATCGACGACTTGAACTTCTTTGAGAAAATGCTCTTTATCGCCGTCCAGTCGTTCATTCTGAAAGCAGTCACCATAAGTACGCCTGCCAGCGCCGCCATAGGAATGCGGCTCATAACTCCGCCCAGCAGGAACATCGACAGTATCAGCACAACGGAATGGAAAACGCTCACCAGACGGGTCTGTCCGCCGGACTTTATCGCTACGGAAGTCCTCGCGATCGCCGCCGTCGCCGGAACGCCGCCCAGCAGCGGTATCACCATGTTTCCTATTCCCTGCGCTACAAGCTCCCGGCTGGCGTCAAGGCGCTCGCCTTTCATCTTTCCGGCACTGGCACCGCACAGCAGGCTCTCGATCATTCCCAGCGCCGCAATGGATACCGCCGGCATGATGAGGTTGGTGATGTTTGCAAAATCAAAACCCTTGCGTATTATGCTCTCGTCTGTGATAAGGCTGCTGGGGATAGCGCCAACCTCTGCGACAGTCCCCTGCTCGAAGAACACCATGTTCACTATCAGCGCAACAATTATCCCCACAAGCGACGACGGTACGACAGCGTTCCATTTCCTGGGGTAGATCACCATGATCAGCACCACAAGTCCGCCGAACATCACCGCCCACCAATTTGGTGAAAAACTGCCCTCGCCGGTGAAATAGGAACAGATCTTGGAGATCTGGTTCTCACCCACGGACTTCGTGCCGAAGAAGTTATCGATCTGACCCAGTGCAATGATTATCGCAATACCGCTGGTGAAGCCGGTTATTACCGGAGACGGCAGGTAGCTTACCAGCTTGCCAACGCGGCACAGCGCAGCGAGAAGCAGTATCGCTCCGGACAGAAATCCTGCGGTCAGGACGCCGGTTATGCCGTACTTCGCGCTGACCGACAGCAGTATCGCCGCCATCGCCCCGGTAGGCCCCGATATCTGGTAGGAAGCGCCGGACAGCACGCCTATCACTATTCCGGCAATTATCGCCGTGACAAGTCCCGAAGCCGCGTCCGCTCCTGAGCTTACACCGAACGCCAGCGCCAGCGGAAGCGCTACCGCCGCAACAGTAAGTCCTGCCATCATGTCCTGGGTCAGCTTTTTGCCATTATAGCCCCTGAATTCGTTTTTCAGGTCGCTGATGTACTTTTTTATCATTTTGTGCCTTCCTTTTGTTCTGTCTGTTCTGGTCTTTTTTATGTATACCAAACGAATATAATTATACTCCTGTTTTGGGCTAAAGTCAATCAGCACTACTTACATACTTTTATGCACATACCACCGGGTTTTTGTTTATTTCGCAGCCGTAACCGGTTTCCTGATCTACCAATTTATAAATATTTGTTTTTTCAATGTTTTTGTTCACGGCAGTCTGAAAGAAATTCAACGTGAGATAACCGGCGCAGAGTGTTGTGGTGACTTGGTTTTATCACTTTTGGCTCTGTCTCTCAACTTTTCTGCATTGTCCAATATCTATGAAGTACTACACAGCAGAGATACACCTTGACAAATACAAAGCCATGAGTTATAATGTAATACAGAGTCGTTCATGATAATCAGAAATGTGAAAGAGGTCTGACAATGGCAGATGAAAAGAACCTGCACGCCGGTCACAGGCAGCGTATGCTGAAAAAATACCTGGAGCACGGCATAGGCAGCTTTGAGGAGCACGAGATACTTGAGATATTCCTGTTCACGGCGTATTCCCGGAGGAACACGAACGATATCAGCCACCAGCTCATCAACAGGTTCGGCTCGCTTGACGGCGTGCTGAACGCGGAATACGACGAGCTTGTACAGGTAAAGGACGTCGGCGTGACCGCTGCCGCGCTTATCAGCTTCATGAAGGATTTCGCAAGGAAATACGGCAGCCGGGACATCTCCGGGATAAAGCTCTCAAACAGCGAGAGTATGCGCAGCTATTTCTACGAGCTGCTTCACTCCTGCTCAAAGGAGGAGGCGCACGCCGCGTTCCTGGATCAGACGATGAACCTTATCAGCGAAACCGAGGTATCCAGCGGCAGGAACCAGAACGTGGAATTCGATCTGCGTGCGATAGTCACCCGGGCAATAAAGACCCAGTGCAGCAATATCGTGCTGGCGCACAGCCACCCCGGGGGAGTTCTTCTGCCGTCGTCGGCGGATATTGCGGCGACAAGGCGGATATACTCATCTCTGAAGAACATCGGCATAAATCTCATAGATCATATTATCATTAGCGAAGAAGGCAGCTATTCCATGAGGGCGGCAAGAATGCTGCCGGATCTGTGGGGCTGTTGAGGTAACTGAAATGGATCATTTTGAGCTTCACTCGCAATATTCCCCCACCGGCGACCAGCCCCAGGCAATAAAGGAGCTGTCCGAGGGCATACTCCGGGGCGACAAGGAACAGACCCTGCTGGGCGTTACCGGATCGGGCAAGACCTTCACCATGGCGAACATCATCGCGAACGTCAACCGCCCGACCCTCGTACTGGCGCACAACAAAACGCTTGCGGCGCAGCTCTGCTCCGAGTTCAGGGAGTTCTTCCCGAACAACGCCGTGGAGTACTTCGTGTCATACTACGACTACTACCAGCCGGAAGCGTACATTCCCTCCACCGACGCATACATTGAAAAGGACAGCGCGATAAACGACGAGATCGACCGCCTGCGCCACTCCGCGACAATGGCTCTTGCGGAGCGCAGGGACGTTATCATCGTGGCTTCTGTTTCCTGTATTTACTCGCTGGGTGCTCCGGAGGACTACCGCAGCAACACCCTGTCTTTACGCCAGGGTCAGGAGATAAGCCGCGAGGAGGTCATTAAGCGCCTTGTAGAGATACAGTACGAGCGCAACGAGCTTGCATTCACCCGAAACAAGTTCCGGGCAAAGGGCGACACGCTGGAGATATTCCCGGCAGGCAGCACCAACGAGACCGCGATACGCGTGGAGTTCTTCGGGGACGAAATAGACCGCATAAGCGAATTCAACGCGCTCACCGGAGACGTACAGTCCACGCTGCTGCATGTGATGATATTCCCTGCGTCGCACTATATCGTGGGACAGGCGCGGCTTCACGACGCTCTGGAGGAGATAGCGGAGGAAATGGAGCAGCGTGTGAAATACTTCACCGAGCATAACAAGCTCATCGAGGCGCAGCGCATAGAACAGCGCACGCGCTACGACATGGAGATGCTAAGCGAAATAGGCACCTGCAAGGGCGTTGAGAACTACTCCCGTGTGTTGGCAGGCAGGGCGCCCGGTTCCACGCCGATAACGCTTCTCGACCACTTCCCGGAGGACTTCCTGCTGTTCGTGGACGAAAGCCACGTCACTCTGCCGCAGGTAAGAGGTATGTACGGCGGAGATTTTGCCCGGAAGAAGAACCTCGTGGACTACGGCTTCCGGCTTCCGTCGGCGTATGACAACCGCCCGATGAACTTCGACGAGTTCTATTCAAAGGTGGGACAGGCGGTGTTCGTGTCGGCTACTCCCGGGGATTTTGAAAAAGAACACTCCACCCGGATAGTGGAACAGGTGATCCGCCCCACCGGGCTTCTCGACCCGGAGGTCATCGTAAAGCCCACCCAGGGTCAGATAGAGGATCTCATCTCAGAGATAAACACACGCACCGCGAAAAAGCAGCGCGTGCTTGTCACCACCCTCACCAAGAAAATGGCGGAGGATCTCACCGCGTATCTTGAGAAAATGGAGATAAAGGTGCGATACATGCACCATGACGTGGACACTATCGAGCGAATGGAGCTTATCCGCGACCTGCGCGCCGGGGAATTTGACGTGCTTGTGGGAATAAACCTGCTGCGAGAGGGTCTGGATATCCCGGAGGTGTCGCTGGTGGCTATTCTGGACGCGGACAAAGAGGGCTTCCTGCGCAGCGAGACCTCCCTCGTCCAGACGATAGGCAGAGCCGCCCGCAACGCCGAGGGTACAGTAATAATGTACGCCGACAGCGTTACCGAGTCAATGGAGCGCGCTATAACCGAGACCCAGCGCCGCCGTGAGATACAGCAGAATTACAACCGTGAGAACGGCATCACGCCGAAAACGATAATAAAGGACATTCGCGACGTGCTGGAGATAACCAAGAAGTCCGACGGCACATCAAAGCACGCGAAGTCCGTAAAGCAGATGACGAAACGGGAACGCGAAGCCCTCATCGTCAAGTACACCGCCGAGATGAAAAAGGCGGCGAAGCTGCTTGATTTTGAACACGCGGCATTCCTGAGGGATAAGATAAAAGAATTACAGCAGAACTGAAAGGACAAAGAAAGTGGCAAACGATAAGATAGTGATACGGGGCGCCCGGGAGCACAACCTGAAAAACATCGACCTCACGATACCCCGGGACAGCCTTGTGGTCATGACCGGGCTTTCCGGCAGCGGAAAAAGCTCCCTTGCGTTCGATACGATATTCGCGGACGGACAGCGCCGCTACATGGAGAGCCTGTCCTCTTATGCGAGAATGTTTCTGGGGCAAATGGAGAAGCCTGATGTCGACAGCATCGAGGGGCTTTCACCGGCTATTTCGATAGACCAGAAGACCACCTCCAAGAACCCACGCTCCACAGTGGGCACAGTCACCGAGATATACGACTACCTGCGACTGATGTACGCCCGGATAGGCACGCCTCACTGCCCTGTCTGCGGTCGGGAAATAAAGCAGCAGACGGTGGACGAGATAGTTGACAAGGTTCTGGAGCTGCCGGAGCGCACTAAGTTTCAGGTATTAGCCCCGGTAGTCAGAGGGCGCAAGGGCGAACATCAGAAAGAATTCGAGGCGGCGCGGAAGTCCGGCTATTCAAGGGTTCGTGTGGACGGGATAGCCTACGACCTGTCCGAAAAGATAACGCTTGAAAAGAACAAGAAGCACTCAATCGAGATAGTGGTAGACCGACTTGTGATAAAAGAGGGGCTGAAATCCCGTCTGACCGAGAGCATTGAGACCGCCGGAAATCTCACCGGGGGTCTGGTGTATATCGACGTTATCGACGGCGAGGAGCTGCACTTCTCCCAGAGCTACGCCTGCCCGGAACACGGCGTGTCCATTGAGGAGCTTGTGCCCCGTATGTTCTCGTTCAACAACCCATACGGCGCTTGCCCGAAATGCACCGGCTTAGGCAGCTACCGCCGCATAGACCCCGACCTCATCATGCCGAACGCCGGGCTTTCTATCCGGGACGGCGCGATAAAGGCTTCCGGGTGGAATTACGCCGAGGGAACGATCGCCGCAATGTATATTGACGCGCTTGCTGAGCGGCACGGCTTCTCCGTGGACCAGCCCATTTCCGAGCTGCCGGACAAGGCGCTTGACGAGATCATGCACGGCACAAAGGGCGAGAAAATACTGATAAAGCGCCCGAGATCCCAGGGCGGCGGTCAGTTCTACACCGATTTCGAGGGGATCGCAAACAACCTGGAGCGCCGTTACAGGGACACCAGCAGCCAGTATTCCCGGGACACCCTTGAGGAATACATGAGCGATGTGGAATGTCCCGAATGCCACGGCGAGCGGCTCAACAAGGCGGCGCTGTCGGTTACTGTCGGCGGAAAGAACATCATGGAATTCTGCCGAATGTCGGTGACGGAAGCGCTGGAATTCGTGAACTCACTGGAACTTACCCCCAGAGAAGCAATGATCGCGAAGCAGATACTCAAAGAGATAAAGTCCCGGCTGGGCTTTTTGCAGAGCGTGGGACTGCAATACCTCACCCTTGCCCGGTCGGCAGGAACGCTTTCCGGCGGCGAGAGCCAGCGTATCCGCCTTGCAACGCAGATAGGCAGCTCCCTCACCGGGGTTCTGTATATTCTGGACGAGCCGTCTATCGGTCTTCATCAGCGCGACAATGACAAGCTGATATCTACACTGCGGCGGCTTCGCGACCTCGGCAACACGCTGATAGTTGTCGAGCATGACGAGGACACCATGCGCGCCGCGGACTATATCGTGGATATCGGGCCTGGTGCAGGAGTTCACGGCGGCGAGGTCATTTACAGCGGCGATGTCAAGGGACTTCTGAAATGCAGGAAGTCCATAACCGGGCAGTACCTCAGCGGCAAGCTGAAGATCCCCGTTCCCGAAAAACGCCGCGCTCCCTCTGAAAAATGGCTAAGAATAACCGGGGCTGCTGAAAATAACCTGCGGAATATCGACGTGGAAATTCCGCTTGGTATCTTCACCTGCGTGACCGGCGTTTCCGGCAGCGGCAAAAGCTCCCTTGTCAACGAGATAATCTACAAGCACCTTGTTGGAAAGCTGAACCGGGCGCGCACACGACCGGGTAAATTCACCGCCATGACCGGGGAAGAATATCTTGACAAGGTAATAATGATAGACCAGTCGCCCATAGGCAGAACTCCGCGAAGCAACCCCGCGACCTACACCGGGGTGTTCAACGATATCCGGGAGCTTTTCGCGCAGACGAACGAGGCAAAGGCAAAGGGCTACGGACCGGGGCGGTTCTCGTTCAACATCAAGGGAGGCAGGTGCGAAGCCTGCGAGGGCGACGGAATAATCAAGATAGAAATGCACTTCCTGCCGGACGTGTTCGTACCCTGCGAGGTGTGCAAGGGTCATCGCTACAACCGGGAGACGCTGGAGGTAAGGTACAAGGGAAAGAACATCTTTGAAGTGCTGGATATGACGGTGTCCGAGGGCGTGGAGTTCTTCGCCAATATTCCGAAAATATACGGAAAGCTGAAAACGCTTGAGGAGGTGGGGCTTGGCTATATCAAAATAGGTCAGAGCAGCACCACCCTGTCCGGCGGCGAGGCTCAGCGCATAAAACTTGCCGCGGAGTTGTCAAAGCGCTCCACCGGCAGGACGATCTATATTCTTGACGAGCCGACCACCGGGCTTCACACCGCTGACGTGCGCAAGCTTATCGAGATACTCCAGCGGCTCACAGACGGAGGAAACACCGTTCTTGTCATCGAGCATAATCTTGACGTGATAAAGACTGCGGACTACATCGTGGACATGGGGCCTGAGGGTGGCAGCGGCGGCGGCACGGTCATTGCGAAAGGCACCCCAGAACAGGTGGCAGCCGACCCGGTAAGCTACACGGGGCAGTATCTGAAAAAAATGCTCTGACGATCTGTAACAACGGCAGCCGATGCGTGTATACACTGGTGAACATCAAAGGCGCAAGCCGGAAAGAGGAAACAAAATGACAGAATTACTGATATCCTACAGCAGTATCGTATACCATGGCATCGCTCCGCAGCAAAATTCATCTTCGGGACTGGACTTTTCCGGTATCCTGAATGCGATATTCAGCGGAAGCGATGTCCTGAAAAAAGCATCGGACTTTATCGACGGTTTCGGCAGCTTTCTGAACGTATTTTCCATTATCTACTCCATTTGTTCAGTTATTATACTGTGCTACTTCGGATATGCGGCTTTCCGCACGCTGCTTGCGATACAGGGATTTATCGGCGGCGCCGCGATAGGCAGCATTATAGGTCTTGCAATGGGTATAGGCATGGATCCGGACGGTGCTGTTCCCGGTGCTGTGATCGGCGCACTTACAATCGGGATCATCGGCGCTGCGCTTGCGTCACTGCTGTATAAGCTGGGCGTGTTCCTGTTTTTCGGCGGCGGTACGTTCATCGTCATGCTGCTCCTGGTGGGACTGGGTTCCGGCGGGGACTGGAGCTCAGCCATGACAGCAGGCGCGATAGTCGGAGTGATCGTAGGTGTGATCGCTGTGATCGTGGATAAATACTTCATCATTGCCGGCACAGCTGCTATCGGCGCGTTCACTGGCGGTTCGATGCTGATGTATGCGAACACCGTGCTCGGAGTTTTCGCAATAATCTTTCTGTTGGTGACAGGTATCCTTGTTCAGGTAAAGTGCACCAAAAAGCTCTCTCGCAGGGACAACGAACCTCGCTCCAGAAGAAACGCGGCGCAGAACGCTCCCCAGCGCCATTCCGAAAACTTCAGCAATCTCCGCCGCTGCCCTCACTGCGGCTCGCTGGTATCGGTTTATGGAACTGCCTGCGAAAAATGCGGATCCCCGCTTAAGGCGCTTGAGCCTGCACCCAGGCCGTCACTCCAGGAAAGACTCTCCAAAGCGGCAGAGGACGAGGACGAGGGCTTTAGCAGATTACGCCGCTGCCCCAACTGCGGATCGCTGGTGACCGCATTCGGCAAGACCTGTGATAAGTGCTACGCTCCTCTTGACGAACTTGATGAAGATGATAAGCCAGTAAACACATCCCCCTCGTTCCAGGCTCCACTGATGAACGAAACGAAGAATTTCGGTACCGCTCCCTACTTTGGCACTGCACCGGTGAACGCCGCTCCCAACTACAGCACCGCTCCGGTGAACAGCGCTCCGGTCTTTAGCGCAGCGACGATATTCACACATCAGCGCTGCCCGGGCTGTAACGGAATTATTGAACCAGGAGAGAGATTTTGCAGCTCCTGCGGCAGACCCACTGCATAAATTAATCAATAACGCAGACGGGCGGATACACTCTGCCCGTCTGAATTTATAGTAAGGTGATCAATATGACAGAATACGAGATCTTCAAAAGCTGCTTTCCGGAGCTTCGGCTTGACGAGCGACAATTCCGGGAACTGTCCGGTATATCCTCCGGGCAGACCTTCTGCTGCGACGGCGGATTTGCCCTGGTGTCAGGGAACTGCGTCAGGCTGCTGTGCGTAGCTCCGGAAAAACGCAAAACCGGAGTCGGCACTTCCCTGCTAAAAAAAGCGGAGGAGCATATACGTTCCCTGGGTTATTCCCGTGCGGAACTTGGCGGAACAGATTCCGGGCTGCTGATAGGCGCTCCGGAGGACTGCTCCCGGTTCTTCACACAGCGCGGATACACCCTGAATGAACGCGTAGCGGAAATGTACGGCACGCCCGATATGCTGCGCAGCGCTCCGGCGGCAGAGGGCGCGGATTTTGAATTCTGCCGGGGCAGCGGACTACCGGAGGCTGTCGCTGCGGTTGACCGGGACTGGGTGCAGTATTTTGACGGCGGCGAGATATTCTGCGGATATTCCGGAGGAAAGATCGCTTCGTTCTGCCTTCTGGACGATGACGTGGACTGCCTGTTCTCGGACGGCACCCGGGTCGGCAGTATCGGCTGCGTGGGGACTGTACCGGAGTTCCGCCGGCGCGGGATCGGGCTTAAAATGGTGGAGCTTGCCGCCCGGGAGCTGTACCACCGGGGCTGCGAAAAGATATTCATTCACTACACCGGGGTGTATGAATGGTATGCGAAGATCGGGTTCAGAACCGGGATAATGCTGCGGCTTGGGGGAAAAATCTTTTGAATTAACGGAAACTGTATCATTAATTGCCTTGATTAAATGTAAAAATGTGATATAATACTCTTGAAGGAGGAATGTCACATGAAAAAGACACTTATTGCATTATTCACAATCACCTGCGTACTTATCTCCGGATGCACTGCCAAGAACAGCACTTCCACAGAGACAAGCACAACAGCCGGGACATCAGCTGCTGCCGGAGAAACACAGCTGGCGGAAACCAGTTCAGCCGAGACCGGCACTTCCGTTGAGACCAGCGAACTCACCACTACTGCTGATACAACTGCGTCCACCACTGCTGAACAAACGACCGCTGCCGTTACGGTCAACACTACAACGACCACAGCCAATCCTCAGCAGGAACCGCAGGAAGATAACAGCTCAGCCACAATGGGAGAGAAGAATGCACTGAAAAAAGCGCAGTCCTACCTGGATTTCTCAGCATTTTCGTATTCAGGGCTTGTTGAACAGCTGGAATTTGAAGGATTCTCCGCCGCCGAAGCAGCATACGGAGCCGACAACTGCGGTGCCGACTGGAACGAACAGGCGCTGAGAAAAGCGCAATCCTATCTGGATTTCTCGGCGTTTTCTTACTCAGGGCTTGTTGATCAGCTGGAATATGAGGGCTTCACCAGCAGTCAGGCAGAATACGGTGCAGACAACTGCGGTGCCGACTGGAACGAACAGGCGGCGCTCAAAGCGAAGAGCTACCTGGAATTCTCCAGTTTCTCAAGATCCGGGCTTATCGAGCAGCTGAAGTACGAGGGCTTCACCACAAGCCAGGCAGAATATGGCGTTGCCGCGGTAGGCTACTGATATAAAGTAAAATACTATAACACAAGGGGCTGCTGTCGCAGCCCCTTTTTTTATGCGGATACGGAAGCCTATCAGCAGCCGCAGCCGTTGTTGCCGCAGCCACCGCCGCAGCCGTTGTCGCAGCCACAGCCGTTTCCGAAGCCGTTACCGTTACCGCAGCAGCAGAAGATAAGAATGAGGATAATGATCCAGCAGCAGTTGCCGCCGCCAAAGTTGAAGCATGACATAATCGTGTCCTCCTGAAAAAATTCGTTTCAGAAACGTTCCGCTTCCCTTTGAAGCTTCCGTTTCATAGTACATAATATGCAATGGGCGCAGAAGCGTTACAGAAATTTTCCTGATAATGAAATAATTGCCTTACTTCGGTGCATACTATCACTATCACAGCGGCGGAACGCCGTCCCTACAGGAGGTCAGGAGCATGAATTGTATCAGCGGATTTTCGGACAGTGCGATAAAGTCCATCAACGCAGCCCTCGGCGTGGCTATGGGTTACGGGCACACCTATGTCGGAAGCGAACATATTCTCTACGGACTGGTGTCAGACGACAGCATATCCTCGGCTCATGCGCTGCGGCGCTACGGCATTGGCAGGAACGAGGTGCTGCGCCGTCTGGAGGAGACCATCGGCAGAGGAAGACCCACCCGTCTCAGTCTCAACGACCTCACGCCGCGCAGCAGGAAGCTCATGGAAAACGCGCTGTCCTTCGCCTCGGGAGAAAACCAGCGCAAAGCAGGACCGGAGCACCTGTTAAGGGCGATAGTTCTTGACCCGGAGTGCGGTGGAATGACTATCCTTGCCGATCTCGGGGTAAATCAGGTGAAGCTCGCCGGAGAGCTTTGCGCCCAGCGCTGGGTGGAACCGGAGCTTTCCAGCGACAAGGAGCGCCGCGCGAAGTTCCCCGCCCTGTCCAAATACGGCAGAGACCTCACAGAACTGGCGGCGAACGGCTGCCTTGACCCGGTGATAGGCAGGGAAAAGGAAACGGAGCGGCTTATCAGAGTGCTTCTGCGGCGGTGCAAGAACAACCCCTGCCTTATCGGGGACGCCGGAGTGGGAAAGACCGCAGTGGTGGAGGGATTCGCTCAGAGGGTCGCAGCCGGAACAGTACCCCAGGGGCTTCTCGGGAAGCGCATCTTCGCCCTGGACCTCACCGCAATGCTTGCCGGGGCGAAATACCGCGGTGATTTCGAGGAACGTCTCAGGAGCGTTATTGAGGAAGCCGCCGGCTGCCGCAGCATTATCCTTTTTATCGACGAGCTTCACAGCATAGTCGGAACCGGAGCCGCCGAGGGAGCTATCGACGCCGCGAATATCCTCAAACCCCAGCTTGCCCGGGGTGAGATATGCCTTATCGGAGCGACCACCACCGAGGAATACCGCCGCTTCATCGAAAAAGACAGCGCACTGGAGCGCCGCTTTCAGCCGGTGGTAGTTGAACAGCCGGACGAGCAGCAGGCGCTCGCTATCCTAAAAGGAATGCGCCGCAGCTACGAGCAGCACCACTGCGTTACGATAACCGACGGCGCGCTGGAGGAAGCCGTGCGGCTCTCGGTGAGGTATATCAACGACAGGAGACTGCCGGACAAGGCGCTTGACCTGGTGGACGAAGCGGCGGCAAGGGTACGCTCCGGGGCGCTGAACGCTCCGTATGTGAAGCGTTTGTCAGAGGTACGCCGCAGCCTTGCCGTACCAAGGGACGCCGCCAGCGCCGAAAAACTGCGCAAGGAAGAACTCACCCTGATAAAAGCGATGAACAGCGGCAGGACGTGCATTGTTGACAAGCCGGAAATAGCCCAGGCGGTGTCGGCAATGACCGGTATCCCGGCACAGCGGCTCACCGAGGACGAAACCGCTCAGCTTGCCGGGCTGGAAACACAGCTCAGCCGCCGCGTGATCGGACAGGAAAATGCGGTGGAGCTGGTAGCGAACGCAGTCCGGCGCGGCAGGACGGGCTTAAAGGAGCCGGAACGCCCCACCTGCTCGTTCCTGTTCCTGGGGCAGACCGGAGTTGGAAAGACGGAGCTTGCCAAAGCGCTTGCCGAAGCGGTTTTCGGTGACGAGAAGCGCATTATCCGGTTCGATATGTCAGAGTTCATGGAAAAGCACTCGGTGTCGAAGCTCATCGGCTCTCCCCCCGGCTATGTCGGCTACGAGGAGGAGGGTCAGCTGATAAGGCGCGTGCGCAGCTCGCCCTATTCGGTGGTGCTTTTCGACGAGGTGGAAAAGGCACACCCGGACGTGCTAAACCTGCTTTTGCAGATACTTGAGGAAGGCACGCTGACCTCTGCGGACGGCAGACGCGCGGATTTCCGCAGCACTATCGTTATTATGACCGGAAACATCGGTGCGGAACAGCTTTCAAAGAACGTCCTGGGCTTCGGCGGCGGTTCTGACAGCGGCGAGGCGGACGTTATGTCGGCGCTGAAAAAGCAGTTCAGCCCGGAGCTTATAAACCGCATCGACAACGTGGTGGTTTTCCGAAAGCTCGGCGAGGAGCAGCTGGAGCAGATATGCCGTATACTTCTCGGCAAACTTGCGGACAGGGCGCTCCAGTGCGGTATCACACTCAGCTTCACAGACGACGTTGTAAAGCATGTCTGCTGCGAGAGCCGTTCCGGAAGGGAGCGCTGCATGGGAGCGCGTCCGCTGCGGCGTACTATCACAAAGGAGATCGAGGACAGATTGTCGCGCATGATGGTCTCCGGGGAGCTGAAAAACGGCAGCCGCGCGGAAATTTGCGAGCAGTCCGGGGAGCTTTCTGTAAAGGTCATGTCCACTCAATAAAAAAATCAACTTTTTTTACAAAACCCCTTGACAAATCCAAATCGCTGTGATATAATATTTAAGTACTCACAAGAGATAACGCTTTTGCGAGTGCTTGATATCGCGGGATGGAGCAGCTCGGTAGCTCGTCGGGCTCATAACCCGAAGGTCGTCAGTTCGAATCTGGCTCCCGCAACCATATAAAAGCCGTTCGGAAATATCCGGGCGGTTTTTCTTTGCGGTTTTTTACCAAACCACTTGACTGACCGGGAATAAAGATGTATAATAAAGGGTACTTATTATACAACAGAAAAGGATACTATATTATATGGAAAGAACCTACCCCAAAGCCACAGTCACCGAGAAAGGCGAAAAAGCCCTGCGCGGAGGTCACCCGTGGGTGTACGCCGAGGAGATCACCGGTATCGACGGCGAATACGACAACGGCGGACTGGTGGACGTGCTCAGCCGCAAGGGACGATACCTCGGCACAGGATACATCAACGACTACTCCAAGATACGCGTTCGTATCATTTCCCGGAACGCCAACGACCGCTTCGACCGGGAGTTCTACGCGCGGCGTATCCGCTATGCGCTGGATTACCGCCGCACCGTCATGGGCGCAGAGGACTTCAGGTGCTGCCGGCTGATATTCGGCGAGGCAGACTGCTTCCCAGGACTTACCGTAGATCGCTTCGGCGATATCCTGGTGACCCAGGTGCTCTCCCTCGGAACGGAGCGAATCAAGGAAATGCTCTACGAGCTTCTGGTGCAGATCCTTTCGGATATGGGCGAAAAGATCACCGCCCTGTACGAGCGAAACGATGTTAAGATACGCGAGCTTGAGGGCATGGAGGAATACAAGGGATTCTGGAACGGCGCAGGACTTCGCACCGACCTCCCCGGCACTGCTGAAATAACCGAGAACGGCATAAAATACACCGTGGACTACATCAACGGGCAGAAAACCGGCTTCTTCCTCGACCAGAAATACAACCGCATGGCGATACGCCGTATCGCAGAGGGCAGGACTGTTCTGGACTGCTTCACGCATACCGGTGCGTTCGCGCTCAATGCGGCGGCGGCAGGGGCAAAGCTGGTGAACGCTGTGGATATCTCCGCCGACGCGGTGGAGATGACCCGCAGAAACGCAGAGCTTAACGGGCTTTCCGGGAATATGGAGTTCACAAAGGCGGACGTTTTCGACCTGCTCACTGAGCTTTACCGCAAGGGCGGACACCCTTACGACTTCATCATACTCGATCCGCCTGCGTTCACCAAGAGCAGCAGCACCGTGAAATCGGCGGAACGCGGCTACAAGGAGATAAACCTCAAGGCAATGCGGCTGCTTCCACGGGGAGGATACCTCGCGACCTGCTCCTGCTCGCATTTCATGACCGAAACGCTGTTCCGGCACATGCTCCACGACGCAGCCGCCGACGCCGGAGTTTCGCTAAGACAGATAGAGGCGCGCCGCCAGTCCCCCGATCACCCTATTCTCTGGAACGTTCCGGAGACAGATTACCTCAAATTCTATATTTTCCAGGTGGTATGACATGACAGAAAAAGACCTTATCCCGGGAACAGTGGTGCAGCACTTCAAGCGCGGAATGCTCACCAAAGACATGCGCGCAGGCTCCACGCAGTACCTGTACGAAATACTCGGCGTTGCACATCACACCGAGAACGGAGAACAGCTGGTGATCTACCGCGCACTTTACGGCGAGGGCAGGATATGCGCGCGTCCGCTGGATATGTTCCTGTCCGAGACCGACCGGGAAAAATACCCGGAAGCGACGCAGAAATACCGCTTTGAACCTGTGAAATAACTCACGGCATTTAACCCTGAAAGAAGCTAACAATGAAGTCAGCAAGATATGTCGATATGTGCAGCGGTCCGATACTGCGCAAAATGATAATATTCACCCTCCCGATAATGTTCTCGGGACTTTTCCAGCTGCTGTTCAACGCGACTGATATAATCGTCGTGGGCAGGTTCGCCGGGGACAACGCCCTGGCGGCGGTCGGCTCAAACACGGCGCTGATAAACCTCATGACGAACCTTTTCATCGGGCTTTCAATAGGCGCCAACGTTGTCGCCGCGAGATACTGCGGAGCGAAGAATATCACCGAGCTTCGCCGGACAGTCCACACCGCAATGACGATAAGCGTCATCAGCGGATTTATCCTCATGGCGGCAGGTCTGCTGTTCGCCGAGCAGATACTTCGGCTGATGTCCACGCCGGAGAACATTCTCGGCATGGCGGCAAGCTATCTGCGGATATATTTCTGCGGTATGCCGTTCATGATGATATACAACTTCGGCAACGCCCTGCTTCGTGCGGCAGGAGATACGCGCAGGCCGCTGATCTACCTCATCTGCGCAGGAGTGGTCAACGTAATTCTCGACCTGATATTCGTGATACTGTTCAACATGAGCGCCGCAGGCGTGGGTCTGGCGACCGCGCTTTCCCAGGGAGTATCTGCGTTCCTGATGACGCGCTGCCTTTTGCACGAAAAAGAGGAGACCGGACTGAAGCTGGAGCTTCGCAGGCTGAGAGTCCACCGTGACAAGCTCGCCATGATAATGAAGATCGGGCTTCCGGCAGGCTTCCAGGGGACTGTGTTCTCGCTTTCAAACGTCGTTATCCAGTCCTCAATAAACCTGTTCGGCGAAGCGGTGATCGCCGGGAACTCCGCGGCGGCAAGCATCGAGGGATTTGTCTATATGGCGATGAACTCCTGCTATCAGTCCACGCTGTCATTCACCAGCCAGAACCTGGGTGCCGGGAAATACGAGCGGATAAACAGGATACTTCTTTGCGGACTTACCTGTGTGATCGCTGTGTGGGCGATCCTGGGTCTTGGCGTAGCAACAACATTCGCACGACCGCTGCTTGGGATCTACACCTCCGGCGACGCGTCCATAAATGCCGGTCTGCGCCGGATCTCCTACGTCTGCGGAACCTACTTCCTGTGCGGAATAATGGATGTTATGGTAGGCTCGCTGCGCGGTATGGGTTATTCCATAACGCCGATGATAGTATCGCTCCTCGGCGCCTGCGGACTGCGGCTGGTGTGGCTTGGCACGGTGTTCCAGATTGAGCAGTACCACACCCCGGACACTGTTTACCTCTCCTACCCTGTTTCCTGGGTGATAACCGTGACGGCGCATGTGGTGTGCTTCTTCATCTGCCGGCACAGGCTTAAAATAAAAACAAAGCAGCTGGAGCAGAAAACTGTGCCCGGCTGAACGCGTTTATAGAATTTCTGGGCGGAATGCATTTCCGCCCTCAGACCGTCGAAAAAGTCCCGTTGGGACTTTTCCGCCGAAACATCCCAGCTGCGCGCACGTCTTGTCGGCTATGCCGCCAATCCGCACACTTGCTGGGATAGAAGTGTTTTTTGCCCAGGGAGACCCTGGGCAAAAAACGGATTTCAAAAGCCCACCTCGTGGGCAAAATCAACTTTTTCGACAGACTGTGGGCGGAATGCATTTCCGCCCTGTTTTTTTCAGTGTGTGGGCGGTGTTCACTTTTATTTCACACAATTTTCAGTTTTGTTCACCCTTGGTTGTGAAAACCAAATGAAATCCTGTCCTTTACAAACCGAATGATGTCGCTGTTCCCGGGGATAATAAGCGGACACGGTTTTGAAAACAAATTACCCTGGTAAAATTCAACGAAACCAGCATGCCGGAAGCGCTGAAATCTGTAGTATTAGTGAATTTACTTTATAAAAAATATGTACTATAATAATAAGGCGACTAACCAATGCTGAAATACAATACAAGGAGGAAAAAGCATGATAAAAACACTTGCGGCACAGATCAGGCAATACAAACGATCTACGCTGCTCACTCCGCTGTTCACTATCCTTGAGGTCGTTATGGAGGTGCTGATACCGTTCGTCACCGCCACGATCATCGACAAGGGCATCAACGGAAACAACGGCGAGGGCGACCTGCCCACCGTGTTCATCTACGGCGGCGTGATGATCGTCATGGCGTTCCTGAGCCTGACTTTCGGCGTACTCGCCGGAAAATTCGCGGCAAACGCCTCCGCCGGATTTGCCTGCAACCTGCGTGACGCGATGTTCTCGAATATTCAGACGTTCTCTTTCTCGAACATCGACAAATACAGCACCGCGGGTCTTGTTACCCGTATGACCACCGACGTCACCAACCTCCAGAACGCATTCCAGATGATAATCCGCATCGCGGTGCGCGCTCCCATAATGCTGATAAGCAGCGTTGTGATGTGCGTTATCATCAACCCCGGGATCAGCCTTATTTTCCTCGGTGCACTGGTGGTTCTGGGAACTGTTCTGGTGCTGATCGTTTCAAAGGCGACTAAGGTTTTCGACAAGGTGTTCACCAAATACGACGATCTCAACGCCAGCGTGCAGGAGAATATCTCCGGTATCCGCGTTGTAAAGGGCTTCGTGCGCGAGGGTCATGAGAACGAAAAGTTTGTAGGCGCTTCCGGAAACCTTTACAAAATGTTCGTCAGTGCAGAGAAGATCATCTCCTGGAACCAGCCGGTGATGATGTTCGTTATCTACGCCTGCATTCTGCTGATATCCTGGTTCGGAGCACAGTTCATCGTCGGCGGTACAATGACCACCGGCGAGCTTACTTCGATGTTCAGCTACATCATGAACGCCCTGATGTCACTGATGATGCTGTCCATGATATTTGTAATGCTCACCATGTCAGTAGCAAGCGCCAGACGTATCTGCGAGGTGCTCAACGAAAAGACCGACATCACAAACCCTGCCGATCCCATTATGGAGATCCCGGACGGCTCTATCGACTTCGATCATGTGAACTTCGCATACAAGCACAGCTCCGAGCTTCTTAGGGAAAAGACCGACGCTGACGGCGGCGAGGAGATACTCACAGACATCGACCTGCACATTCACGCCGGCGAAACTATCGGCATAATCGGCGGCACCGGCTGCGGAAAATCCACCTTTGCGAGCCTTATCAGCCGTCTTTACGACGTAGACAGCGGAGAGGTGCGCGTCGGCGGTACAGATGTGCGCAAATACGACCTTGAACTGCTGCGCGACAAGGTAGCAGTGGTATTGCAGAAGAACGTACTGTTCTCCGGCACAATCCTCGACAACCTGCGCTGGGGCAACGAAAACGCCACAGAGGAGGAATGCATGGAGGCATGCAGACTTGCCTGCGCTGATGAATTCATCGAGAAGATGCCCGACGGCTACAACACCAGGATCGAACAGGGCGGCAGCAACGTATCCGGCGGTCAGAAGCAGCGTCTGTGTATTGCGAGAGCGCTGCTGAAAAGCCCGAAGATACTTATCCTGGACGACTCCACCAGCGCGGTGGATACGGCGACAGACGCAAAGATACGCCAGGCGTTCGCCCAGAAGATACCCGGCACCACAAAGCTCATCATTGCCCAGCGTATCTCCAGCGTTCAGGACGCAGACCGCATAATAGTAATGGACGACGGCAGGATCTGCGGCTTTGACACGCACGAAAACCTGCTGAAGAACAACAAGATATACAGCGAGATCTACACGATCCAGACGCAGTCCGGCGGAGATTTCGACAAGACCAACGAATAAGGAGGTGGGATCATGCCAAGACCAATGGGAAACAAACGTCAAAGCGCTGACATGAAAAAACAGAAGCTGGATATGAAAGTGATCGGGCGGGTTCTCGGCTACATGATGAAGCGCTATAAATTCCGCTTTATCCTTGTTCTGATATGCATTCTTATCACCGCTGCCACAACGCTTGTGGGTATGCTGTTCATGCAGAGCCTCATCGACGATTACATCACCCCGATGTTAAGCGCAGTTAATTCCGGCGAAGCCGCTGATTTCTCGCCGCTGCTCATGGCACTGCTGCGTATAGCGGTATTGTACGTTATCGGCATTGCGGCGTCCTTCACCTACAGCCGGCTGATGATATATATCACTCAGGGCACCATGAGGGATCTCAGGAATGATATCTTCACACATATGGAGTCCCTGCCGATAAAGTATTTCGACCAGAACGCCCACGGCGATATCATGTCGATCTACACCAACGATGTTGACACTCTGCGCCAGCTGATAAGCCAGAGTATACCACAGATCGTGAACTCCGGAGTTACGCTGATAATAACATTCATCAGCATGATCGTGCTGAGCATTCCGCTGACGGTCCTAACCGTTATCATGGTCGGCGTGATGATGCTCGCCGCCGGAAAGATCGGAGGCAATTCCGCAAAGTACTTCGCGGCACAGCAGAAGGATCTCGGCGTAGTCAACGGCTACATTGAGGAAATGATGGAGGGTCAGAAGGTCGTAAAGGTATTCAACCATGAGGAAAAGAACATGGAGGAATTCCGCAGGCTGAATAATGAGCTGCGAGTTTCCGCAGATAATGCGAACAAGTTCGCAAATATACTAATGCCTGTCAGCGCGAACCTCGGCAATATCAGCTACGTTCTGTGCGTGGGGATAGGCGCGGTGCTCTCGCTGGTGCTGGGCGCAGACAAGACCGGGCTTACGCTTGGCTCACTGGTCGCGTTCCTCACCCTCAACAGGAACTTCTCGCAGCCCGTAATTCAGGTCAGCCAGCAGCTCAATTCAGTAGTCATGGCTATGGCAGGCGCACAGCGTGTGTTTGCGCTGCTTGACGCAAAACCCGAGACCGACGAGGGTTATGTGGAGCTGGTAAACGCAAACATCGCCCCGGACGGCACTATCACCGAAAGCGACAAGCGCACAGGCGTGTGGGCGTGGAAGCACCCTCACTCTGCAGACGGCTCTGTAAGCTACCGAAAGCTGGAGGGCAGCGTGGTGTTCGACGGTGTGGATTTCGGCTATGACGAGCAGAAAATGGTGCTCCATGACATAAAGCTGCACGCAAAGCCGGGTCAGAAGATAGCCTTCGTTGGCTCCACCGGTGCCGGAAAGACCACTATCACAAACCTCATCAACCGATTCTATGACATTCAGGACGGCAAGATACGCTACGATGACATCAACATCAACAAGATAAAGAAAGCTGATCTCCGCCGCTCGCTGGGACTGGTGCTTCAGGACACGCACCTGTTCACCGGAACGGTCATGGACAATATCCGCTACGGACGGCTTGACGCCACCGACGAGGAATGTATCGCAGCGGCGAAGCTCGCGAACGCGCACAGCTTCATAAAGCGGCTCCCTGAGGGCTATAACACTATGCTCACCGGAGACGGCGCAAATCTCTCCCAGGGACAGCGGCAGCTGCTTGCGATAGCGAGAGCCGCAGTCGCAGATCCGCCTGTTCTGATACTTGACGAAGCAACGTCTTCGATAGACACCCGTACCGAACGTCTGGTTCAGGACGGAATGGATAAGCTGATGAGCGGCAGAACTACATTCGTTATCGCCCACAGACTGTCCACCGTTCGCAACTCCGACTGCATAATGGTTCTGGAGCAGGGAAGGATAATCGAACGCGGAAGCCACGACAAGCTCATAGAGGAGCAGGGTCGCTATTATCAGCTCTACACCGGAAAACCGGCGAGAAAAGCCGCTGAATAAAAAATCCAGGTGTTACCTGGGGTCAGTTATATTAAAACCGCCTTCCACGAATAATGGAAGGCGGTTTTGTTATTACATTAATGGAGGTATCAGAATTGTCTTTCTGCCCTTTTTTGCGGCGTAGTCAACGGTGTATTTTGTGCCCCCCGGCTTTCCGTCAAACACGGCGACAAGCACATCGCAAAGCTCCACCAGCGCCCTGTCCCGCTTCAGCATACAGTCCTTTGTGTAGCTCTCTGAAATACAGATCACCTTGTCGCACTGACTGAGGATCCCTTGATAGCGCTGCTGATCCCGGACGTTCCACTTGCTCTCCTGTTCGCGGCATGGGAGCACTGCGGTGAGCTTTACCTCGGGGTGGCACTCCCTCAGACCCAGCACCGCCTCCGCGCACCATATGTCAACCCCAAGAGCCATGCCGGTGAAGAATTCGCCTGCACCATGTTCATACAGATCAGATATCTGTTCATTGATACGCCGCAAAAGATCCACGCAGCCGGGGTCTTGTTCGCTTGAAAAAGGTAGCTTCTTCGGTCTGTAACCGGTAAACGATACTCTGTACATATTACCACCTTTGAATGAATGCTTTTTCTTTATTGTATCATATTATTTCCAAAAAATCAAGTCCTTTTACGCTGCAATTTATAACATGTTTTATAGTGTATTGTCGCTTTTCCCCGGATATCACCTGATGTCACGGCTGAATCTGCTTCCTGGATTTGTATTCAGAAAAGAAAAAAGTCGAAAAAAGGACTTTTTTCGACTTTTCCTATTTACAAAACAGATTTTTCATGTTATAATGTTATAATATGATATCAAAAATGATATATCAGCCATGCTTTGGGTAAATCCCGGGAAAAGGAGCCTCCATGAAAAAACTAACTCTCAGGGCCAAAATAACCATCACCACGGTTATCCTGCTGACTTTAACTCTGGTTATCACAGCAGTGTGCAGCTGCATTTTTCTCGCCTCCACATCACAGACCAGAATCACCGGAAACGCCGCCGCTACTGTCAGTGACTACACTCACCAGATAAACAGCTGGCTTGAAAAGGAAGCTCAGCGCGTATCAGATGTCGCTGACGAAATACAATACCAGAACTACGATACAACCTCCCGGGACAGTCTATACCCCTATCTTGCGGACTGCATTGAACGCATGCCGGAAATGTATGCGATCTATGTCGGCTGTCCGGACAATTACAGCTGCTTCTCCGACGGGTGGATACCAGATGACGACTACATAATCACCGAGCGACAGTGGTATATAGACGCTGCGGCAGCCGACGGTGTGATCATCACCGAGCCGTACATAGACGCGAGTACAGGATCTATGGTAATAACCCTCGCAAAAGCGCTTATCAGGGACGGTGAGGTATCCGGCGTCGTCGCGGCGGACATGTTCCTCACCGGCGTGCAGGATATCGTTTCCGGCTTTGACGCGGATGGCAGCGGCTACCCGATACTTCTCTCCTCCGACGGCAGCATCATTATCCACTCCAGCAGCGACCTTATGCCCTCCGTTGACGATCAGGGCAACGAGCATTTCACGCTGTATTCTGACACCGTAAGCGGTATCTCCGGCGAAACCACCGAAAACGGCTTCACCACCTGCACCCTCACCGACTCTGACGGCACATCAAGATATGTGGTGTCAGCCGAGATCCCGGCGTCCGGCTGGACGTTCAGCTACGCCATGAACAGAAGCGAGCTGTTCAGCGACGTAAGCAACATCATAATTATTTTCTGCATACTTATCCCGGTGATAATCGTAGTCTCTGCCGTTATCTGCACCTTTGTCGTGAAGCGCTGCTTCCTGCCCCTTGCCGCGGTGTCCTCGGCAGCTGAAAAAATGACCCAGGGAGATCTTTCAGTTAAATTCGACTATACCGCAGACGATGAGATAGGCGCGGTGTGCCGCATCATCGAACACACCAACGACACGCTGCATTCCTGCATTGAGGATATCTCAACGCACCTTGACGAAATGTCCAGAGGGGACTTCACCAATTCCGTCACGATGGATTACGCCGGGGATCTCGCACCTATCAAGACCTCGCTCAACCGCATAATCTCGGAGCTTGGCGGTGTGTTCTCCTCAATAAGCGAAGCCTCCGCCGCCGTGTTCTCCGGAGCCGAAAACGTGGCAAAGGGAGCCGCCGACCTTGCCGGAACTGCGTCAGATCAGACCGCGCTGGTAAACGAGATCTCAGAAGAAGTTACCTCCACGGACAGCATAATCTCGAATAACATGACCCTCACCGAGAACGCTCGCAGCGTCTCCGACAGCACCTCCGCAAAGGCGGCGAAGGGCAACGACCAGATGAAAGAACTGCTCGCCGCCATTGCAGAGATCCGCAGCACCTCCGAAAAGATACAGGAGATCAACAACACCATTGAGGACATTGCCTTCCAGACGAATATCCTTGCTCTGAACGCCTCCATTGAAGCTGCGCGGGCAGGAGCCGCCGGAAAGGGCTTCGCGGTAGTTGCGGAGGAAGTCCGTAACCTCGCCGGAAAGAGTGCCGAAGCGTCCGGCAGAACCACCGCCCTTATCAACGCAAGCTCGATCGCTGTGGAGAACGGCAATCAACTAGCCGATGATACCGCCGAAACGCTGCGTCAGGTGCTCCGGCAGACCGAAGAAGTAAGCAGAATGATATCCGGCATCGCCGATTCCTCAGAAAAGCAGAACCAGCACATGTCCGGAATAATCCAGAAGATCGACAGGATAACGCAGCTTGCGACCTCCTCCGCCGCCAACGCCGAGGAAAGCGCCGCTGCTGCTGCCGAGCTTGACTCCCAGGCTTCAAAACTCCGGGATATGACAGATAAGTTCAAGGTATGATAAATCCCCCCGATCCGTAATGGTCGGGGGGATCTTTGTATATCAGCGCTTGAAATGCTTAACTATTTCGGGGAAGATATCCGCGCGGCATTCGTCTATGATTCCGAAATCCTTCGCCTTGTAGTTCCATGCCGCTCTGCCAAAGCCGAAGCTGTCAAAAACCTCGTTGATGTCATCGTACCACCGGAGCATATCTTCCGCAGGTGCCTGGTCGATCACACCGTATTCGCCGCAGTAGACCGGCACGTCCATCTTTCTGCGCACATCGTCGGCAGGGCGGAACGCAAGCTCGATAAAGCGCTTGTCCACCACGTCATAGGGGTACCTTTCAAAGTTCTGCGCAAGGTCGCTGCCGACATTCGCAAGTGTTTTTGTATGGTATTCTTCGGTGCTTCCGGGGTAGCTTATGGAGCATTCCCGGCTCATCGCGTCTATCCAGCCTGCCTTCTGATGAGTGAACACCAGCGGATCGTAGTAGTGGAAATTGAACACCACCCGGTCGGCGCAGGGCTTGTCAAGCAGCGTCAGGCCAAAAACGCTGTTCTGGAAAATTCCTCCGATCAGAATGTAGTTATCCGCATACTTTCGTATCTCTGCGACAGCACGCGCCGCAATGCGGTTCCAGATCTCGGCGTAGGAGCGCTCGGTTATCTCGTTGAGCAGCTCTAAAGCAACGCTGTCGGCGTACTGTGCGAAACGCTGCGCTATACTCCCCCAGAGGTTCACGAATATATCCTGATAACGTTCGTCGTGGAAAAATCCGCTCTCATTCTCGCCCTTGTCAAAGGAAAAGCCCATTGTTTTGTGAAGATCAAGAATAATATTCAGATCATGGCAGCGGCACCACTCAACGCATTGCGAAAGAAGCTCCATTCCGCTTTCCAGCACATTGCCGTCCTCATCCAAAATAATGTTGTAGTCAAACGGTAGGCGCACATGGTCGCACCCCCAGGACTTTATCCTCACGATATCATCTTCGGTGATGAACCCTGCGATGTGATCCTTGTCATAGTCACACTGGGAGAGCCAGCCGCCGAGGTTCACGCCGTTCCTGTAACCCTTGAATTCCGTCATATCTTAACCCTCCGATGCAGTGAAATCCACAGAAGTGTACTCCGCAGTAAGCGGAACTGTGCCATCGAACGCATTCAGCCAGCCGTCTACACCGGTGCCGGGCCATACGTTCATCATGATCTTTCCGGGAGTCGAGGGGATATTCTCCGTTGCAGTGTAGACCGCTTCTCCGTCAACATACCAGGTGATGCTCCCCTCCTGCCAGTCAAAGCCGTAGGTGTGGAATTCCTCAGAAGCGTCAAAGCCGAGATCATAGATATATTCGTGGTTTCCCCTGCTGTTTGTGAAATAATTGAACTGTACCTTTGTGGTATCCTTTCCCAGAAACTCGATATCTATCTCGTCCCAGGGATTGTCATCGGAGGGGCCTGTGTAGGTGAAGAAAGAGCTTACCACGCCGTCGTTCTTTATCGGCTTCATCACCACCTCGTACATTCCGTAGCCGTAGAACTCCCTGCTGCGGAATTCAGCTCCGGAATAGGGCGGAACGATATTCTCGCCGTCGCTGTCAATCGTCAGCTTCATGGAGCCGTCAAATATCTTTGCGTTGCTCTTGCGCCAGGTGCAGTTGAACATCGAACCGTTGCTCCAGCCATCGGAGAACTCGAATTTCTCGCTCACATCATCGTATGTTCCGGTGAGATCTGCAAGGACATCGCTGACAGGGACCGCTTCCTCCGTCACTGCCGCAGAATTCTCCACCGTTACCTCCGCCGCTGCCGATGTGGACTGCGCCGGCTGGCTGCTTTCCTGAACCGGAGAATTCCCGGAACAACCGCACATGGAAAGAGCCGCCGCGATCGCTATGATACCGATTACATGCTTTTTCATAATAACACGTTCCTTTCTGAGAGAGGCTTTTGTTTATGCTCTGATTTTATCACAAAAGCCCGAACGGATATATAAAAAAGCGAATAAAAATATCGCAGATTTA
>JALEOL010000094.1 GCA_022766785.1 Oscillospiraceae bacterium
TAGCGGCGCGTTCGCGCCGAGTGTGGGGCTCTGCCCCACACCCCGCTTCCTTTTGGAAGCCAAAAGGAAGCGAAAAGCAATTTTGCTGCGCAAAGCGGGAAAGAGAATCCCCCCTATAAATTACAATTTACTTCCCCTGCCAGTTCGGATTCACAACATTGTCGTTTATAATATTCTCATAGACTATCTGGGCGCGGCGGCGCTGTTCTACCGCGTCGTCGTCGTTTCCCGTCATGTTGTGGAATTCCTCGCGCAGATACAGCCCCACGATGTCCGGGCAGCTTTTCCAACGCGCCTGCTCAATGAAGCCGGTGGTGTTGAGCTGAAGCCCACAGTCCTTATAGAACTGCGCCTGCGGGTAATCATCAGACAACACCGCGAAGAACTCTATTACCTGCTCCGGGGCTTCTTCCTCGGTCTGCGCCTCGGCAGTACTGGAGGAAACCACCTCGTTAATCAGCTTGATTATCCCCTCGTCGGTGAGATAGAGCTGGCTGTCCCCGGAGAAAAGCTCGGCGGAGAATTTGTAGTTGTTCGCGTCGGTGTATTCAGAGTACCCGCCCTCGGTGGACAGGTCTATGAAATTCACCCCGACATGTACATAGCCGTTGCCGTCGAAGTCCGGGCAGTAGCGCTCCAACGCGGTCTCTATATCGTGTGTCTTGGCATAGATACCGCTTGAACCGGTGGTGGATATCGCCAGCACATAAAGATCTTTCTTCTCCCGCGTAGCGGTCTGCACTATCATGAAAGTAAGTATTACAACAGCAAACGCGATAATAATGAACTGAATCTTATAATGGTAGAAGAAATTCTCCACCGCTTTCCAGCCGGTTGGCTTTTCGTAATGAGGTTCCGGCTGCTCCTCGAACTCGTCGTCTTCCTCGACAAGCCCCTGCCGCAGCTTCAGCAGCTCGGCTTTTTCTCGCTGCTGGCGCTGCTGCTCCTCTATCTCACGGCGCACCTGCGCCATGGGGTCTTTTTTCTTTCTGGGGAGCGGGCGGGGATTCGTGCCGTCGTCCTCGGAAAGAATACTTCTGTACTGCTGGGTCTCCTTGCCGGAGTCCTCCGGCTTGTTGGTCTGGTTGTTGTCTGGCATTTGTTGCCCTCCTGTGGGAATATCAGCCCTCCTTAGGACTGAATCTCATTACTAAAAAGGTAAACAGCGTGACTATCGCCGTAATAGCAGCGTAAATCACCGCATAAACGCTGAAATCCGACGCGTCCGCGCCGAAAATGAGCCGCGCAGAAATCAGAAACGTCACCGGTGGGAACAGCGCGGTAAACCAGCGGTTTCTGAGGTCGCGCCCGGCGAATATCCCGGCGGCAATACAGAACGCCGGGTCAACCATGAAAAACAGCGTAATGCACACCATCATGCCTGCGTCCGACGGTGATATGCTTATTACCAACGCCGGCAGAAGCAGCAATATCAGCACGTTCGCCGCAAGCGCCGCCGCAGCGCGGATAATGTCGTACTTATGCCTTGAGAGGAATGCTTTCAGCGTTTCCATGCAGTTCACCTCGCTAAATAGAGGATATTATTATCCCAATTAAACCATAAAGCCGCTGGTGTGCGGCTTTACGGAGTATATCACTTTTCGGGGCGCATTGTCGGGAACAGCAGGACATCTCTTATGCTGGGAGAGTCTGTCAGCAGCATAACAAGTCGGTCGAAGCCGAAGCCAAGTCCGCCTGTGGGGGGAAGTCCATATTCCAGCGCGGTGATGAAGTCCTCGTCCACCTGGGCGTCGTTTCCGCCCTGGGCGCGCTTTGCGGCAACCTGCTTGACGAAGCGCTCCTTCTGGTCGATGGGGTCGTTAAGCTCGGAGAACGCATTGCCGAACTCCGTGCCGTTGATGAAGTACTCGAAGCGCTCGGTGAACGCCGGGAAATCGGGCTTTCTCTTTGCGAGGGGGGAGTTCTCAACGGGGTAATCGTAGATGATAGTCGGCTGAATGAGGTTCTCCTCCACGAAAGCCTCAAAGAACGCTATCAGAACGTGCCCCTTTGTGGAGTTCTCGTCCAGCTCGTCGTCAACGTGGTGCTCCTTTGCGCAGGCTCTTGCGGCTGCGTCGTCAGCCCAGCTGTAGTAGTCCACGCCGGCGTACTTCTTCACGGCGTCTATCATGGTAAGGCGCTCCCAGGGCTTGCCGACAGCTATCTCCTTGCCCTGATATGTCACGGTGTCGGTGCCGCAGACGTTGAGGGTGACTGTGCGGTAAAGCTCCTCGATAAGATCCATCATGCCGAAATAGTCGATGTACGCCTGGTACATCTCGATAGAAGTGAACTCGGGGTTGTGGGTCGCGTCCATGCCCTCGTTGCGGAAGATACGCCCTACCTCGTAAACCTTGTCGAAGCCGCCTACGATAAGCCGCTTTAAGTACAGCTCGGTCTCTATGCGAAGGTACATATCAATATCCAGCGCGTTGTGGTGGGTCTTGAACGGACGGGCAGCCGCGCCTATCTCCAGGGTGAGCAGGGTCGGGGTGTCCACCTCAAGGTAGCCCCGGCTGTCCAGGAAGTTCCTTATCTCCCGGAGTATTCTGGAGCGCTTTACAAAGGTGTCCTTGTTCTCGGGGTTTGCGATGAGGTCGAGGTAGCGCTTTCTGTAACGCTCCTCCTTGTCCTTCAGCCCGTGCCACTTCTCCGGCAGGGGCAGCAGGGACTTCGACAGCAGGATTATCTCCTCGGCGTGCACGGATATCTCGCCCATTTTTGTGCGGAAAACCTTGCCCTTTATACCAACGATATCGCCCAGATCCCACTTCTTGAACTCGGCGTAGGTGTCGTCGCCAACGTCGTCCCGGCGAACATACACCTGCATTCTGTCGGAGCCGTCGCGCACGTCTATGAAGCTCGCCTTGCCCATTATGCGCCGGGTCATCATTCTGCCGGCGATGGCAACATCGGTGTTTTCAAGCTCCTCAAAGCGGTCGCGTATCTCCTTGTTGGTGATGGTTACGGGATACTTTGTGATGGTATAGGGATCCTTGCCGGCTGCTTTCAGTGCCGCCAGCTTTTCAAGCCTTACACGGTGCTGCTCGTCAAGCTGCTCTGCGGTCAGCTCAGCCGCCTCGGGCTGCTGGTTCTGGTTTTCTGTCTGGTCTGCCATTTATTATGCTTCCTCCTTCTTGGTGATGTTGAGTATCTTGAACTGAAGCTCGCCGGAGGGCGTGTCAGCGGTGACAATATCGCCGATGCTGTGGTCGAGAAGCGCCTTTCCGATAGGCGACTCGTTGGACATGTGCCCCTTGTCGATATTCGCCTCGCTGGTGCCCACGATCTGGAAGGTCATCTCCTCCTCCATTTCCATGTCGAGAATAGTTACAACGTTGCCTATGCCTACCTTTTCGGTGGAGATATCGCTGTCGTCAACGATCACTGCGTGCTTCAGGGTAGCCTCGATCTCGGCGATACGGGACTCCACAAGACCCTGCTCGTTCTTCGCCTCGTCGTACTCGCTGTTCTCGGAAAGGTCGCCGAAGGAGAGCGCCACCTTTATCTTGGCAGCGACTTCGGGACGGGTAACGGTCTTGAGGTGCTCCAGTTCCTCCCGGAGCATTTTCTCGCCGGCTTTTGTAAGCTGAATTGTTGTACTCATAATAAGTTGTCCTCCAATATATATCTTGCAGCGTTCACTGCGTATTTACATGTTCAGTATTGCCCGGGAAAATCTCCGTCATTCCGCCGGAATTTTCGGTACGAGCACCTCCACCGCCTTTTTCAGCTGGGCGTCGGACTCGTCGTCCACGTTATCCGGGGTCGCGCCTGCGGCTAATTCCACGGAATAATCCGGCTTCAGACCGGTCTCGTTCCAGGTGCCGGACTTTGTGTATATCGTCCCCACGGAGAGCGTCAGCGCGCTGCCGTCCGAGAACGAATAGGTGTTCTGCATGACCGCCTTGCCGTAGGTGGTCGTCCCTATCAGCACCGCGCCGTATTCATCGCGCATAACCGCCGCGAAAAGCTCCGCCGCAGAGGCTGTGCCCGAGTCGACGAGCACTGCGGCAGGAAGGTCGAGGGCGTCCTCGGAGTCGGTCTCGATAAGCGTTTTGCGGCTGCCGTCGGCGTATTCCACCGTTGCCGCCACCGCCGAGGGAATGAACTGGTTGAGGATAGGCTTCAGTGCGCTGGTGACTCCTCCGCTGTTCTGGCGGAGGTCTATCAGCAGGGCTTTCGCGCCGGTGTTCCGGAGGGTCGTCAGGGCGTTGCTGAACTGTTCAGCCGTCTTTGCGTTGAATGTGGTTATCCGGATATAGCCGATAGTGTTGTCGATAAGGCGGCAGGTAACGGACTCCACCTCCAGCTGCTGGCGGATGAGGTTCACCGTGATGTCGCCCTCCACGCCCTCGCGCAGTATCTGCAGCGCAAGCCTTGTTCCGGTCTCGCCGGAGAGCCTTTCCAGCGCCTGCCCCGGCTCCATGCTGAGCAGGCTCTTTCCGTCAATGGCGGTGATAAC
>JALEOL010000039.1 GCA_022766785.1 Oscillospiraceae bacterium
GCGGAGCGGTATTTCCGCGCGCAAATAAATTCACGGGGAAAACGCCTGCGCAGTGACGCGGACGCCCGCGGAGCATGAAAGGCAGTGATGTTAGGGTTGGAAAAAAAGCTGGCTTTGTATGGCTTTAACAACCTCACAAAAACACTTAGCTTCAACATTTATGATGTGTGCTATGCAAAAAGTGAGAGGGAGCAGAAGGATTATATCGCTTACATCGACGAGCAGTATAATTCTGAAAGGCTCACAAAGATCCTCTGCGATGTCACCGAAAAGATCGGTGCGACAGTCCTCAATATATCAAAGCAGGACTACGATCCGCAGGGGGCCTCTGTCAATGTCCTTTTCGCAGAGGGACATATTGACCCCGAACATGTTGACGGCTCCTGCAACAAGGGTGCCGGGTTCTTTAACAGGACAGCTGCCCAGCCGGAAACTGTCCACGCACATCTTGACAAAAGTCATATCACGGTGCACACTTTCCCGGAGTATCACCCGGACAAGGCAATTTCCACGTTCCGCGTGGATATCGACGTTGCCACCTGCGGCGAGATATCTCCGCTGAACACGCTGGACTACCTCATTGGCAGCTTTGACTCGGATATAATCACGATAGATTACCGCGTCAGGGGCTTTACGAGGGACGTCACCGGCAAAAAGTGCTTTATGGACCACAAGATAACGTCTATCCAGGACTACATAAATCCGGCGACCCTTACGAAGTACGACGCAATAGATGTAAATGTGTACCAATCCAATATATTCCACACGAAAATGCTGATAAAGGAGATCGAGCTTCAGAACTACCTGTTCAACTCGGACGTGTACGAGATACACCCACAGCAGCGGCTTGAGATCACAAACAGCCTGCGCCGGGAAATGATCGAGATCTTCAGCGGAATGAACATCTACTAAGAGGTGAGCGGAATGAGAGAATTTCAGCTTGACCAGAGCCGCGCACCTCTTTACGAAGCAATGAAAGCGCACCGCCTTAACCGGGTGGTGCCGTTTGATGTACCCGGGCATAAGGGCGGCAGAGGGAACAAGGTGCTGACGGAATTCCTCGGCGAGAACTGCATGAAGAACGATGTCAACTCCATGAAGCCGCTTGACAATCTGTGCCACCCTGTTTCGGTGATAAAAGAAGCGCAGGAGATAGCCGCGGACGCATTCGGCGCGGAGAATTCCATATTCATCGTCAATGGCGCGACCGGCGCGGTTCAGGCGATGGTGATGAGCGTATGCAAGGCAGGGGAGAAGATAATCCTGCCCCGGAACGTCCACCGCAGTGCGATAAACGCGCTTGTTGTGTGCGGCGCGATACCGGTGTACGTCAATCCCGGGGTGAACAACGACCTCGGAATACCCCTCGGCATGACCCCGGAGGAGGTCGAAGCGGCGATAATTGCCAACCCGGACGCAAAGGCTGTTCTGGTAAACAATCCTACCTACTACGGGATCTGCTCCGACCTGCGCAGGATAACCGAGATAGTCCACCGCCACGGCATGAAAGTGCTGGTTGACGAAGCCCACGGCACGCACTTCTATTTCGGCGAGGGTCTGCCCCCAAGCGCAATGAGCTGCGGTGCGGACATGGCGGCGGTTTCGGTGCACAAAACAGGCGGAAGCCTTACGCAGAGTGCAATTTTGCTGCTCGGAAAGGGGATCGACCCGAATTATGTCCGGCAGATAATCAACCTCACACAGACCACCAGTGCAAGCTACCTGCTGATGGTATCGCTTGACCTGGCGCGGCAGAATCTGGCGCTTAACGGCAGGGAATTCTACGCAAAGACTGTGGAGTTTGCAGAGTACGCACGAAAGGAGATCAACGCTGTCGGCGGCTATTACGCGTTTGGAAGCGAGCTTTGCGATGGAAAGGCGTTCTACGCGTTCGACAAGACAAAGCTGTCGGTACACACGCGTGCAATGGGACTTGCAGGGATCGAGGTTTACGACCTGCTACGGGACGAGTATGGCATACAGATAGAGTTCGGCGATATCGGCAATATCCTTGCGATAATCACCGGCGGCGATCGTTCGCTTGAGATCGAGCGGCTTCTCGGCGCACTGTCTGAGATAAAGCGTCTTTATGGAAAAAGCCCTGTGGGACTTTACGACCACGAATACATTGACCCTATCCTGGAGATGTCGCCCCAGGCGGCGTTCTATGCAGACCAGGAGACACTGCCGATAGCCGAAACCGCAGGCAGGGTTTGCAGCGAGTTCGTCATGTGCTATCCACCGGGGATACCCATTCTCGCTCCCGGAGAGAGGATAACAGAGGATATTCTGGATTACATTGCCTTTGCAAAAGAAAAGGGCTGCTCGCTGACGGGCTGCCGCGACATGAACGTGGAGTTTTTGCAGGTGATAAAGTGATACACTGCGTTGGTTTGAAAGGAGAACAGAATTGGAGCTTTGGTTTACGGAAGACCATACTGCAAACATACGTTTTTCAATTAAGATAAAGGAACATCTCGTCACTGAGCAGAGCGAGTTTCAGAAGATAGACATTCTCGACAGCGTGGAACTGGGGAGAATACTGGTTCTGGACGGGTTTCTGATGCTCACCGAAAAGGACGAGTACATCTATCATGAGATGATAACCCATGTTCCTATGGCGACAAATCCCGATATCAAGCGCGTTCTGGTTATCGGTGCAGGTGACGGCGGCACTATCCGGGAGCTTACCCGGTTCAAGACTGTTGAGCATATCGACATGGTGGAGATAGACCGCAGAGTTGTGGAGCTTTGCCGGGAATATCTGCCGCAGACCGCTTGTAAGCTGGACGACCCGAGGGTACATATTTACTATGAGGACGGGCTGAAATTCGTGCGCGGCAAGCAGAATGAGTACGACCTGATAATCGTGGATTCCACTGATCCGTTCGGCCCCGGCGAGGGACTGTTCACCAAGGAATTTTACGGCAACTGCTATAAGGCGCTCAACGATGACGGTATTCTCGTGAACCAGCATGAAAGCACGTTCTACGATGAATACGCCGAGATAATGAAGAGAGCGCACAGCCGCATAAAGAGCTTCTTCCCGACGGCGCTTGTGTATCAGGCGCATATCCCCACATACCCCTCGGGGCACTGGCTGTTTGGATTTGCAAGCAAGCGATTCCACCCGGTGAAAGACCAGAACGCCGAATGGTGGCTGGCGCAGGGGCTTAAAACCAAATACTATAACCAGTACGTCCACAGCGGCTGCTTTGCGCTGCCGAACAATGTGCGTGACGTGCTGAGGGAAACAAAGCCGGCAACGTGAGGTGAAATTATGCTGATTAATTATGATGAGATACAGCCGCAGGATATCTCTAATTTCAAGGGCGGCGAGAAGTCGTTCCATGTGAAGATGTTCACGGACGAAAACAACAAGATAATGCAGGGAAAGCTTATCCCCGGCGCTTCTATCGGGCTTCACCGGCACGAGGGGAACAGCGAGATAATTTTCATCACAAAGGGACAGGGCAGGGTGCTTTTCAACGGCGAATACGAATCGGTTTCCGCCGGGAGCGTACATTACTGCCCTATGGGACAGGAACACAGTCTTATCAACGACAGCGAAGCGGATCTTGAGTTTTACGCAGTCGTGGCTGAACACAGAAAGTGAGGATCTAAAATGAGCAGAGCAATGATAATCGGCGCAGGCGGCGTTGCCGGAGTAGTTATTCACAAGTGCTGCCAGAACAGCGAGGTTTTCTCGGAAATTATGATCGCAAGCCGCACAAAGTCCAAGTGCGACGCGTTCAAGGAGAAATTACAGCCCACCACAAAGACGGTCATTTCTACCGCACTGGTGGACGCTGACAACGTTGAGGAGCTGACTGCGCTGATCAAAAGCTACCAGCCGGAGATAGTTATAAATGTCGCACTGCCTTATCAGGACTTGCACATCATGGACGCCTGCCTTGCGGCTGGGGTGAATTACCTGGACACCGCGAACTACGAGCCGGAGGACACCGCGAAGTTTGAGTACAGCTGGCAGTGGGCTTACCGGGAGCGCTTTGAAAAGGCAGGGCTTACCGCAATTCTCGGCTGCGGCTTCGATCCGGGTGTTACGGGAGTTTTCTCCGCGTATGCCATGAAGCACCAGTTTGACGAGATAAACTACATCGACATTCTGGACTGCAACGGCGGCGACCACGGCTATCCGTTCGCAACTAACTTCAACCCGGAGATCAACATCAGAGAGGTGTCCGCAAAGGGCAGCTACATTGAGGACGGCAAGTGGGTGGAAACCGAGCCTATGGAGATAAAGCGCGTCTACAACTTCAAGGGCGTGGGCGAAAAGGATATGTACCTGCTTCACCATGAGGAATTAGAGAGCCTTGCGCTGAACATCAAGGGTATCAAGCGCATACGCTTCTTTATGACATTTGGTCAGAGCTACCTCACTCACCTGAAGTGCCTTGAGGACGTGGGAATGACCTCTATCAAGCCCATTATGTACGAGGGTAAGGAGATAGTTCCGCTCCAGTTCCTGAAAGCAGTGCTGCCCGACCCGGCTTCGTTAGGTCCGCGTACTGTCGGCAAGACCAACATTGGCTGTATCTTCCGTGGCAAAAAGGACGGCAAGGACAAGAATTACTACCTTTACAACATCTGCGATCATCAGGAGTGCTATAAGGAGGTAGGCTCGCAGGCTATCAGCTACACCACCGGCGTTCCGGCGATGATAGGTGCGGCAATGGTGCTGACCGGCAAGTGGAAGAAGCCCGGCGTTTATAATGTCGAGGAAATGAACCCCGACCCCTTCATGGAGGCGCTCAACAAGTGGGGGCTGCCTTGGGAAGAGGACTTCAATCCCGTGCTGGTGGACTAATAATACTTTAGGATGGACGCTGTGTCCGTCCGTTTGGCTAGGCGAGGTGAAGTGTTGTGCTGAAAAAGGGCGAGCGTATATGCCCCGTCTGCGGGAAGAAACTAAGGCTGCGCGCACCGTCAAACCGCGACGCTGATGAGAAGGATATAAGGAGCGGATATCCGTGTGGCGCTGTCAGAACGCAATGGAGCATAATGCCGTATACAATCTACCCGCATAGAGAGCACAGAATTGTGCGCACGAGAACCGGTCCGTATTATATCTCCGCAAATTCTATTGACCGAAAGTTAAGGTCGGACGGACTTTCTCTGTTTAATCCGTTTTTGGTGTTTTTCTGCGAGGAATGCAGTTCGCGCCTTTCGCTGAACTTTAATCCGGGCGTTTTGCTGGAGACTTTTCTGGTTATGCTGACGTTTGATGCTCCTTTGCTTATAACGGGGTGCATTTTTCCGCCGTTATTCATAGCATGGTGGGCAATCGCTTTGCTTGCGTTGTTGGGCTCATTGTTTTTGGCTTGGTCGGGCTGTATGGCGTATGTCAAGCTGTTTTTGAGCAATTTCGTCCCCGTGGACGAATACGACGCGCTGAGAACCCCAACAACCGAGCTTTCCCTCTCACCCGAGGGGTTGAAGAAGCGTTTCTTGCACGAGAGCAACGTATTCACGGTTCAGCTTTCGCAGCAGACGTTCCAACTCTACCTTGCGAAAAAGACAGACAGCACACTGGCTTTTTCGGTCTGCGGCGTTGACGGCGAGCCGAAACGATTCGTGACCCTGCTGGAGCAGAGTGGCGCAAAGTCGCTGAACCTTATGTTTGAGGGAAAATCCGTCGGCTCGGCGAGCGTCAAGTATGTTTTTCGTCCGGAGTGCGGCGAGGAATAAAACTTACGGGCGGGCTTTAGGTGACTTTCGATTATGAAGAGTTTTAACCCGCCGAGCCAAACAACCTTCAAATACATGGAGGTTAAGGCTCGGCGGAACTGTCGAAAGGGTCACCCTTTGCCTGTCCGCGTTTTTTGTGGAGGCTGTTTAATGATAATCGGACAAACCGTAAAAGTCAAAATAGACCGCCCGCTGGGCAGCTTTCACCCAAAGCACCCCGATATTTATTATCCCGTGAATTACGGCTATGTCGAGGGAATAATCGCGCCCGACGGCGAGGAACAGGATGTGTACGTCCTCGGAGTGGACGAGCCGCTTAAAGAGTTTACGGGAAGAATTATCGCGGTAATTCACCGCCTTGATGATATCGAGGACAAGTGGGTCGCCACCCCCGAAAACGTGACCTTCACCAAAGAGGAAATCATGGAGCGGGTGCATTTTCAAGAGCAGTTTTTCAAGACGGAAATAGAAATCGAGTGAATGGTACAAGAGAGGAACACTATGGATTGGACGCAAAAAGTAGAAACCCCGTGCTATGTTATAGACGAAAAGCAGCTCCGCAAAAATCTGGAGCTGCTGAAATTTGTCCGGGAAAAGGCTGGCTGCAAAATACTGCTGGCGCAGAAAGCGTTCTCGGCGTTTTCTACCTATCCGCTTATCGCGGAGTACCTTGACGGCTGCACCGCAAGCGGTATCTATGAAGCGCGTTTGGGTTATGAGGAAATGGCGGAGCCATTCGGGAAAGAGAACCACGTTTTCTCCCCGGCGTACCCCGAGAGCGACATGGACGAGCTGCTGAAAATCTGCGACCACATGGTGTTCAATTCACCCCGGCAGTGGGCGAAATACCGCGATAAAGTCCGCGCAAATGACCGCTACATTCAGGCTGGAATACGCATAAACCCGGAGTACAGCGAGATTGAAACCGACATCTACAACCCCTGCTTCACCGGGTCAAGGCTGGGGACAACTCTGGAGCGATTCACCGCAGACCCGGCGCTGTATGAGGGGATAGACGGGCTGCACTTCCACACCATGTGCGAGCAGGGCGCGGAGGTTCTGGAGCGTACTCTGCCCCACGTTGAGGAGAAATTCGGCTTCATGTTCGACAGGATAAAGTGGATGAATTTCGGCGGCGGTCATCATATTACAAGACCGGGCTACAATGTTGCGAAGCTCATCTCCTGCGTGAAGCGCATTCGGGAGAAGTACGGGCTTGAGGTGTACCTTGAACCCGGCGAAGCTGTCGCGCTGAATGCCGGGTGGCTTGTCACGACAGTCCTCGACACGTTCAGAAACGGCTGCGATATCGCGATAACAGACGCGTCCGCCGCCTGCCACATGCCGGACGTGCTGGAAATGCCCTACCGCCCGGAAATTATCGGCGCAGGAAAGACCGGCGAGAAGCCGCACACCTACCGTCTTGGGGGGAACACCTGCCTTGCCGGGGACGTTATCGGGGATTATTCCTTCGATAAACCGCTGGAGGGCGGCGAGCGGCTGGTGTTCTGTGATATGGCGATATATTCCATGTGTAAGAACAACACCTTTAACGGAATGCCGCTGCCGTCTGTCTATATTCTGAAAGAAAACGGCGAATTACAGCTTGTGAAGAGGTTCGGCTATGAGGACTTCAAGGGCAGATTATCTTAAAAAGGAAGCGATTAAATGCCGGGACTTGGCACGTTAATAAATGCAGCAGGAATAATTATCGGCGGCTTTGCCGGGCTTCTTTTCGGGAAGCTGATAAAGCCCAGAATGCAGGAGACCATGACCTGCGCCTGCGGTATCTGCGTGATTTTCCTCGGGATAGCCGGGGCGATGGAGAAAATGCTGACCGCCCACGAAAACGGAACTCTTGTCAGCAGTGGAACCATGATGGTGATTGCCAGCGTCGTTCTTGGGGCGCTTCTTGGAGAAATTATCAACATTGAAGCCGGGCTGGAGCGCTTCGGCGGCTGGCTCAAAAAAGTAACCCACAGCGAGGGTGACGGCGGCTTTATTGACGGCTTCGTGAACGCGTCGCTGACTGTGTGTATAGGCGCAATGGCGGTGGTTGGCGCGATACAGGACGGTATCTATGGGGACTATTCCACCCTTACGGCAAAGGCGGTGCTTGACCTTATCATAATTATGATAATGACATCTGCAAAGGGCAAGGGCTGTATTTTCTCGGCTATTCCGGTGATAGCTTTTCAGGGGGTAATTACCGCGCTGTCACGGCTGATAGAGCCGATAATGACCGAGCCGGCGCTTTCAAACCTTTCGCTGGTGGGGTCGATACTTATTTTCTGCGTGGGCGTGAACCTTGTCTGGGGGAAGAAAGTCCGTGTGGCGAACTTCCTGCCGGGAATAGTGTTCGCGGTGGCGTGCGCGTATCTGCCGTGGTTCTGACGATAGTAAGTGCGTTAAACGAGATACGGGTCATTTTTTGAAAATCGCCGCAATATTACAGAAAATCTGACCGCAACCACAATATGTTGTTGAATGATTGAGAACGATCGCCGATATATGGGATAGAATGACGAAAATAATAACCTGAGCCTCTTTTTCAGAGGCTCTTTTTTGTGCAAAGTGCACAAAAATATGAACAAAAATTCATTTTTAATTTTTGCCTGTTTCCTGCATCTTGCACTTGAAAAAATGTTGAAAACGGTGTATACTAATTGTGGGTGAAAGTGGTGAAGTTTTCACTAAAGTGGGTTAAAAATCACAAAAATACCACTCTCGAAACTTTTTCCGACCCACATATTTACATTTAACTGGGAAAATATATTACATCATCTACGGAAATCATCGCCCGAGGAGGGCGGTAAGGCAGGGTTCACAGGGGACTACAGCCATGGAAAGGGGGAATAGGAATGTACGGCGAGTTCGAGCACACCATAGACTCAAAAGGGCGCATGAACTTTCCGGCGAAGCTCCGCGAGGAGCTGGGGGAGCATTTCTATATTTCCAAGACTATAGGTGAAAACTGCCTGACAGTACACACAGAGCACAGCTGGAACGCCCTGAGGGAATCCCTGAAGGGCAAGCCGCAGAAAGTGAGGCTGCCGATAGAGCGCTTCCTTTTCGGCGGCGCGTGCGAGGCGGAGCCGGACAAGCAGGGCAGGATAGCCATTGCGCCGGCGCTGAGAGCCTATGCCGGGCTTACGTCCGAGGTAGTGGTGGTCGGAATGGACGATCACGCCGAGATATGGGACAAGGCGGCGTATAAGGCTTACACAGAGAGCATATCCACTGAGGATATCGCGGCTCTCGCCGAGGAGATCGGTATCTGATGGAGTTTTCACATGTTTCGGTGCTGCTTCATGAAACGGTGGACGGCGCATTCACAGACCCAAAGGGCGTTTATGCGGATCTCACCACAGGGGGCGGCGGTCACAGTCTGGAGCTTGCGAAGCGTCTGGACGGCGGCAGGCTGATATGCTTTGACCAGGACAGAGAAGCGCTGGAGGCTGCTGGGGAGCGGCTGGAGGGCTATCCTGTCACATTCGTCAGGAGCAATTTCAGCAGGATTAAGACGGTGCTGGAGGAGCTTGGGATAAACGCTCTGGACGGCATTATTGCTGATTTAGGGGTTTCGTCACATCAGCTTGATACAGCGGAGCGTGGGTTTTCTTTCCACAATGACGCACCGCTGGATATGAGAATGAGCGGCGAGGGACTTTCAGCAAGAGACGTTGTGAATGAGTACGCCGAGGAGGATATCGCCCGGATACTGTTCGACTATGGCGAGGAAAAATTCGGGAACCGGATAGCGAGGGGCATAGTGAGCGCCCGGCTGACCGCCCCGATAGAAACCACCGGACAGCTTGCGGAAATAATCAAGGCGAGCGTCCCGGCGGCATACCGCAGGGAGAAAAATCCTTGCAGAAAGAGTTTCCAGGCGATAAGGATAGAGGTAAATCACGAGCTGGACGTGCTGGAAACGGCGCTGACGGACGGCTTTGCTGCGCTAAAAAAGGGCGGCAGAATGTCGGTGATAACCTTCCATTCGCTGGAGGACAGGATAGTAAAAAATCGCTTCAGGGAGTTCTGCACAGGCTGCACCTGTCCGCCGGAATTCCCGGTGTGCGTCTGCGGAAAAAAGCCCATGGGAAGGCTCCTGGACAAGAAGCCCGTTACCGCTTCCGCTGAGGAGCTGGCGGCAAATCCGCGCAGCCGCAGCGCAAAGCTGAGGGTTATCGAGAAAATACGCAGCACACCCTTTGAAGAATGAAAATACACAGGAAAGATGGTGAGCAAATGCTTCCGGAGATCGACAAGTCAAATCTCGCATACGATCTGTCACACTTCGACAACACTGCCCGTAAGGAGCAGGAGCGTCAGCAGGACAGGGAACGCCGCGCGAGGGAGATAAAAATGAATAAGCACTCGGTGTCCAGAAGCGGCTCCAGGTTTATGATCGTCGCGTGCGCGGTGGCTGTATTCGGCGCGCTGTGGGCTGTAAACGTCCAGAACACCAAGGAGGACGACATTGCTCGCATGGTGGACGACCAGAAAAAGCTGCTGGCGGAGGCTCAGGACGAGAATTCGCTGCTGCAGAGCCGTCTGGACAGTAAAATTAACATCAGCTATATCGAGGAATATGCGGCTAATGAGCTTGGCATGAGCAAGGTGACTAATTCCCAGATCAACTACCTCAGCGTGAACACTGAGGATCTTATTGAAGTAAGCCCGGAGGAGAGCGGAAACATCTTCACCGCCATTTCGGACTGGTTCGGGGATCTGCTGGAATACATCGGCTTCTGAGGGCATAATATAGAGGTGAGCAGGGACACGCTGTCTGCACCCTGTACTTGCCGGCAACGGAATGATCTGGGCAAGGTCGTCTTATCTTTGCTGTGCGGCACTGCACGGCTGAATAACCGGCTTTGCTTTTTGTTTATAGGGCGGAGGTATCTTCTGTATGGGTTTCTGGAAAGGAATGAAAGCGGTCGGAAAGACCATTTCAAAGTGGGAGCAGGAAAGCGCTGAAAAGCCGCGCCTGTGGAACTCCTCCACAAAGCAGATAGTCGTGCTTGTCTTTATCGTCCTGGTGGCGGCTTATGTGGGTGTATTCCTGCTGAAATACTCTATCCTGGACGGCGACAAGTGGCGTATGCTTGCCACCGGTCAGCAGCAGTCGGTAGTGGTGATGAAAGCGAACCGCGGCTCTATCTACGACTCCAACGGAACTGTGCTGGCGCAAAGCTCCACGGTGTGGGACATCACGATATCTCCCCACGACATCGACCTTAACAACACTGCCGCAAAGGAAGAATACGACAAGAAGGCAAAGGAGCTTATCGCAAAGGGCGAGACCCCGGAGCCTTACGTTGACCGCGCGGAGCTTGTGGCAAAGGGGCTTTCCGAGATACTCGGCGCGGACTATAACGAGCTGCTCAGCGTGTGCAGGACTGACCTTGACAAGCAGTACTACATAGTAAAGCGCAAGGTGGAAAAGCCCGAGGCGAACGAGGTGACAGCTTTCATAAACGAGAACGGGCTGAATTCCGATGATATCCACCTGTGGCCTACCTCAAAGAGATACTACCCCAACGGCTCGCTGGCTTCCAACATAATCGGCTTCACGAATTTCGACGGCGACGGCGTTTACGGGCTTGAGGCGTACTATGACGATTACCTCGCCGGAACGGACGGAAAGGCGGTCTACAATGTCTCCGCCGACGGGCGTGAGTTAAAGGGAGCAAGCGACGCTTATTATTCCGCCGTGGACGGCTACAGCCTTGTTCTGACGCTGGACGAGGTGCTTCAGCATTATCTTGAAAAGAACCTTGAGCTGTGCGTTTCTCAGCACCAGGTTATAAACCGCGCCTGCGGAATAATAATGAACTGCAACACCGGCGCGGTGCTTGCAATGGCGACAGCGCCGAGCTTCGACCTGAACAACCCCTCGGAGATAACCGGCGCATATGATCTCCAGGTGCTGGAGGAGATGAAGGCTTCGGGAGCGACAGAGGAGGAGATCGAGGCAAAGGAGTCCGCCCTGCGCGAGCAGCAGTGGAAGAACAAGGCGATCACCGAGCTGTACTACCCGGGATCGGTATTCAAGACCGTCACCTGCGCCAGCGCCCTTGAGGAGGAAGTAGTGTCGCTGGAATCCACGTTCCACTGCGCTGCAGCCGAGATAGTCGCCGGTACGAAGATAAAGTGCTGGTCGAGCTACGCTCACGGCACGCTGACTCTCCAGCAGGCGGTCACCAAGTCCTGCAACCCGAGCTTTATCCAGATCGGACAGCTGCTGGGCAAGGATAAGTTCTGCGATTATTTCGAGGCGTTCGGCTTCACTGAGCCTACCGGAATTGACCTCCCCGGCGAGTCCGGGAGCCTTTACGTCAGCCGTGACAATATGGGGCTTGTGGAGCTTGCTTCCTCCAGCTTCGGTCAGACCAACAAGGTCACTCCCTTACAGATGGCTACTGCGCTGTGTGCTATCGTCAATGGCGGCTACCTTGTTACCCCGTATGTGGTGGACAAGGTGCTGGACGCTGACGGAAACGTTGTCCAGACCACAGAGACCCGGATAAAGCGCCGGGTAATCTCCGAGGAGACCTCCGCCACCATGCGGAATATCCTTGAGACGGTGGTAAACGATAACGGCGGCAGCAATGCTTACATCAACGGCTACCGTATCGGCGGAAAATCCGGTACGACCGAGAAGATAGACGAATACAACCAGCGCCTTGCCACCACCGGCGAGGACAGAATGACCTATGTTCCGTCATTTGCGGCGTTCGCTCCGGCGGACGATCCGCAGATAGTCATGCTAGTAATGGCGGATACCCCCACAGGTACGCAGTACTATGGCAGTGCGGTGGCGGCTCCGGTAGTATCGGCGGTGTTCAAGGAGGGACTTCCCCACCTTGGCATTTACCCCACATACACCGCAGAGGAGCTTGCGAAGATGGACGCGGCGGTGCCGTATGTCCTTGGAGTGGAGGCGCAGAGAGCCGAAGCGAAGCTCATTGCGGAGGGATTTGAGGTGCGCTATGTCGGCGATACTGCAAGCGGCGCGACTGTAACGACCCAGATACCGGCCTCCGGCACCAGCATACCGAAAGGCTCAACGGTGGTGTTGTATCTCGGAAATCAGTACGACCTGGAGTCCGGGGTGATACCGGACGTAACCAACATGACGGTAAGCCAGGCAAACGAGGCGATAGTGAACGCCGGCTTCAACATCAAGATATCCGGCGGCGCCGCGAATAACGACAGCGCCGTTGCGACCAGCCAGTACCCCGTGGGCGGCACTGACGCGTATAAAGGAAATGTTGTAGAGGTAACGTTCCAGGTGAACGGCTACGCAGACTGATACAGAAAGGCGGTGAGGTCATGACTCTGGGAGAGCTTTTCAGCGGCATTATCGAGATACCGGAATATCTCATAACTACCGAGGTCGCCGGCGTGACCTCAGACAGCCGCGAGGTGGAGCAGGGGTTCTTGTTCGTGTGCATAAAGGGCATGAGTTTCGATGGACACAATGCTGCGGAAAAAATGCTCCAAAAGGGCGCGTGCGCAGTCCTGACGGAACAGAAGCTGAGTATTTCCGGGGAAATAAACACAGCTGACAGCAGGCGGCTTTACCCGGAGCTGTTATCGGCGTTCTACGGCAGACCTACCCGGGGGATAACCCTGGGGGCGGTCACCGGAACAAACGGCAAGACCACCACGGTAAATCTCTGCGCGCAGATAACAAGGGCGCTGGGGATACAGACCGGGGTTATCGGCACGGTGGGCTGCGACACGGGCAGGGGGCTGGAGTACTCGCATGACGGCCCTCCCACAACGCCGGAGCCGCGCAGACTGTATCAGCTGTTCCGGGAAATGGCGGATATCGGCACGAAGTACTGCTTCCTGGAGGCAAGCTCCCAGGCGCTGGCGCAGCACCGTTTCGCGGCGGAGAGCTTCGCGGTGGGGGCGTTCACCAATCTTACGCAGGATCACCTGGATTACCACGGCACAATGGAGGATTACTATCTTGCGAAGCGAACGCTTGCGGATATGTCAAAGCAGATGGTAATAAACATTGATGATGAATACGGCAGGCATACTGCGGAATACTGCCGCGGCAAAGGTATCCCGGTGATGACCACAAGCGTTTCCGGCGAGGCGGACTACTTCGCGGAATATGTGAAGCTGGAGCCGCACGGGGCGCAGTTTATACTCACCTGCCCGGCTCAGCAGAAAAGCTGGGTCGCGAAAATACCGCTCACCGGGCTTTACAACGTCAGCAATGCGGTACAGGCGGCGGTGATGTGTCACTCTCTGGGCTTTGCTATGGAGGACGTGCTTTCGGCAATGGAGAGATCCCCGGGGGTAGCCGGGCGGCTGGAAACGATATATCAGGGAGAATTCACGGTGATACGGGACTACGCCCACACCGGGGACGGGCTGGAGAAGCTGCTTTCCACCCTCAGACCGCTGGCGAAGCGCAGGCTTGTGGCGGTGTTCGGAGCCGCCGGGGAGCGCGACGCAGGAAAGCGCCCGGATATGGGCAGGATCGCGGCGGAGTACGCCGACAGGCTGATCATCACCACCGACAATCCCCGTCACGAGCCGGGTCAGCAGACTATCGACGATGTGCGGCGCGGAGTTCCCCGGGACAAGGACTGCGAGGAATACACCGACCGCAGGCAGGCGATACACCGGGCGCTGGAAACGGCTGAGCCGGGCGACCTTATCGCGCTGTGCGGCAAGGGTCACGAGGATTACCAGGCGATAGGGGACGAGAACGTCCCGTTCAACGAGCGTGAGATAGTGCTGGAATGGCTGGCGGCTCACGGAAAGATATGAGGCGGTGGGATATGTTTACTGCAAGTGAAATAGCACAGGTGACAGGCGGACGGCTTATCGGCGAAGATACCGCCGTTTCGGGGGTGTCCACCGATACCAGGACTATCGAGCCGGGAATGCTTTTTGTTGCGATAAAGGGCGAGAGCTTCGACGGCAACGACTTCATCGCTGCGGCTGCCGAAAAGGGCGCTGCGGCTGTGATAACCGACCGGGGCGAGGGCGCAGGGAACGTTCCTGTTACGCAGATACTGGTAAAGGACAGCCGCGCGGCGCAGCTTTCCCTGGCGCATTACCACAGAATGAAATTTCCGCTGAAGCTGGTGGGAGTTACCGGCAGCGTTGGCAAGACTTCCACAAAGGACATGGTGTACGCGGTGCTTTCCGCGAAATTCAACACGCTGAAAACCGAGGGGAACTTCAACAACGACATCGGGCTTCCCCGGACGCTGTTCCGGCTGAACCGGAACCACGGCGCGGCGGTCATTGAAATGGGAATGTCAGACCTGGGTGAGATAAGCGTTCTGTCGAAGGCGGCGGCGCCGGATATCTGCATTATCACGAATATCGGCTGGTGCCACATCGAGAACCTGAAAACCAGGGAGAATATCCTGAAAGCAAAGCTGGAGATACTTGACGGCGCGTCCGGGGGCGCTCCGCTGATCATAAACGGCGACGACGAGTACCTGAAAACCGTATCGCTGCCCGGCAGGCGCGTTGTGAGATACGGCTTGTCGGAGGGCTGCGAGGTACGGGCGGCGAACATTTCTCACACCGCTTCCGGAGAGGAATTCACGTTGATATACAGCGGCAGCGAGTACCATGCAGCAGTCCCGGTGAACGGGGAACATCATGTGCTGAATGCGCTTGCGGCATTCGCGGCAGGAACAGAAGCCGGAATGACGCCGGAGGAGATAGTGCCGGCGTTCATGCGGTACGAAGCGTCGGGAATGCGCCAGCGTATCGAACGGCGCGGCGATATCACGGTGATACTGGATTGCTACAACGCAAGCCCCACGTCAATGGAAAGCTCGCTTTCGGTGCTTGGGGGAATGGAGTGCAGCGGCAGGAAGTGCGCGGTGCTTGGCGACATGCTGGAATTAGGCGAGATGTCTGCGCAGCTTCACGCGGGGGTCGCTGAATATATCAAGAAGAATGCGGACTGCGCGTTCCTTTACGGCGCTGAAATGGCTCACTGCCGCGAAAGGCTGGAGGAGCAGGGCTTCGAGGTGCACCATTCCACCGACAAGAAAGCGCTCACTGACAGCCTGCTCTCCTGGATAAAGCCCGGGGACGTGCTGCTGTTCAAGGGCAGCCGTGGAATGCGCATGGAGGAGATCGCCGAGAAGGTGAAATAACAAAATCAACGGGGAAGAATTATGGTTATCTGGATAAGTGTAATTGCGGCGGCGGTAGCATTCGGGCTTACATGGCTTGCCGGGGTGTGGTTCATTCCGTTTCTGCATAAACTGAAATACGGGCAGACTATCCTTGACATCGGCCCGAAATGGCATAAGGCAAAAAAGCAGGGAACTCCCACCATGGGCGGTATCATGTTCATCATCGCGGTGAGCGTGTGCTTTGTCTGCGCCGTTGTGCTGTTCGGCGCTATGGGTGGAAAGAATTTCGCAGGCGGGGACAAAACGGAGCTTATAAGGGCAGGCTCGGGGCTTGTCATGGCGGTGATGTTCGGCTTCATGGGCTTCCTTGACGATTTCATCAAGGTGAAGAAAAAGCACAACGAGGGTCTGACTGTCATGCAGAAGATAGTTATCCAGGTGCTGATAATAGCCGCATATTTCGCAACGCTGTATTTAAGCGGCGTTACCCGGACGGCTATCCTGTTCCCCTGGGGCTGGCTTGAACTTGGCTGGCTGTATTACCCGATAATGGGCGTTGTGATACTCTATCTTGTGAACGCAGTGAACCTCACCGACGGCATAGACGGGCTTTGTTCCTGCGTTACGGTGGTGTATATGGCGGCGTTCGCCTGCATTTCCGGGATACTGGGAATGTACTGCGAGAGCCTGCTGGCGCTGCTCACCGCAGGAGGGTGTATCGGCTTCCTGATGTGGAATTTCCCTCCGGCAAAGGTATTCATGGGCGACACCGGGTCGATGTTCCTGGGAGGAGTGGTCTGCGCGCTTGGCGTTGGCTGCTGCTCGGAATTCGCTATGCTGATCGTTGCGCTTGTCTATATCTGCGAGGCGCTTTCGGTGGTGATCCAGGTGACGGTGTTCAAGATAACCAAAAAGATATACCACACCAAAGAGGGCAAGCGGCTGTTCAAGATGACGCCTATTCATCATCATTTTGAACTCAGCGGCTGGAGCGAACTGAAGATAGACATCGTATTCTCACTGATAACGGCGGTGCTGGGCACGCTTGCGGTGCTGCTTACTGCCAATATTCTTGCGTACTAGGACTGGAGGTTCATAAATGGCGGCGGAACAGAGAACGGCTAACGGCGCAGCCCTGTCAAAACCGGCACGGGGCAGGGGAAAGGCTCCGGAGAAAAAGAAAAAAGAGCCGCACCGCTGGTGGATATTCTACTGGGGCGGGAGCATAGATATCCCGATGCTGGTGATAACGCTGGTGCTGCTGGTAATGGGCATCACGATGATGTTCTCGGCGAGCCATGCGCTTTCCTATCGCGACAACGGCGGCGACTCCTACCAGTATGCCACAAAGCAGGTGGGCTTTGCGATAGGCGGACTTGTTTCCATGTTTGTTCTGAGCTTCGTGGACTACCGCATACTCATGCATGAGTGGCACCCGAGGTGGTTCGGGAAGCGCCGCACCGTTTCGCTGGCTCATATCCTGCTGGTGCTTTCTATGGGACTTACCGCGCTGGTTATCCCGTTCGGCGTGCGAAACATGGAGGGCGGCCCCAAGCGTTGGCTTCCGCTGCCGGGACTGGGTACTTTCCAGCCGTCGGATATACTTAAAGTGGGGCTTATAGTCTTCCTTGCATACTACATCGCGGTGAACTACAAGAAAATGCGGCATTTCACCGTGGGTCTGGTAAAGCCTTTTCTGGTTTTCGGCGTGATAGTGGTGCTGCTGATGGCGCAGCCGCATTTGTCGGCGGTAGTAATCATGGGCGTTATCATGATGTTTATGCTGTACATCGGCGGTATCAATACGCGGTATGTGCTTGTCGCCCTGGGAGCCGGTCTGCTGGTGCTGATAATCGCGCTCGCGTTCTCGGATTACACCTATTTCTGGAGCAGGATCGCGAACATGTGGGATCCCCTTGCCGATCCCCAGAAGGACACCTATCAGACCTATCAGGCGGTTCTGGCGGTAGGCTCCGGGGGGCTTTGGGGAAAGGGCTTCGATAACTCCACCCAGAAATACTACTACCTCCCCGAGGCGCAGAACGACTTTGTTTACGCGGTGTGCTGCGAGGAATTCGGCTTTATCGGCGGCGTTGTGATAATCCTGCTGTTCCTGATATTCGTGTTCCGTGGCTTTTACATCGGCAGGAAGTCAGACGACCGTCTGGGGCTTATGCTGGCGACGGGTATCTCGCTGCAGGTGGGACTTCAGGCGTTTCTCAATATCGGCGTAAACGTATCCGCCGCGCCGAACACCGGTATCTCGATGCCGTTCTTCAGCTACGGCGGCACGGCGCTGTTCATGCTGCTGTGCGAGATAGGCGTGATGCTGTCCATATCAAGACGTGCAAAGCTGAGTTGATCTTATTGAAAGGTGATAATACATGAAAGCAATATTCGCAGCCGGCGGCACAGCCGGACACATAAACCCGGCTCTTGCCATTGCCGACAAACTGAAAAGCGTATTCCCGGAGGCTGAGATACTATTTATCGGCACTCCCCAGGGAATGGAAGCTCGGCTGGTGACGAAGGCAGGATATGCATTCTCCCCGGTGGAGATGGCTGGATTTCAGCGTAAGCTCTCGGTGCAGAACATCGGCAGGAACGCAAAGGCTGTGTATCTCTACCTTTTCGCCGCAAAGCGCGCCGTGCGTAAGATACTGAAGGAGTTCAAGCCGGATATCGTCATCGGCACCGGCGGCTATGTCACGGGAACGGTGCTGGGTCAGGCGGCGGCTATGGGCATAAAGACCGTCACCCACGAGAGCAATTCCTACCCCGGAATGGCGACCAGAATGCTGGCGAAGAAAGCGGATAAGATACTGCTCGCCACCGCCGACGCCGAGAAATACCTCAAGAGCACCGAGCGCTGCGTTGTTACCGGAAATCCGCTGCGCTCCAATATTGAGATCGAGGAGCGCTCCGCTGCGAGAAAAAGGCTGGGGCTGCCGGATCAGTTCACCGTGCTGTCGTTCGGCGGAAGCCTGGGAGCAAACCGCATTACCGAGGCGGTCGCGGAGCTTATCGCCTGGGAGGAAAAGACCGGCGGCATTAACCACATACATTCCTACGGCGGAAAGGGCAGGGAGCTTTTCTACGGCGCGCTGGAGCAGTGCGGCGCATATGAGGACAAGCATAAGCACATTTTTCGGGATTACATCGACAATATGTACACCTGCATGTGCGCGGCTGACCTGATAATTTCCCGTGCCGGCGCAATGACGATCACGGAGCTTATGGCGATAGGCAGACCTGCGATACTGGTTCCCTATCCCAACGCTGCTGAAAATCACCAGTACTACAATGCGCTGACCCTCAGCGACGCTCATGCGGCGATACTTATCGAGGACAAGGATCTCACAAAAGCGCGCCTTGTGGAGGAGGTGTCCGCGCTTTATTCCGACCGCAGCAGACTTGCCCTGATGGAGGAGAATTCGCGCCGTTCCGCGAAAAATGACGCTGCCGGGAGGATACTGAGCGAGATACTGGATCTTCTGGGCGAAAACAAGTGATCCGGATAACGCCTTAGTTTCTTCGATAACAAAAAAATCTCCTCTCGCATACTATGTTAACATGAGGCAACACCGCACAATTACCGGCTGTCGCCTTTGTTGCACGCTTGCTTGCATCTTTTCCGTTATATCGCACAAATTTCGTTTGAAAGGCGTGGTCTCCCCCGGTGGGGGAGGTGTCACGCTAGTGACAGAGGGGCTAGTTTGGCGCAAAATATTACATAATGCGTTAACGATCATGTTTCATTTTGCGCCAGACTAACGACAGAACAGCCTGTCTGCACTCAATTTGTACGATCTGACGAAAAACCTGCTGCGCAATCGCACAACAATAATTGTGCGGTGTCGCCATAGCAATGCAGGAGGAGTGATATTATGGCGAATAACCAGAAGCTGGTGATAAACGGCGGCAGGCGGCTGGAGGGCGAGATACAGGTGCACGGTGCCAAGAACAGCGCATTGCCGCTGCTGGCAGCGACGATACTTGCGCACGGGGAGTGCATTCTTCACAACTGCCCCATGCTCACCGATGTGGACGCCGCGTGCAGGATACTCTCCTGCCTGGGGTGCAGGTGCAGCAGGAGCGGCAGCACGGTGTGCGTTGACGCGTCGAACGTGTGCGGCAGCGAGATACCGGATAACCTCATGCGCGAAATGCGGTCGTCCATAGTGTTTCTGGGGGCTGTACTCGGGCGGACTCACCGCTGCCGGCTCACTTTTCCCGGAGGGTGCGAGCTTGGGGCAAGACCTATCGACCTGCACCTGGCGGCATTACGGGAAATGGGCGCCGTCATAGAGGAACAGCACGGCTGGCTGGAGTGCACAGTTCCGGGGGAACTTCACGGTGCGAGGGTAACGCTGTCGTTTCCGTCGGTGGGGGCTACCGAGAACATAATGCTCGCCGCCGCCTGCGCGGAGGGCACGACGGAGATACACAATGCCGCCCGGGAGCCGGAGATAACCGACCTAGCCGCGTTCCTCGGGAAATGCGGAGCCAGGATCACCGGAGCAGGCGGCAGCACGATAGTTATCGAGGGTGTGAAACGTCTGGAGCCTGCGGAGCACAGCGTTATCCCCGACCGCATAGCCGCCGGGACTTACCTCTGCTGCGCGGCGATGACCCGGGGCGAGCTGATACTCACGCGGTGCTGCCAGGAGCACATGACGGGGTATCTCCCGGTGCTTGAGAGCATGGGTTGCCGGTTGTATCCCTACGGCGGAGGGAAGCTGTACATAAGCTGCAAACGCAGGCTTACAGCGCCGCCGACAATACGCACCATGCCCTATCCGGGATTTCCGACGGATATCCAGGCGCCGTTCACCGCGCTGTGCGCCGCCGCCGAGGGCACGTCAGTGTTTGTTGAGAATATTTTCGAGAACCGCTACCGTCATGTGCCGGAGCTTATCCGGCTGGGGGCTTCCATTAAGGTGGAGGGCAGAGTGGCGGTGGTGCAGGGAGTTCCGGTGCTGTCCGGGGCGCGGCTTTGCGCCGGGGAGCTTCGGGGAGGAGCGTCACTGGTGACTGCGGCGCTGGCGGCGGAGGGCACAACTGAGATATCCGGCGTGGGATATATCGACAGGGGTTACGAGAGCATCGAGAAAACGCTGCGCTCCGTTGGCGCAGACATCACCCGTGTGGGGTGAATTTCCCGAAAAATAAAGGAGCAGAAATGGACAGCAGAAAAAAGCAGAAAGGACGCCCGGGGGCAAAACAGCAGAAAGCCGCGCCGCAGAACGCGAATCGGCAGCAGCCTGCGGCAAGAACGTCAGATCCGCAGCCGCAAAGACCGCGACCTGCCGCAAATCCACAGCCGCCAAGACCTCAGCAATTGCCGAAAAAGCCGGTAAGGCAGCTCACCCCGGAGCAGAAGCGCAGGACAGACCGTGCCTACAAACAGGCGACAGTTCACCGGAACGTCCGCAGCAAGCGCAGAGGACGCCGCGGCGGAAACTATGTGATGTATTATATTCTGGCTGCCGCAGTGATTATTACTGTTCTGATAATTCTCGCGAACACAGTGCTGTTCAACTGCGCCGCCATTGAGGTTGAGGGCAATTCCCGGTACACTGCGGAGCAGATAATCACCCAGTCCGGGCTTGAGAAAGGTCAGAACCTGCTGCACATCGATACAAAGGCGGCGCAGACGCGTATCTCTGCGGCGTTCCCGTTTATTGACGAGGTGGAGGTGCAGCGGTCGTTCCCCACGAAGATAAGGATCGTTGTAAAGGAAGCCGAGAAGTGGTTCCAGGTGAGCAGCGGCGGCGTGAATGCGGCGGTGTCCCGTATGGGAAGGATCGTGGAGCTGGGCAATACCACGGGACTTCCGGTGGTAGAGGGCTACGACCCGGAGGAGCTGTCCCCGGGTAAAACCCTGGCTTCAAACGAGGCGGGCAAGACCACAATACCGTCACAGATACTGGAAATGGCAGAGGAATGCGGTCTGCCGAAGATCACGCGCATCGACATGGCTGACAGGTTCGATATCTCGGTGGACTGTGGAGACAACATCACGCTGCTTGTCGGCGGCGTTTCGGATCTCAGCGTGAAATTCGTGGAGGCAGCCGGGGCTATCCAGGAGGAGAAGTCCGATGTCACGATCGACCTGCGCGCGGAGGAGAAGATATTCGTCCGCGATAAGAACGAGCAGGAGCAGGTGCTTCCGGAGCTGGGGGGGACTTCTCAGGAGACCTCTGAGCCGGGAACTTCGGCAGCTTCCGGCGAAAGCTGATATAAAGCACAAACAGAAGGTCAGCAGCTCGGTATAATTTGTCAAAATATTTTTAAAAAAACAGTTGAAATTATTCTGGTAATCTGATATAATATTAAGTAGTTGTATCGACAGGGGAGTTTTATATTCCGGCGTCATAAAAAATATGGAGGGTAAACAGATGGCTTTTGAGATAGATAACCACGATGACGAGTTTGTAATGGACGATGATTTTGAGGATCAGACCAAAATAATGGTCATTGGCGTCGGCGGCGGCGGTGGAAACGCTGTCAGCCACATGGTCGAGGGCGGTATGACCGGTATCGACTATGTCGTTGCAAACACTGATGTCAAGGCTCTGCGCTCCAAGGACGGCAGCCGCATGCGCCGTATCCAGATAGGAAAGAAGCGCACCAAGGGTCAGGGCGCCGGCAATAAGCCCCAGGTGGGACAGGAATCCGCCGAGGAGAACCGTGACGAGCTGAAGGCAGTCATGGAGGACGAGTCCATGGTGTTCATCGCAGCCGGAATGGGCGGCGGTACAGGCACAGGCGCGGCTCCTGTTGTGGCGAACATCGCAAAGGAGCTGGGCAAGCTCACGGTCGGCGTTGTAACAAAGCCTTTCGCGTTTGAGGGTCAGGCTAAGATGAACCAGGCGCTCAAGGGTATCGCGGAGATGAGAAAGTACGTTGACTCCCTTATCGTTATCCCGAACGAGAAGGTCAAGGAGATCTCCAACGCAAAGCTCAGCATGATCGACGCTTTCAAGGCGGTTGACAGTGTGCTGTACAAGGCTGTCAAGGGCATATCCGACCTGGTGAAGGGCGTAGGCTTCATGAGCGTGGATTTCGCAGACGTAACCATGGCGCTCAAGGATTCCGGTATCGCTCATATGGCTATCGGCACCGGCAAGGGCGACAACAAGAACGAGGACGCTCTCGACCAGGTACTCCACAGCCCGCTGCTGGAGACTTCTATTCTTGGTGCACGCAGACTGCTTATCAATATCAGCATTCCAATGACCACCTCTGCTGACGAGGTAGACGGCATCGCAAGCGAGATCACCAAGAACGCTGCTCCCGACGCTGAGATCAAGATGGGCATGCAGTTTGACGAGGAGCTTGCGGAGGACGAGGTTTCCGTTATCGTTATCGCAACGGATTTTGTTACCGACGAGGACGGCAATCCCGTCGAGGCTCCTGCTGACGCAGCGCAGGACTCTTTCGGAGCAGGCTTCAATGTACAGTCTCCTGAATTCGGGGGAGACAACGATATCGACAAGCTCATCAATATCCTGAATTCCAAGTGATAAGGTCATAATACGAACAGGAAGATCCGCACTTAATAAGTGTGGGTTTTCTGTCGTTTATGATTATTTTATATTATGCATTAATTGTTGCACATAGTATAAATCTCTTCACATGATATCGGGTATTTTGTGTAAAGATTATAAAGTTGTTAAAAAGGCTTGAATTTTTATGGGATTTGATATACAATAAGAGTATGCAGCGAAAAAATACATGCTGCGTTCTATATATGCTGAACCACCGGAGGTATTATCATGTTTTCTAAGTTAAGACGAGTTGTCTGCGCAGTCTGCGCGGCTGTCGTTATGGCGGCTGTTTCGGTCAGCGCTGCGGCGGACTATACATATCCGATTGATGATAATCAGCTTTGTGATGAGATCAAAGCGACTACGAGAGATATCCATGGATATGAGGGTACATTCACCTATGATCTTGAGGACAGTGCTTCAAATAACTTTTTCTCACTGAGATTTCGTCTGTTCAACGAATTTGCAGATGCTGAATTCTGGAACAGCGACGATGTAAAGGTAGCTGTAGATGTCAAGCTGGAGACCAAGGGTGCGGACGTTATCGGTTGTATGCCTGCATTCACGACAAACTGGGACTGGATCGAAACAGAGCAGTATACAAAGCTGAAATACGATGAGTGGATGACGCTTACCGACAGCGGAAAGTATCTGTATGAGTATTTCAAGGGCAAGACCCCTGCGTATGTCCTTTTCCAGATCAGAACGAACTGGGGTGCACCTGCCCAGGGTACGGTAAAGTTTACCGTCAGGAATTTCCGCATAATATCCGGCGATGGGACGACTGCTGTACAGCCCGAGCAGACCACCACGGCTGCAACGACCACCGAGACTACCACCACCGCTGCGACCACATCAGCGCCAGAGGAAACAACGGCAGTCCAGCCCACCGAGGAGCCTGTAATAAAGACCGAGGAGCCTGTTGACGCTTCCTCTGAGAGCGCTGATAATGCGACAAGCGAAGCAGTTCTGACCAACGAACAGGAAACCGTGGAAGCAGCAGTTACCACCGCAGCCACCGGGATCACCACTCCGCCCGAAAGCTCCGCTCCGTCTGAGACTACGACGATCAACATTCCGGAGATGGAGGGCGAGCAGCCGCAGGACTATTCTGAATATTACAAGAAAGAGTCGCCGATGATGATGATTTTTATCATCGTGGGAGTGGCTGCTCTTATCTCTGCCGGCGCGGTAGTCGGTTATCTGATTTACAGAAAGAAGAAGTATTATTGATATATGCAGGAAACTGTGACAGGAGGGGCGCATGGAAAAAGTCGGCGGCAGCAAGAACCGGAGCTTTATGGATATTCTGACATCTTTTTTTAAAAATGTCTGGGTCAAGCGCGGCGTAGCTGTACTCTGCTGGGGGTACACCGGGCTGCTTGCCTGGCTCGCGTGGCTGAATTTCGCGTTCTTTCTCGAGTATGAGAATCCCACGTCACTGTTTGTGCTGTATGTATTTATTAATGTTGCGGCGCTGGGACTGATGATCTACACCAGGCGTCAGGTCATCACCCAGGTCAATATCATGATCATGCCGCCGATACTGTTCATTTCGTTCTTCCTGGCTTTCGGCAGCTGGTATATGCTGCTTCCGCCGATATGCGTGATCGTGGCGATGTTCTTTATCAGCCGCGCGAATGAGACGCTGAAAACGGTGCTCGGCACGATGTATCTTCTGATGTATGTGGTGGGGGCTGCGGCTTATATCACCATGACGCTGCTTATGGGCAGGCTCTCCCTCACCGGCGTTGATCTTCAGCTTCGCGACACGAATTACGAGATCCTTTCCTCTGATGAGAACTACCGTATCGTCCGCTACGTTGACAAGCCCACCGGAGAACGCCGTACCGCAAGCTATTACGTCGAGGACACCACCGGGGACATGAAGATACCCTTCGGCAAAGCAAAGCGCGTTCTGGGCTGCGGCTGGGTGCTTACCACAAAGTACTCCGGCAGAGAGGACAGCCCGGTGTCCTGGGTAAAGACCACTATCGACGGCGAGCGCGTTGAGGCGCTGAGCGTCGAAGGCTCGATCAAGGAAAACCCTTATCTTGTGGAGGAAATAGCTGAGACCGAGGAGACAGGGGAGACTGCACGATCCACGGTGCTGACCGGCGGCGATGATACCTCGGAGCTTTCATCTTCGGCAGAAACGGCGACAGCTGAACAGTAAAAGGAGCCTGGCATTGGAAAGAGTTCTAAATCTTGCAGGGAAAAATTCAAGCGAGATATTTCAGCTTCGCTATCCGTTTTCGCTGCTGACATTCTGTGATTATGACCTGTCGTATTTTGCCGAGAACGCAGTCGCGGTCTGCGATGAAGCGCTGCGCTCCGGGGAGCCGGATACCGACCGTGTGACAGATCTGCGCAATTCTCTCAGAAACATGCACGTTTATATCGAGCATAATCTGCGCACGGTTTACGACAAGATCGTGCTGGACTGCTGGATCGACTATGTTTGCAGGAGGGACAATATCGGCACTTCCGGGCTGTGGAACAGGTTCATCGACTGCAAGACGCCGTTTGAGAAAGCGGTCTTTGTCCGGCTGTGCGAATATCGCTACAACAAAGGCATAAACGAGTGGCTGAACCTTGTCCGGGTGCAGGACTATGCAAAGAACAAGGTTTATTTCCTTTTTTCAAAAGAACTTTCCGGCGTGGAGGAAGCAAGCGCCCGGAGGAATTACTTTGACCTGATGTTCAGCGTGACCGCCCGGGAGCTTGGCTGCCGGTTGGAAGATCTGGGGGTTACGCAGGTCTTTTCCGCCGGGCGTGCTCCGTCCGCGCCTTTTATGTATCCAAGTATTTCCAAAGACATCATGAAGAACGTCCTTGCGGATTTTGACTATTCCGATGATTATTCTGATATAGGGTCTTATGAGGCAATGTCAGACCAGATCGCCATGGACGCTTTTTCGCACATGAAGGCAGGGCTGTCCCAGGAACTTAGCAGCTACAATATGTCAAGACCCGCAATGGAGAACGCACCGGGGAAGATCTACATGCCCTGCGGATTAAAAGCGGCGGTGGATCTGGAGATAGACGCCCTGCTGGAGAGCGGTGGCTGGCTCGCCAGGTGCAAGCGCTGTGGCAGATACTATGTCAGGGACAAGGATTATACATATGATTACTGCTCCCTCCCGGGAAACGGCAGGACGTGTCTTGAAATATACGAGTCGGAGAATCCCCGTCAGAGGGTAACTCCTGAGCTGGAGCGCCGGTGTCGCGAGGTCATGGACGAGATGTACGACAAGACCACCTCCGGCGAGATGAGCCTGAAGGAATATGAGAGCTGGCGGCTGTATCTTGAGGCAATGAAGGGCAAGGTAAACAACGGCGAGATACCGCCGGAGGATCTCAGTTCGTTCATCGCATATTCACGGTCAATGGATATTTCCCGGAGCAATCCGGTGGTGGAGGTGCGAAAGCCTGCGCCCGAGCCGCATGAGCGTGTGGTGAAGCCTTTCGTGCCGGAGCGTATCAGCCGCAGCGATATCGGGAAAAAACCGGAACCGCAGGAGGAGCCGACCGTCGTACCGGAGCCGTCGGCGCGGCGCGAGGGATTTTTCACATCTCCAAGCGTGGAACGCCAGAAATCCCAGGGCAGAGCGGTGTCGCACATCATCAGGGCGGACAGTCCCCGTGCTGAAACTCAGCCCTATAACATGCCGCTGAATGAGATCCTGCCGGAGCAGGAACCGCCGAAAACCACCGCAGCAGCCGAAGCGCCGCGTCAGGAAAAGCCGGCGGAGCGTGGATTTTCGTCGTTTGCCGAGAGCTTTGCGAAAGTGGAGCGTGAACTGCTGCAAGGCGGATCTATGGAATTCGGCGAGAACAGCGGAAACCCTGTTCCCGAACCGGAACCGCCTGCTGTTAGAGTAAAGTCTGAGCCGGAACCGGAAGATACTACACCAAAATCGGAAACGGTGCCTGAACAGAAAGACTTCATGCAGAAGCCGGAAGCCGAGACGGAACAGATCGCTCCCATGCCGAAACCTGAACCGGGATCACCCACACCGAAGCCTGCTCCGAGGATCATCAGGAAAAATGCCGCAGCGATCTCGGCTTACGGCAGGATAGCAGAAACGGCAGTCCGTACCGACAAGTCGTTCGAGGCTGTTTCCCGTCCCGAGCCTGAGCCAGCCGACGTTTCACCAAAACCAGTGGAGCAGGAAGCAGATCCGTTCTGGAATATAGGCTCGATATTCGATGTGCTGGAGCAGTCGGAAAATGACATGAGCGAAGATCACAAGCAGGTTTCGCAGCCGCGTGAAGCTGAGAAGCCGGTAAAGAGCGAGAGCGCCCTGCCCGATGATAACAGGCAGCCTGCCGCCCGGAAGCGCCGCACTTCCGACAAACCGCAGGAGGAGCCGCAGGAGGTTCCCAGCGGTATCTGGACTGAGGACAGGCACCTTTTTGATGAACAGTCCATGACCCCTCACGAGGAGCTGAATATGCTCAAGGACAAAAAGCGGCGTTCCAGCAAGACACAGCGCCTTTTTGACGCAATAATGAAAGAGCCGGACGATAATCCCAATGTCAGGAAGAAGTAATTTAGGTAAATCGTGATGATTGCTTACTTAAACGAGGCGTTAGGTTACTTTTTCTGCTTTGTTTTTGTGAGATATGTGAATTTTTTGCAATGTAATCGTATGAAGTTTGTGCATTCTTACGGTTGAAAAAAATGCCGTAATGTTATAAAATATATGTATGGATTAGCATGGTCTGTCTGTGCTTCTCTAGAATTTTATGGAGGATTTTTATCATGAAGATTGCAAAGATTCTTGGTGCTGCTTCCGCAGCAGTAGTAAGCGCAGCAGTTCTGGCTGCTTCCGCAAGCGCTAACGAAGCATTCCTGATGTATGCTTCCAGCGACTGGTCCGTACAGTGCATGGACGCTGCTTCCGCAAATGCTACAAACGCTGACATTACCGGCGACGGTACATACACCGTTTCTATAGGCGGCTTCGAGTGGGAAGATGAGGAGACCGCTGAGATGGTTCCTGCAACCGCTACCGGCGCTACCGTATTCTGCATCGATATCGCTGATCTGGCTACCGATCTGGGATGCGGCAAGGGTTCCGACGCTTATGAGGCTCTTGGTTCCTCTGCTACTGCTGCTGACAAGATGGCAGTTGCACAGGCAGCCGGTGTTGAGTTCTCTAACGTTGTGATCACTGCTACTAACACCGATGGTTCCACAACCGATATCGCTGTTGACGAGAGCAAGCTCATCTGGGGCGACATCGAGGGCAACGGCAAGATCCGTCTCGAGATCTACAACGCATACGGCGACACCTCTAAGGACGCTCCTATCGACGCTGCTGGCTTCTCCTTCGATGACACTCTGTCCGTAACCTTCACCATTTCCGGCGTAGGCGGCGACGCTGCAGCTGCTGATGAGCCCGCTGCTGATGACGCTACCGATACCGGCGCAGCTGCTGATGACACCGCTGCAACCACCACTCCTGAGAAGGGCTCTCCTGACACAGGCGTTGAGGGTATCGCAGCTGTTGCTGGCGTAGCTGTTCTGGCTGCTGGCGCTGTTCTCGTATCCAAGAAGAGAAAGTAATCAACGGTTGAACCTTTCAACAACAGACGGCACTGCTTCGGCGGTGCCGTTTTTTTTGAGGTGGGTTAATGCTCAGTGGTGTATTGTGGCGCTGTTCCGATTTTGTGGTGACATAATTTTGCGATGTATTTTTTATACTAATAACCGTTTGAACGAAGGAAAAGATTTGCTGAAAGACAGTACCGATATCTAGGGAAACGCTTATTAAAACAAAATCGCCCCGCTCAAACCCGCATACTCACGCGGCTGATTTTGTTACGCTTCGCTTTAATCAGCGTGTCCCTAGGGAAGCACTGATTAAATCTGGTGCGCAGATTGCGCAGTCAGATTTCTAGTTTGGCGCAAAAAATCACGTAATGCTTTCATATGATGTTTCGTGTTGCGCCAAACTAAAAATATGCAAGCAAGATGCGTACCAAGCCGTCAGGCGTGATTTAATCAGTGCTTCCCTAGGAAAAGAAACGCAGGCGTACTTTCTGTACGTCAAGTCTCTTTGACGACGATAGCGGTGCTGGATTTCTGCAAAGATTTCCTGATTTCCTGAGTATAAATGGTTATTAGTATTAATGTCCGGTAATTCGCTGTATATGGTATAGATTTTTTAACACAGAAATGATATCATTGTACCATGAAAGGGGCGATGTGTATGAATATGGTGGAGACGGGAAGGTTTTTACAGTCACTTCGCAAAGAGCGCGGAATGACCCAGGAGCAGCTTGCGGAGTGTCTTGGCGTGACCGCAAAGACGATATCCAGGTGGGAGACCGGCGTATATCTTCCGCCGGCGGAAATGCTGCTTGCCCTAAGCGAGTTGTACGGGCTTACCGTGAACGAGCTTCTGAGCGCGAAAAGGCTTTCAGCGGAGGATTACAAGTCCGCCGCCGAAGAAAATCTTTGCGCGGCAGTGAGCGACAGCTTCACCCTCGGGGAGCGGATGCATTTTTTCAAGCGGAAATGGCAGAGGGAGCACCTTGCAGCAAATCTCATTATCGGAATTATCATAGCATTAAGCTGTATCGCCGGGGTGATATTTCGCAGCGCAGCGGTAGAGGTCGTATGCATTTTGTGCGCATCCGCATGGTTGATACTCAGGAACAATCAGATGATGACCTACGTTGAGCGCAGGGCTTTCAGACCGGACGAGAAAAAATGACAGCAATTGCCGTAAATTTTTATATCGCTGAAAATTCTCTTGACAATAACGGGCTTTTGGTGTAAAATATAATCAGAAAGAGAAATACTCGTGTGATGGCGCAGAAAGGATAAATTTATGGCTGAAAACGATAATGTAACGTTTGACGAGAACGAGGGCACAGTTACCCTGGCTGACGAGTCCGGACAGACCGCTGTGTTCCACTTCTATGAGGAGACTTATATACCGCTTGACGATGAGGAGGGCGTGACCACCGAGTTCGAGTGCATTTCCAGCATGGAGTACAAGGGCGCAGTTTATTACGCGCTTCTTCCCAAGTCCGATGATGACGAAGAAGAGCCTGACGAGTTCGTTGTGCTCAAGGGCGAGGAGAACGACGAGGAGCTTATTCTCACCTCTATTGACGACGAGGAGGAGAACCAGAAGATCGGCGAGCTTTTCCTGAAAGCGCTGTTCTCACTGGAGGACATGTCCGATGATGGTGAGATCTTACAGTAATAAATGCTGCTGATTTCGTAAATAATATTGGCGTAATGGATATGCTGGAAAGGCGAAGCCTTGTACCAGTGTTTCGTTATCTTACTGCCTTGTTCGTGTGGATATACTGTTTATAATCCGAACATGTTGTAAAAGGGATCTCGACTCTGGCGGCGGATTGCAGACCTCCCGTACTGCGGATGATAGGGAGCGTGAAACCCTCAGGCGATTTTACCCACCCTGCTGAATAGCGGGTTTTATTAGGTATATCTACGGCAAGGCGGTTTGACTGAAAAAAATGACCGGCGGGTCCTGGCGGATCCTGCCGGTTTTGTCTTTTAAGGGAACATAAAAAAATCCCCACAGATCGCTCCGTGGGGATAGAGATATTGGATCAAACCTTTACCTTAACGACCTTGGTGTAGTCGCTGTAGACTTTCTTGCCGCTGACGGTGGTGTAGGAGCGAACCTTGAAGTAGTAGGTCTTGCCCTTTGTCAGACCGGTCTTTGTGCAGGAAAGCGTGGTGGGCTTGGAGACAGTGGAGATCTTGGTGTACTTTCCGCTGGAGGAAGTTGCCATGTATACCTCATAGCCGGAAGCACCGTTGGACTTGCCCCAGGTGATCTTTGCAACGCCGGACTTTGCCTTCTTTGCGGTGATAGTGGAGGGAGCAGGAGCTGCCGCCTTGACGGATACAACTTTGCTGTAGCTGGAGATAACCTGCTTTCCGTCGGAGTTTACATAGGAAGCGACCTTGTAGTAGTAGGTCTTGCCCTTGGTCAGACCCTTGTCGGTGTAGGTGGTGCCGGTGGTGTTGCCTACCTTCTTGTAGGTGCCGTTCTTAGAGGTGGAGCGATAGATATTGTAGCCTGTTACGTTATATCCAGCCTTCCAGGAGATATCCGCAGATGTCGTTGTCTTGGAGACTGCCTTGATGTTTGTGGGAGCGGCGGGCTTTACAGAGATCTCAGCGGTCTTGGTAACGCCGGATACCGCGGTAACTGTGATAGTGGTAATGCCGGTGGAACGCGCCAGCAGCTTGCCCTCGGGGGTAACTGTCGCAACTGTGGGGTTGGAGCTTGTAACGATATAAGCGTCCTTGAAATCGCCGTTTACGGAGATATTGAGCACAACGGTGGAGCCTACGTCTACTGTGGTGTTACCGGTGAGAGTGATGGAGCTGGGAGACTGGTAGGACTTTACCTTGGGTGCATAGTAGTCAGCCCAGCTTACAACGTACTTTGCAGGATAGTATACTGTTGACGCGATAGAAGTGCTGGAATACTCGTTGAAGCCGTAGTTCTGACCGCCGAAGATGATGCTCTCCAGAGAGGTGCAGCTGTTGAATACGTTGGACTTCATTACCTGAACGGACGGGCAGATGTAAGCGGTGCGCAGCGAGGTGCAGCCGGAGAACGCCTCGTCGTTGATGGTCTTTACCTTGTTAGGGATAAAGATGCTGGTGAGGGAGGAGCAATCGTAGAATGCCAGCTGACCGATAGTCTTCAGCTCTGAGGAAAGTGTTACAGAGGTAAGGCTGGAGCAGTGGCTGAAAGCGTTGGTGCCGATCGTCTTGACGGAGCTGGGGAGTGTGATAGAGGTAAGGGAAACGCAGCCGTCAAAAGCATTGTCGCATATCTCGGTGGTGTAGGTGGGGATAGTGACGGTGGTGAGCTTCTTGTCACCGGCGAACAGCTTCATGGGAATGCTGGTCATTCTGCAGTTGAGAGTCGCGCTGATGAGAGAAGTGCAGCCGCCGAAAGCGTTGTCGCCGATATAAGTAACGGCGTTGGGTACGGTGATACCGGCAAGGGAAATGCAGCTTGCGAAAGCGTCCTTTCCGATAGTGGTGAGCGTATCCGGCAGAGCTACCTTTTCAAGAGCGGAATAGCCCTTGCACACGCTGTCGCCCAGCTGTGTGATGCCGTTTGAGAAGGTGATGGAAGTGATGCTGTCCTTAAACTTGTTGTTGGACAGGCTGCTTACCTTGTAGACCTTCTGGTCGCCGAGCTTTGCAGGAACATTCACCACAGGGCTTGTGCCTATGTATCCGGTGATGTTCGCGCCCTGCGGCTCAATGTCGTAAGTCCATTCGCCGTCTGCCACCGCGCCTGCTCTCTCAAAGCAGAACACTGACGACAGAGCGAACAGCATGATGAGGGACAGCACGAAGCTTAGCGCCCTCTGGGATCTCTTTAATACCATGATAAAACCTCCTAGTATAAATATGGATAATTACCCTAAGACACATTAATTATAACACGATTTCTGCATATTTTCAAGTGTTTTTCACTCAATAACCTCAGACAAATCAGTAATTGTACATATTTCATAATTACACCAGAGCCTTTTTGTGAAAATACATAAAGCCGGAGAAACAGGAAATTTATTGCCATGTGAATGTCAGAAGTTGGTGCCGTGGTTCGTTTTAGTAAATAGAAAGCGGAAATATCCGCAGGAAGGTGGGAAAGAAATGGTACTTATAACTCAGGAGACGATAGGTGCATTGTTTGACGAGCATTCCGACATGGTGTACCGGATAGCCCTGAATATCGTAAGGAACCGTGAAGAAGCGCAGGATATCGTCATGGATACGTTCACAACGCTGATAAAGCAGGAATATTTCAACAGCTGGAGCCATGCAAAGGCGTGGCTTATCCGTACAGCAGAGAACAAATCGCTGAACGTCATGCGTTCCGGCAGGATAAAAAGGAACGTTCCGCTGGACGAGCTGCTGGAAAATACTCTCAGCGCCCCGGCGAACGAGCAGGAGCATGAGATACTTGACCTTGTGATGAGGCTTCCCGAAAAGCTGAGGACAACGTTGTACATGTTTTATTACGAGGATATGCCGGTTGCGGACATCGCCGCGGCGCTGGGCATAAGCGAGAACACAGTATACAAGCGGCTGGAGCGCGGCCGCTCAATGCTGAAAATTGATCTGGAGGGGGACGTAATATGAACAGACATGATTTCAGATCAGCGTATGACAAGATAGTCCTCCCTGAGAGCGCAAAGGCGGAGATGAAAAAGAAGCTGCTGGAGCTTGCCGCAGGCAGAAAAGCGGAACGCGATACCGCGGACGGCGGTGAATTCTACCCGGCAAAAGAATACAGGGCAGAGCCGAAGAAGCGCCATACCGGGCGAAATGCGGCGATCGTTGGTTCAGCTGCGGCGGTGGCGCTGACCGTGGGGGCAGGATTCTGGCTCAGCCGCAGTAATATCACCGCGCCGGACGTTCCTGCGGTATCGGCTACCACCGAGGAGAGCGCAGAGGGCACAGACGAGGCGTTCATCGAGGACGAATACTACATGAAGCGCACCGCCGACGGTATTCTGCATTTCCAGGAGCTGACTCTTGCGGAGGACGCACACACCCAGCCGCAGGAGCAGTACCACGACGTCTACAGCGACAACGTTGACGAGATAGTGTATGACGGCGCGTATGAATTCCAGCAGCGATACGGGCATATCATATCGGACATAGGCTATGACGCGCTGTATGCGGCGGAGCTGCTGTGGTCGGGAATGGTGCCCGGTTCCGTGCCGAACAGCAGCGATAAGCCTTTGGGGAGAGAAGTTCCGCTGGAGGAGATATACTACAGCGATACCGGAATGTCGCTCATTTACCGCAGCGAGGACGGCGAAAAGCAGGCGAACCTGTCCGTTTCCACCAACCCTGAGGAGTTTATACCGATAACGATTGACGGGAAGTACTTAGTCCCCGTGGGTGAACGGCGCAGCTTCTTCTCAACGGACAGAGACAACATCATCGACCCGGAGGTTTTCCGCATGGCGGCAGGCTCGATGACTGTTTCCGGGGTGGAATATCACTCGGCGGTGTATTCCTGCAAGGCTTACGACGGCGTGACCTATCACCTGCGGCTGGACGTAAAGAACATTTCCCGTGAGGATTTCGTGGAATGTCTTGACGCGGCGTCCCCGTTCTCGATAAACTGGGATCACCGGGGATATTACAGCAACGGCGACGATATAAACTACACCGATACCGCCCCTGACGACGGTGGTGTCGCTCTGCCGGAGGGTTATTCTGCGGCGACTGATTACGGCGAGCTTTTCCTTAACCAGCTGACCTATTACCCCGGCGGCTGGAACGGCGGCTTCCACTGGAATGTGGAGAGCAGCGGAAAGCTGGGCAGCACCGATTATTCCCCCGAGGATATGGCGGAGTTCACCAGGCTGGAAGTGCTTGGAAAGCTCGTTATCCCCATTGAGGACTATTCGGCTCAGATGAGTTACAGCGCCGTTTATAAGGGAATATACTGCCGTGAGGATTTCCCGGGCAGGGGCGCAAACAGCGAAATGCTCCCCGGAGACGACCCGGAGCAGTTCGCGCAGGCACAGGAGTATGTGGACGGCGTGTATTACTATGATAATAGTGCGGAGGGCACGGACGAAGCCGGCGGCGCGGACTATTCCAGCAGCTTTTACACCACGGATAAGCTGGATTATTTCAAGAACAAGACCCGTACAGGCGCCTGCTATACTGCGAAGTATTCCGGCGGTGAACAGAGCATTGTGCTCACCGCAACGGACGACTGGCAACAGTTAAATGACCACAACATGATATTCGGGCGATACCCGGCAAAGGACAGCACGGCGTTCATTTC
>JALEOL010000103.1 GCA_022766785.1 Oscillospiraceae bacterium
AAAAACGCATTTATTGCAATAACAGGACGGGCGAACGCCGGGAAATCCTCGCTGACAAATCTGCTTGTTGGCGAAAAGGTCTCTATTGTCAGCGAGAAGCCCCAGACCACCCGAAACCGCATAAACGGCGTGCTCACCAAGGGTGACACCCAGTTTGTTTTTATTGACACGCCGGGAATGCACAAGCCGAAAACCAAGCTGTCCGAGCACATGGTGAAGTCTATCCGGAGGAGCGTGGACGATGTGGACTGCGCGATACTCATGGCGGACGTAACAAAGAAGCTGTCCTCTATCGAGCAGGATCTGATACGCAGCTTCGCTTCAAGAGGAACAGCGGTGGTTCTGCTGCTGAACAAGGTTGATCTGCTGAAGAACAAGAGCGAGATACTGAAAATAATCCAGCAGTATTCCGAGCTGTATGACTTTGAGGAAATTATCCCGATATCCGTGAAGAACCGCATAAACACCGACCAGATACTTCCCGTGCTGGAGCGGTTCGCAGTAGAGGGGGAGCATTTCTTCCCGGACGATATCGCCACCGACCGCACCGAGCGTTTTATGTGCTCTGAGATAGTCCGTGAGAAGATACTCCGCGTCATGCAGGAGGAAATACCCCATGGCACTGCGGTGGACGTTGAAAAGTTCAAAACGCGCATGAAAGGCGACACAGAAATCGTGGATATCAGCGTTGTGATAATCTGCGAAAAGGACAGCCACAAGGGTATGATAATCGGCAAGGGCGGCGAGCGGCTGAAGCAGATAGCTTCGGCGGCGCGTGCAGATATGGAGGAGCTTCTCGGCGCAAAGGTCAATCTCCAGTGCTTCGTTAAGGTCAAGGAAGACTGGCGCAACCGGGAGCGTGTTATCTCCGACCTCGGAATGTACACCGAAGAAAACGGAGAAGTGTGAAATTGATTTGCACTTTATACTAATAACCGTTTAAACGAGGGAAAAGATTTACAGAAAGACAGTGCCGATACCCAGAGATACGCTGATTAAATCAAAATCGCCCCGCTCAAACGGGATAACTCACGGGGCTGATTTTGATACGCTGCGCTTTAATCAGCGTATCCCTTGAAAAGAAACGCCGACGTACTGTATGTACGCATTATCCGCTGCGCGGAAAACGCTCAAGTTTCTTTGACGACGATAGCGGTGCTGGATTTCTGTAAAGATTTCCTGAGTTTAAATGGTTATTAGTATTAGGTCAGCCAAAACGCTGATTTCAGTGACGGAGAATATAATAAGGGCGAAGATAATTCTCCGCCCTTTTGTCATTCATATTGATCTGTCGGTCGTGACGACCAAAAAGTTCCGCTCGCTTACTTGAACAGCTTCTTTAATCTCTCCATCGCCTCCGCGGTAAGCTCATGGGTGCTGAATGCGGTGAGTCTGAACCAGCCGTCGCCGTTCGCGCCGAAGCCTGCACCGGGAGTACCCACTACCTGAATCTCGTTCAGCAGATAGTCGAAGAACTCCCATGAACCCATGCCGTTCGGGGATTTGAGCCAGATGTACGGGGAGTTGATGCCGCCGGTGTACTTTATGCCAAGCTCGTCGCAGGTGGCAGCAATAATGCGCGCGTTCTCCTGGTAGTAGGCGATAGTCGCCCTGGTCTGCGCCTGTCCCTCGGGGGTGAATACTGCCTCGGCAGCACGCTGAACAGGATAGGAAACGCCGTTGAACTTGCTTCCCTGGCGCCTGTTCCAGAGATCCGCCACCTTGACTTCCTCGCCCTTGCTGTTCTTCTGCACAAGCTCATCCGGAACTATGGTGTAGCCGCAGCGTGTGCCGGTGAAGCCTGCGGTCTTGGACAGGGAGCAGATCTCGATAGCGCACTTCTTCGCGCCCTCGATGAGATAAATGCTCCTGGGGAGGTCTGCATCGGTGATGAACGCCTCGTAAGCCGCGTCAAAGATGATCACAGCGTCATTTGCCAGCGCATAGTCCACCCATTCCTTGAGCTGAGCCTTTGTGTAAACAGAGCCGGTGGGGTTGTTCGGGGAGCAGAGGTAGATTATATCAGCCTTAACGTCCTTAGGAGGCATAGCTGCGAAGCCGTTCTCCTCGGTGGAGTTCGCATATACCACGTTGTTTCCGCTCATGATGTTGCTGTCAACATACACGGGGTAAGCCGGGTCGGTGACTACCACCGTATTGCCCTCGCCGAAAATGTCGATGATGTTGCCGCAGTCGCTCTTTGCGCCGTCGCTGATGTGGATAACAGCCGGATCGACCTCCGCGCCAAAGCTCTTGTAATAGCCGGAAACAGCCTCGCGCAGGAAATCATAGCCCGCACCGCTGTCCTCGTAGCCGCGGAAGGTCTCCTTTACGCCCATTTCCTTAGCAGCCTTTACCATTGCGTCAACGACCACCGGCGCGAGGGGCTGGGTCACGTCGCCGATACCCATTCTGATGAGCTTTGCGTCCGGGTGAGCGGCGGTGTATGCCTTTATCCGCTTTGCGATATCGATAAAGAGGTAGTTCTTCTTCAGCCTGAAGAAATTTTCATTCAGCTTTGCCATTATTCTGTTCCTTTCGTTCGTTCATTCCGTATTTCCCACGGGATAAGTCCACATTATATTTTACTATATTTCTGCACTTTTGTCAACGGCTTTTTGGAGCATGAACAAAATTGCCTGTAGTGCCACAAAAGATATTGGACAATACAGAAAAAATTGAGAGATAGAGCCAAAGGTGAAAAATAATACTAATAACCGTATAAATTCAGGTAATCTTTGCAGAATTTATGGTTATTAGTATCACATATGAACCGTAATTTAGGCAACACCGTATAATTACCGGCTATCGCCTTTGCCGTCCGCTTGCTTGCATATTTTTAGTTTGGCGCAAAATATCACATAATGCGTTAACGATCATGTTTCATTTTGCGCCAGACTAACGACAGACCAGCCCGCCTGCG
>JALEOL010000006.1 GCA_022766785.1 Oscillospiraceae bacterium
TTCGGCGAACTGCTGAACCACTATCAGAGCCAGATAAAGTGCTGAAAAAAGCATAAAATAAACAAATCGATTCGGCGAATTTTGGGGTGACCAGATCCGCCGAACTTTTTTCTGCTTAAAATAAACGATACTGACACTTAAAATGCGCTCTGGCTTTTGCCGGAGGAAATAACGTATGTACTACCGAAAATCGTCTCCTTTTGTGGTGCCTGTTATTTCGGTAATAATAATCTACCATATTCTGCCCGAAAAAGGAAAATCGCCGATCGACTTCGATCTGTAAGATAAAACACCGAAAAGTATTGTGAATTATTGAATTTCAAGCACTCTTTCAACGATCTGCTTTTCTGTGAGTTGATTTTTCTGCATAAGATCGGTGGGAACATATACCCTTGGGATCTTCCCCGAGAAACCGAACCGCAGAACCTTCATGCTTTTGTCCGAGTAATATCCTGCGATCTTTGAGCCGAAGCCTCCGTCAAGAATACCGTCTTCAAGCGTGATCACGATTTCATGATCGGTAGTGAGCCCGTCCAGAGCAGCTTCGTCAACTCCCGAAATAAACATCGGGTCGATAAGCGTAGGTTGTATTCCGGTCTTTTCTGCAAATAAATCAGCAGCACGTCTGCCAAGCTCAAAGAAACCACCGAGCGCTATGAAGCAGACCTTTTTTCCTTTGTAAACAGTTTTGTACGCAATTTTTGAATAATCGGCAGGAATGTCATAATCGGCGTGCGTTACACCGGTCCATGGCACCCTTATCGCAACCGGAACTTTGTTCTGGCTGACGCTCCAGTCAAGCATTGAGATATATTCCTCTTTGTTGGAGGGGGCAAGATAGGTAAGCCCCGGTATATTTCCCAGCAAAGGAATATCATAAACTCCGGTGTGAGTATCGTTAAAATGTCCGTACACCGACGCATGTGTTACTATCATTGTTGCCGGGCACTGGTCAATGCACATTTCCTGTTCGATCTGATCATATGCTCTCTGTATAAACGTTGAATTTGTGGCGAAAACCGGCTTGCAGCCTCCTTTTGCGATCGCGGCTGCCATTGTGACTGCATTCTGTTCAGCAATACCAACATCAATATACTGTTTTCCGGCACGCTTTCTCTTTTCGCTGTCAAAACCAATGCAGATGGGGGTGGAGGCGGCAATTACAGTCAGTTTAGGATCCTTGCTTATCAGGTCAAGAAGGTGCTCAGAGATGATGCTGCCGTAGTTCTCCTTAGGTACAGAACTGAGGAATTCGCCGGTGTCACGGTTGAACGGGCGTGCCCAGTGCCACTTTTCCTTGTTTTCTTCAGCAAATGCGTAGCCCTTGCCTTTCTGTGTGCATACATGCACTGCAACAGGGTGATCGGTTCCCTTGGTTTTGCTAAGCTCTGTGATCAACGAGGGAATATCGTTTCCGTTCTCTACAAGGTGATATTCAAAGCCGATGGAGCGGAAAAAGTTATCAGAACACTTTCCGTGCGACTCCCTGAGTTCTGTCAGGTGTCTGCCCAATGAACCGTGGTTTTCCGGAATGGACATTTCGTTATCGTTTATCACCACGATAAGTCCGCTGTTCAGTTCGGCGGCATAGTTCAGGGCTTCAAAGGCTTCTCCGCCGTCAAGGGATGAGTCTCCGATTATTGCGAGGACATTTTCCTTTCCGCCCGTCAGATCGCGTGCCTTTGCAAGACCGCAGGCTAGGCTTACGGAGGTTGAGGTGTGACCGATCGTGAAAAGGTCATACTCGCTTTCAAGAGGGTTGCTGAACCCGGTAACGGTTTTGTATTGGTCTTCGTACAGAAATGCGTCCTTTCTGCCTGTGAGTATCTTGTGGCAGTAGGTCTGGTGTGATACGTCAAATACAAATTTGTCGGCAGGAGCGTCAAAGACATAGTGCAGTGCAATAGTCAGTTCTACAACGCCCAGATTGGAGCCCAGGTGTCCTCCGCAGGCGCTGACTTTTTTTATAATGGCTTCCCTTATCTCGCAGGCAAGTGCTGAAAGTTCCTGTGTGCTGAGTTTTTTTAAGTCTTTTGGAGACTCGATGGATTCTATGTACAAGTAATTTCATTCCTTTCCCGATAGGCTTTATTTGCTCCATCTGGTAAGATCTATCTCATATATTTTTCTGAGGTCTGTTATCGGTTTCCAGCCAAGCGCCGATATCTTTTCGGTGCTTTGCAGCAGGGAAAGATGTGGGAGATATCCGGTATTTTCGACCGGAGTGATGTCATAAATTATCTTCCGCTCCGGTGCAAAATAAGAGAACACTGTATCTGCAAACTCTTTCATTGTCATGAATGTTCCGGGATCAGTGATGTTGTAGGTCTCTCCCTTTTTGCCTTTGAAAAGTGCAGTGAGTATTCCGGAAACCGCGTCGAGGGTGTATATGATACTTTTTTTGCTCATTCCGTCAGATTTCATCACAAGGTCTTTCTTTTCAAGAATGCACCTCGTTATCTCGTTGAATATACGCAGCTCGCCATACGGCTGATAAAGCCCCTGTATCGCCGATATTCTGACAATTCTGGTGTTGCAGCCGTATTCTGCACAGTAGGAATGCGTCAGGAATTCAGCTCCCTTCTTGCCGAGAGGATACCCACTGCGGATATTTAAGCTGTCGATCGCACCGGTCTCGCTTTCTGTTACGGGCAGCTCCGAGTCATGCGCGCCATAAACCTCCACCGACGACAGCAGAATAAACGCGGCGCTTTTTTTTCGGCACAGCTCAAGCATACTTTCCGTGCCGTTAATGATCACACTGAATGTTTCAGCAGGGTATCTGATGAAGAAATCCCTTTCCGTCGGGGAGGCGGCGTGAATAATGTAATCGACCGGAATATCAGCCAGTTCATCGATCTCCTTCCCGAATTCAATGAACCGAATATTGTCGGTTTTCTCAATATGATCGGGAATTATGTCCGGGCGGCGCGTAGAAGCGAATATCCGTGCGTTTGTTCCGCAAGAGGAATTAAGGAAAAGCAGCCACTTTATGATCGCGCTTCCCGTCATTCCGCTGCTGCCCGTTATCAGGAATGTCTTGTCCCTGACGCTGTCGGTGAAGTCAAATTCCTGCGTGTAACGGCTGTATTCGGCTCTTTCCATTTCGGTGAGTATCATTTGCCGTCCTCGCTTTCCAGGCAGTCAAGGTAGTACAGAAGCGCCTTGAAAAGCACTATGTCCTCTTTCGTGGTTATTTTGATATTGCTGTTGGAGCCTTTTGAGAAAAATATCTCCACACCGTAATGAAGCGCCATAGTATTTGAATATACAAAGTCGTGCAGATCGTCACGGTCTGCCTTTTCATAGAGTGACTTTATCAGCCCGTACTTGTAGCACTGCGGCGTCTGTACTCTGATAATGCGGTTTCGGTCGATCTGCTCCTTGCCGGAGGTGCGGTTTTCAGTAAGAAGAACCGTTTCATAGCAGGAAATGGCGCTGCATGCATTATCGTGCAGCTTTGCAACGTCAATGAGGTCGTTGATAACCGACTGAGATACGATGGGACGTGCTGCGTCGTGGATTATCACATAGTCATCATCGGAAAGCTTTCCTGCAAGCGAATACACACCGTTGCGTGTGGAAATATGACCGGTCTCACCGCCTACCACGATATCCTTTACCTTGGTAAACCCGTACTTTTCAACGATCTGCTGAGTGTAGCTCACCCACTGTTCAAGGCAGACTATCACGATATTGCCTATATTGGGATTTTCCTCAAAATTCCTGATAGTATGTACTATTATCGGACAGTCGTTTATTTCGATATATTGCTTGGGTATCGCAGACTTTACCCTGCTGCCTATACCTCCTGCCAGAATAATGACACTGATCATTTTTCACTGCACCTCGTTTCGCAGAAATTGGTTCTTTTTTGTTGGTCAGTCATTGTCGGAGTAGTTATATTCGTCGTTCAGAAGCCCTTTGGCGATGTTTTGCCAGCTGTATTGTTCTGCGGTTTTTTTGGCTGCTTCACGGTTATTGTCACTGTTTTCCTGCGACAGTATGGAACGGATATTGTCTATCACTTCTGCCACAGAAGCGCTGTGGTGTATGGCAGCGCATTCCGGAAGGTTAGGCATATCCGATGTCACAACGTTCTTTCCGCAGGCAAGATACTGGAACAGCTCCGACGGCACTGTTTTGGTATGTCCGCCGAAAAACGGCAGAATAGCAACATCAAATGAGTTGATGATCCCGGGCAGCTCATCATAAGCCGCTTCCCTATAGACGAGATTGTCAAATCCGCTGAGCCATGCAGGGTAATCGTCAACAATAGTACCTGCAAACAAGACTTCACAGTTCGGGAACTTTTCACAGATGCAGTGTACCATGGAGAAGTATATGCGATTGTCTATCGTCCCGGCAAAGCCTATTCGTTTTTTCTTCTTGACACCTGAAAAATGAGCAGCCGCAAACCGCTCATAATCAACGCCGCCCTGAATGAACGCAATATTCACCTTGGGCGTTTTCAGCATCTCGTTGTAAAGATCCAGATCCACTATCTTGTATGAGTTGCGGACGCTCATGCTCCGGAATATGCTTGGTATCTCTGAGGTGACGTAATAGGCTTTTTCGGCGTTGCCGACAGCTTTGCGCAGCGCTTCCTTGTCCGAGTACTCCTTTCTGCTGTCGATCAGCAGGCAGGAACGGCTGTCGATATATTTACTCAGCTGCTCTGCCGGGGAAGGCATGACAGTGCGTGGGTCGCTCTTATATGGAACGTAATCTTCACTTATCTTGCGGAAATCCATTATCTGCCTGAAGCAGCGTTCCGTGGACTTTCCGTCGGTATGATCAAACCTGTTGAGAATAACGTTATTTCTGGCTGCGGCAAATCTGCCGGGATCCTCGAAAGCGTTTGTCAGCGCGCTCATCAGCCCCTTGAAATCAGCGGTCTTTTCTCCGGGCATGAATGCGTCGATATTGCTGAACACAAAGCCCTTTGCCTGTTTATATTCATCAAAGTCCGGCAGAAGATACACTATGGGTCTGTCCAGCAGCAGGAAATCATAGACGATGGAAGAATAATCGCTCACTATAACATCAAATGCATTCAGCAGCTCATCATATCTGATATCGTTGTCGAACAGCATGGTATCGGTGAGTTCAAAGCAGCGGTCGTTCATTGAGAAATTTCTTCCCGAGAAAGCAGTCTGCTCGATCGGGTGCAGCTTGTAGATCAGCGCTGCGTCGTATTTTTCAAGGTAACTGCTGAACTCCTCGTCGTCGAAATCGTCTGCTCTGAAAATATTATCGGAAAAGATCTTTCCGGCATGGCAGCTCATGTTCGAGCGATAGGACGGCGCAAAGAATACGAGCCTTTTGTATTTCAGGATACTTTCTCCGAACAGCTTCGCCAGCTTTTCTTTTCCGTTTGAAGAAGTAACGCAGTCAAGACGCGGCTGTCCTGTGACATATATTTTTCTGAGGTCGAAGTTAAGCATTGCTGCAAGCTTGAACCGGTCGTCCAGACTGTGCACGCACATAAGGTCAACTTTTGCAAAGTAGTTTTTCAGCTTTATTGCATGGCGTGGGTTGAGATCGTGGTCGTAGAAATCGTGCGCCTTGACGCCGCTGCCGTGCCAGAGATTTACCAGAAGCTGGTCGTCACGCTTTGGTATGTTCAGAAATGTATATGTATTGGCAACGATGATGTCCGCTTCGGAAAGGATCTTATACGAGTCGGCAGTATCATATACCGCGCATCTTATTCCACGTTCCAGCAGAGAAAAATACCTGTCCTTTTTCTTGACTATCCAAGCTGTATCGAAATTGGTATTTTCCGTTACATACTTCCACAGCGCATGGGGATTGCATGCAAAATCCGGCTGTGACATGAATACTATAAGCATTTTTTTATTCCTCCACCCATGCATACAGCACGGTATCAAGATGATTGCTCTGATGATGCCGTACCGCGAATTTATATCCGGGGCAGAACTGATGTATCAGTTCACACAATCTCCAGTAGTCCGCAGGGTTGTGATAAATAGATACAGCAAGACGCGGACGGTGCTTTTTGATCGTTTTTTCCGCACCGGTCAGCGCTGCAAATTCTGCTCCCTCTATATCCATTTTTATAAGTGTAATGCGTTCTTCCGGCGGCAAATAATCATCTATTGACCTTGCCTGAACTTCAATAGTTTCAACAGGGGCAAGCTTGTCATTATAATGCAAGGTCTGCCTGTTTTCGGGAAGATAGCCTCCCTCAGGATTACCGATATCATTGAATGTAACGGTCCCGTTCTTGTCCGAAACGGCATAAGGCGCAATGACAAGTTCACCGTTCCAGCCCTCTGACTTCAGCCTTTCTCCTGTTTCGCTGATCTTCTGAATGTTTTCTTCAAAGCATTCGAATGAATATATCTTTCTGACGCTGTTTCCGAAGGCAGAAACGAATTTTTCAACGCTGTCACCGATGTATCCTCCGCAGTCAATTATGACCTCATCAGACAGGTTTTTGAACATCGGCAGGAAGATATACTGAGGATTATCCCTTGTTTTAAGGCTGTTGAATTCACCGGTAGCACCCATGAGCCTGCGATAGACTACTTCACGGTATACCTTTTTTGAGCGGTCGTCTGCAAGCATTTTCTCTACATTGTTTATTCTGTCCAGATTATCATAAAGCTGATCAGAAAAGAAGCTGAAGAACTTGTCGGAAATAACGTTGTAATAATAAATCTCAAAGTCATCGACAGCTTGTATTGCTCGTGTTGAGGAGTATGCAGCGCCTGGTTTTCCGGTGTACAGAACAACGTGCGTCTCGGGGGAAAGAGCATAAAGGTGCTCTGCAGGGTATATCTTCACGCCGCCGCAGCTAAGCCCCCACTTCTCCGAATCAGCGTCAATAATACATTCAATGCCGGTGTATTGAGAGATCGCTTTTAATACCAAAGGCTCGTTCAGCCCCCAGAGTACGATTTTTTTCCTGCCGGACGCATTCAGAAACAGGTCTTCGCTTTGTCTGATGATACCACAATACATATTGCTCTCCTTATGTCAAAGCGCGTCAGTTCCAAATACGTCGGTCTTGTAGAACAGGAAATCGTTGCCTGCACCTATACCTCTGTATCTGGCGGTGTAGCCAAGGCCCAGAAGTTTCAGATACAGCTTTTTTGATTCGTCATCGTTAAAGTCCATTTCAAGCAGCATGACATCGATGCTGTATTTGTTGAAATCTATCGAATTCACGATACGCACGCCCATTCCCTCGACATCGACGGACATATAGTCGATATGCCCTGACGGGAAGTTTTCTTCGAGGATATCGCCGATATATTTCATGGGTATTTTTATTTCCGTTACGTCTATACCGCGGCTGGGGTAGGTGTCTGCTACCTCTTTAACAAAAGTGTTGTATCCAGCGTGTTTGGTTTTATAGTAAGTCCATTCCTCGCTGCTTTCAACATCTGAGCAGCCGCACATTATTGCGTTGTCACGGGGACGGTTTTCCCTGATGACGTCAACGAAGTCCGGGTTCGCCTCGACAAGCACGCCGCTGGCACCGGCACGGTAAAACATATAAGAGTTGTTGTAAAGCAGCCATGTATTAGCGCCGATGTCGAGATATCTTATGGTGGAAATATCCTTGCCTATGCTGTCGAAAAGCGTCTTGACCTTGAGATCCATTGCACCCTGCGAGAAGTACTCCGCGGAAATGTTGAGCAGCTTTTCGGCGAGCGGTCTTGCATGGATCATTTGTTGCCTGCATATTCCCAGCGGTTCCAGCTCTGCACAGAGTTTTTCAAACTGGTATGGATAAATGCAGGAAACCAGCACCGCTGCATTCTCCGGGAAGGGAACGCACATTTCGGGCAGCACGCACTTGTGCCCCGAATACTCATATCCTGTAGATCTGAGGTCGTGGGACATCAGGGTAATATCAAGCTCGTCTTCAAATTTCAGTATTCCGCCGCAGATCTGAAGCTGAAGCCCGAATATGTATATTTTCAGATCCTTTGCGTCCTGACCAAAATTGTCCTTAATGTAATCCCTGAATATTTGTTTTACTGTTGCAGCTGTGTTCATATGTTACTCCGTTTCTCCGCATGATCGCGGAATGTTTTGGTTATTTCAGCTCCGCTTTTCCGGCAGCAGGGCCTTCACCTGTTCCATTATTTTCTGTCCAACAGTCCCGTCACAGTTGACGGTGATCTGTGACAGGAACTCGAACCGCTTGTCCTTAAACCCATTCAGCAGTTCAAGGTTGTCCAGGAACAGGTCAAGGAAGTTTGCATATCTTTCAGAAAAGTACATGCTTCTATCGACCTGTTTCAGCAGTGAGTTCAGCGGCGCAGAAACAGGGGAGATATTGTCGGGATATTTGTATGCTGTCACCATCATTGGCTTGCCAGTGGCTGCATAAATCGGCGTAAGAGAACCGCCTGCACCGAAATAGCAGTCGGAAAAGCTGATAGCTTGATACGCTTCCGCGTTGGCGTCCAGTACTCCCAGACCGCTTCTCAGGAATATTGACCTCAGTTTGTTATAGGCTTCCAGCAGACCGGGACGCATTGAATTCAGCGTTTCAAATGTAAGTGGGTGCTCTCGCCAGATCACAAAAACATCACCTCTGCGCAGGAATATCTTGAACGCCCTGCTGAGATTTTCGATAAAACGGTCATTATTATTCAGAATAAGGCTGACGTTTGTGTTAAGAAACAGCCTGATCTTTCCCTTTGCCTGTATCTTCCATTGCTCCGGAATTTCAATGCCGTTAAGGCAGATATCATGAATTTTGTCTGTTTTTGGGCTGCCCAGAACAAGTATATGTTCTTTCAGCTGCCTGTTTTTATCACGCTTGTCCAGCGCCTTGATATATGCGGCGCGGGTCGGCTCATTCTGTACGATAATGCAGTCTGCGTTATCAAGCACAGGGTTGTTTATCAGATGTTCTTCCGGCTGCTTCGGAAAAAGGAAATACGGCACATATACCAGAAGATCCGTGTGTTTTTTCAGTTCCCCCGAATAAAATTCCGGATCTATGCTCGTCACAAAGTTTCCGTCGTCGTATGGATTGTGAATAAACACTATATCAGGTCTGCGTTCCTCAAAATCATATTCGTCATAATGTATCACGGGAACATGATCCGGCAGCAGATCGCCTTCATAATGCATATCTCCGAACGAATAATCCGGTTTTCTGTTATAGTAGGGTAGCGGAACAACATAAGCGTCGCAGCTTTTGTCATTAACGCAGGCTTTCCATATGCTCTCCAATGAATCCCACATTGAAGCTTTGTACGGGCAGAAAACGACCTCAAGTGTGACAACGATATCGCTTTCAGCACTGCTGAATGCTTTATTCAGCGGCTTATCAAGCATACTTTTGATAGCGTTCCCATGGCGATCGCCTGATGATTTTGCGGAAATATCGCTGATGACATTGCAGTATTCCCTCAGTAAAACAGCAGTTGTATGTCCGGAGCCTTCCGAATCTTCTATAAAATCAGCGACCTGATGTGCGGCGTCACAGCAGTCACTGAGAAGATCGGCAGCTGCCGAAACGCCTTTTCTGTCAATGATCTGCGAAATTTTAATATGTGCTTCAAACAGGGTCTGAAAGATCTCAAATATTGCTTTTTTTGAGTTTTTTCTCATTTTGATCTCTCCTGTTGTTTGTGTTTATACTTATCTCAGAATAGTCATTTTTGTAGTCGTTTGGGGCAAAGTTTACAAAATGTCATATGATAAGTAACGATATTTTGTACGATTTATATTATATCATAATTGAATGCAATATGTCAAGTGTGAATGGGTATTTGTTACCTTTTTTTATAATTTTGCTGATTTTGAGCGGCTATGCGGATGGGATCTTGCACTGAAAAACCGCTGCTCTCAGGGCAGCGGCTTTGGTTTATTCTTCTTCGAAATAGCTCTCAAGATACCTGCGGAAATCCTCCGGTGAGTGCTGGATACGTTTCTTTATGCGGTCTGCTTCGGGCTTGTCCTCGGCGGAGATCGTCAAGTAGTATTTCTGCCTGCCGGATTTTTCGGACTTTATCGTGACGCCGATAGTGCAGGTGCCGTTTTCGCGCTCGGCGTAGCGTACCGACACAAGACCGTCCTTTTTTATCTCGTCCCGGGTATAGACCTTGACCGCTTCCTCGAACATTTTTTCCCTTACCGACTGCGGAAGTTGGTTCCCGAATTCCCGTGCGGCGGCGTCCCCAAGCTTCGTGTTGGCGTAGACCGGCACGCCGTTTATCTCAGTACAGGTGCACAGCCGGGCGGTTATACCTTCAAGCGCCTCCATAAGGTCGAAGTAGTTCACTGCTTGTTCAAGAGAGGTTATCTCAGCAAGCTGGTCTCTGTTCAGCGGGCAGCCCAGGCTGTATATCAGATGACAGACAAGTATCCGTATCTTGTTCACGTCGTCTATTCTAATTCTAGGTTCAGGTTTCATAGGATCACCAGACTTTCAGGTAAGACAGGGGATTTCACAGCTTTCCCTCGGAGGCAAGAGCGGACACCAGCGCGATATTAAGCGCAGCCTCAACGCAGGGGACTGCCCTTGGCACTACGCAAGGGTCGTGTCTGCCCTTTATCACAAGCTCCTGCTCGGTCATATCTTTGAAATCCACGCTTTTCTGCGGACGTGATATAGACGGAGTAGGCTTGAACGCAGCGCGGAATATTATCGGCATTCCCGAGCTGATACCGCCGAGGATACCGCCGTGGTTATTGGTGAGCGTAACAACTTTTCCGTCACGCATCGCGAATTCGTCATTGTTTTCGCTGCCGAACAGGTCAGCGCAGCCGAAGCCGTTGCCGAATTCGATACCCTTTACCGCAGGGATCGCAAAAACCAGCTGTGAAATGATGTTCTCCAGCCCGTTCATCATCGGGGAGCCTACTCCGGCAGGCATACCGACAGCGGCGCATTCCACGATACCTCCGACGCTGTTGAGGTCAGAGCGCGCTGCGAGTATCAATTCGCGCATTTTCCCCTCGGCGCTGTCATTCAGCACAGGGAAACTCCCGGACTTCACTGCGGACAGCTGCTCTGCGGTGACGTTCATCGGGTCGAAGCTGTCGTCCTTTACATCCCTTATCGACAGAATATGCGCTCCCGTGGTGATACCGCGCCTTGATAGGATCTGCGCGCAGACTGCCCCGGCGAACACCAGCGGAGCGGTAAGCCTGCCGGAGAAGTGTCCGCCGCCCCGGGGATCGTTCGCGCCGCTGTAGCGCAGAAATCCGGTGTAATCAGCGTGGGCAGGGCGTGCGATATGGGCGATGTTGCCGTAGTCCTTGGAGTGCTGATCTCCGTTCATTATTACCGCCGCAAGGGGAGTGCCGGTGGTTTTTCCCTCATATACTCCGGAGAGAATATCGGGGATATCCTTTTCAAGGCGCATGGTACTGGTGCCGTCGGATTTCGCGGCTCTGCGCGCCATGAATTTATCTATCTCATCGAGGTCTATCTCCTCGCCGGCAGGCAGGTCGTCAAGCACTACGCCGATTCCCTTTCCGTGGCTTTCTCCGAAAATGGAAACGGAGATACCGCCCTTAAACAATGACGACATCGTATTCACCTCCCAGCGTCCTGAAATCCTCGAAGAATGTCGGGTAGCTCTTTGCAACGCACTCCGCCCCGGTTATCGTCAGGGGAGATGTGCAGCGCTGCGAAGCCACAGCCAGTGACATGGCGATCCTGTGGTCGTTGAAGCTGGAGCATACGCCGCCGGAAAGCTCCTTTACGCCGTTTATTTCAAGCTCATCGTTTACTATCTTCACGTCTGCGCCCAGGGAATTCAGCACGGTGGAGATCGACACGAGCCGGTCGCTTTCCTTTATGCGCAGCCGCTTGCAGCCCCGTATGTGAGAGGTACCCTCGGCAAATGTCGCAAGCACCGTCAGCACCGGAACAAGGTCGGGGATATCAGAGGCGTCGATATCGAAGCCGGAATAGCTGCCGTTTATCTTTATCGCCTGGTCGATTATGTCGAATACAGCGCGGTCGCCCTGTACGCTGTTACGGTTCACTCCGGCGAGCTCTATATTGCTGCCAAGCTCGTTCGCGACTGCAAAGAATGCAGCCTGAGAGCAGTCGCCCTCCACAGTGAATTTTGCAGGTTTATAGGTCTGAATACCCTTGATGTTGTAGTTTCCGTTAAACTCCAGCGTTTCTATCCCGAACGAACGCATACAGTTTATGGTGATGTCTGCGTAGGGCTTTGACTGTAACGGAGAGGTCAGCACAATAGAGCTTGCCCCCTCCAGAAGCGGCATAGCGAACATCAGCCCGGTTATGAACTGCGACGAGATGTCGCCGGTCACGGGGTATACTCCGGCGGTGAGCTTACCCTCGATGTGATAGGGGAAGCTGTCGGAGATCAATTTCACGCCGTGCTTCGGGAACTGGTCGATATATGGGGTGATCGGTCGTGTGGGGAGCTTTCCGCAGCCGGTGAACACCGTTTCAACTCCGAGAGCGGCGCAGACGGGCATCATGAAACGCAGCGTCGAGCCGGATTCGCGGCAGTTGATCTCGGCAAATTCAGGGGTGTTTTCGATACCCTTGACGTATGTCACTTCGTTCTCGGTGCGAATTTCAGCGCCGAGGGCGGTGAGAGCGTCGGTGGTGGCGTCGATATCCTCGCACTGGAGCACTCCGGTGATCTCGCTCTCGCCCTTAGAGAGAGCTGCGCAGATAAGCGCCCGGTGGGAAATGCTCTTTGACGGCGGTATCACAACTCTGCCGGCTAATGGCTTCGGGGTAATTACTATATTCATATGTTCACCTCAGCTTTTCAGGAACTTTTCGTACTCATCGATAGTCATGCTGCATATCCTGCTTTCGCCGATATCTGAGCAGATAATTATATTCATGCCGGAGGAGAGCCGCTTCTTGTCCCCGAGGGAGTTCCTGAAAAGAACGTCCATGGGGGCTTCAGTTGTGAGCGGCAGACCGCATTTCGTCAGCAGAGCGTCGAGCTTGTTGGCAGCTCCGTCGGCGCACATGCCTTTGCGCTGTGCAATATGAGTGAACACGCTCATTCCGATGGCGACAGCATGACCGTGTGTGATACCGGAATAATCGAAGTATTTTTCGATCGCATGACCGAGTGTGTGTCCGAAATTCAGCAGCATACGTTCGCCCTTTTCGCGCTCGTCGTTCTCCACGACCTGTGCTTTTATGGAAACGCAGCGTGTGATTATGTCCTCGATATTTGCCCTGATATCCTTTTCGGAGAGGATATCGAACAGCTCCCGGGATTTTATCATGCCGTACTTCACGACCTCTGCCATGCCGTCTGCAAAGAATTCCGGTGTAAGCGTGGAGAGCGTGTCGGTGTCGCACAGCACGAGCTGCGGCTGGTAGAACGCTCCCACGAGGTTTTTTCCTCCGGCAATGTCAACAGCGGTCTTTCCGCCGACCGAGCTGTCTGTCTGGGCAAGTACGGTGGTGGGTATCTGAACGAAGCCGATACCTCTCATATAAGAGGCTGCCGCGAACCCGGTCAGGTCGCCGACAACGCCGCCGCCGAGGGCAATAAGCGCGTCTGACCGGGTGAAGCCGTTGTCCGCCAGAAAATCATACAGGTCAATGAGGGTCTTGTGGCACTTCTGCGCCTCTCCGTGGGGGAACACGAACTTCACTGCTGAGAACCCCTGCTTTTCAAGGGCGCTGAGCAGCCTGTCGGAATAAAGCCGGTCAACGGTGTCATCGGTGACAACGCACACATGGCGCGAGGTTATTGCCGCGGAAATATATTCCCCGGCGATGTCAAGAAGTCCGCTGCCGATGTATATATCATAGCTGCGGCTTGCGTTTATATGTACTTTCTGCATGGTGGGATATCCTTTCTGAAAATTACACTATACTATTATAGCGCATTTCCTCAAAAAAGTCAACCGTTCATCTCGGAAACCGGATCTCCGGCTTGCGGATCATATTGCGCAGACCTATTGACAAAACTGCACGGCGGTGGTATAATATCCTCATAATGAACAATGTTCATTTTGGGGGTGAAGCATATCAATCCTGTCATCACATCAAAGGAAGCTATCATGAGCGAATGCAGACGTATCGTGGCGGAAAAGGGACTGTCCGCGCTCAATATGAGGACGGTCGCCGGTGAGTGCCACATAGCTCTGGGAACTCTTTACAATTACTATTCCGGAAAGGAAGAGCTGCTGCTTGCGACGATAGAGAGTGTATGGAGAGATATTTTCCATACCGGCGGAGGGCGTTCTGAAATGCCGTTTCCGGAGTACATCGAGGATATTTTCAGGCGTATTCAGAGGGGGATCGCCGGGTATCCGGATTTTTTCACTGCGCATTCAATGATGCTGGTGAATTCCGGGAAGGATAAGGGAAAGACGGTAATGGAGCACTATTTCGGGCATATCAGGAATGTTCTGCTTGAAGTACTGCGTTCCGACCCGGGGATAGACAGGGGAGCGTTCACGGCGGCGTTCAGCGAGGAGGATCTGGCGGCGTTCGTTCTTGACAATATCCTTATGCTGCTGGTACAGGGGAAAAGTGACTGCTCCGTACTTGTACAGATGATCCGCAGGGCGGTATGCAGGTGACTTTAGAGATATTTCACCAATAATCTATGGAAGAAAAAAGCAGGCATTTTTTGAAACACTGTTTGACGCGGTGCACCTTGTGATAGTAGTTACACTAGGAATTATCATGATAAGGGGCAGCAAGGGCAGAAGTCAGGATCGTTCAGGTCCCTGTGTCTCACTGTTGTGCTGAGCTTCGGGTTCTGTATCCCTGTGGTGCTGTTCGCAGACGCAGTTGCGCTTATCGGAATGCTGATGATACCAAAGACCTGCGCCTATGTCTGGACGGTGCTTATCGGATTTAAGGAAGCACTGATTAAATCTGGTGCGCAGATTGCGCAGCAGATTTTTCGTCAGATTGTACAAATTGAGCGCAGGTGGGCTGACACCCATCAAGCGAAATTTGTGCGATATGACGAAAAATATGCAAGCAAGATGCGTGCCAAGCCGTCAGGCGTGATTTAATCAGTGCTTCCTTAACTAAATGAAAGGAAGTAACATAAATGAAAAAGTATCTTAACCTCTCGCTGATCTACGCGATAGCAGCTATGGCAATGGGTGTATTCTACCGGGAGTTCACCAAGCTGAACGGCTTCACGGGAACGACCTCTCTCGGAAAGGTACATACCCACTTGTTCGTTCTCGGCATGATGATGTTCCTGATTGTTGCGATTTTTGCTGCGCACTTCAAGCAGCTGGGGGAGCAGAAAACATTCCGTGCGTTCACCGTGGTGTACAATATCGGCGTTCCGCTCACTGCTGTGATGATGTCGGTCAGAGGGGTAACACAGGTGCTGGGCTCAGAGCTTCCCAAGGGAGCAAACGGCGCGATCTCCGGTATTGCAGGTATAGGGCATATCATCATGGCGGCAGGGATAATTCTGCTTCTGATCTCGCTGCTAAAGTCGGCAAAAAACGAGGAGTAAGCAATGAAGCGACCTTTCTGGCATGTGAAAAAACGCACCCTTCTCGCGGTCGCGGGCTGCGTGTGGTTAGCCGCCGGAGTGAACGTTGCACGGCTTGGCATAATTTCCTACACCCGGATAGAGCCGTTCTGGGTGCAGTTTCTTTTGTCGGTGGCGGTGTTCCTGGCGTTCGGGTTCATGTTCTTCAGAATGAGCATGAAGCACACGCGCCGCATAATAGGCTACGCCGATGAAACAAGACCTGTGTGGAACTTCTTCGACCTGAAAGCGTATATTATAATGGCGTTCATGATGGGCGGCGGTATCTGGCTCAGAAATTCCGGGCTTGCTCCGGAGGTGTTCATCGCCGTGTTCTATACCGGTCTGGGGTGTGCGCTTGCGCTGGCAGGGGTGCTGTTCTGGGTGATGTTTTTCAGGTACAGCGAAGATCGTCGTAAGGAACAGGAAAAAGTAATTAATGGATAATAGAACAGACCCCTCCTGATTTTTTCGGGAGGGGTTCGGTTCTGTTGACAAGTAATATTATTTCAGTGCTATCTGATTTCCCACACGAATGAGGCAGTGTCGCTCACATTGATATCTTCTGGTTCGATATCAATGCTGCTTCTTGTAATCGAAGGAAGAATATCAATATCTTCATTCAAGTAATCATATCGGGTGGGGGAGTAAACATTCAATTCCTGCCAATTGTAATCTATCGAAATAAGTTCACCCATGGTAACGCCGGAAGCCTCGCAGAGTATCTCTGCTTTTCTTTTTGCATTGGCTGTTGCACAGCGTAGCATTTCCTCGTTGATCGCAGTTGTATCCTTAACTGTGAAAGCGATAGAGAGTTGTGGGTGAGACAGACAGCCTGCGATCGAGGAGAGCGCTCTGGAAAGTGTGTTCATATCTAAATCAAACTCGAGCTTCAGTTTGTGAGTTACTTCGTATCCGCAGAATACTCTTTGATAGTTGCCGTTGCTGTCTTTTATGTTGTCATAGATGGTACGGACATTAAAGCTTGTGGTTTTAACAGAACCCTTTTCAAATCCGATACCGCACAGCGTTTGATTGAGTTGTTGTATATTGTCGGCTGCCATGCTCATTGCTTTGTCATAATCCTTGTGATTTGATCCTAAATTCATGGAAATAACTACATAGTCTGGCTTTGAAGATGCTTTGCCAATTCCTTTTACTGTAATTGTTCTGGTCATTATCATGCCCTCCGTTTTTCAGTAGTATGCGGCTGATTTGTCTTCTGTGTATTATAGCGTATATTCGTCGTTCTTCTTTTTCCTTGACATCGACACCACGCACTCAACGTGCCGCGTGAACGGGAACATATCGAACGGCTGGATATCCATTATATCATAATTTCTGGACAGGAACCTGAGATCTCTTGCGAGCGATACCGGGTCGCAGGAGATGTACACAACGCGCTCCGGTCTGATCGCGTTCAGCGCCCGGAGGAACTGCTTGTCGGCACCTGCCCTTGCAGGATCCATCAGTACCGCGTCGAAGCGGACTCCTTTCCTGGCGCGCTCCCAGAGGTATTCTCCGGCGTCGCCGCGGTTGAATGCAACGTTCCTTGTTATGCCGTTGAGCAGACAGTTCTGCACCGCGTCCCGAACCGCCGCCTGGTTGTATTCTATCCCCTGAACGCTTCTCACCCGGTCGGACGCTATGATACCGATCGTACCGGTACCGCTGTATGCGTCAAGTATCGAGTCGTTTTCAGTCAGCCGAGCCGCGTCGATCGCGTAGGAATACAGCCTTTCCGCCTGCTGGGGATTTACCTGGTAGAACGACTGCGGCGATATCCTGAACCGCTTTCCGCATATCTCGTCAATGATATATCCGCTGCCGTAAAGCACCTCTGCGTGATCGCCCAGGGTCAGGAATTCCGGTCGCCGATTGACAGAGAATGTCACTGTTTTTATCGCCGGGAATTTCTTCACGAGCTCCGCGGTGAAGTCCTTTTTCTTCGGGAACATCGGTACCGCACCAACGATAGTCACCAGTATCTCGCCGGTGTTCCTGCCGACGCGCACCAGCACATGCTTTACAAAGCCTCTGTCCGTTCCTGGATCCCACGGCTTTATCCTGAACGAGCGCATAAGCTCCCTTATCCCCACGATGATCTCGTCCGCCCGTGGGTCGTTTATCATGCAGCGGTCTATTCCCACGATACCATTGCGCGAGGACTGATACACGCCGGATATTATCCTGCCGCTGCGGTCGCTGCGGTACACCGCCTGGACTTTGCAGCGATAGCCCGTGGGATCCTCCATCGGGACGATCTGAGATATCCTGCCAAAGCCGCCAAGCAGCCTGTTAAGCTCTTTCATCTTCCAGCTGAGCTGCTGTTCGTAGGTCATGTTCGACAGCTGACAGCCGCTGCATTTCTTCGCCACGGGGCATTGTGAATTTGTCATTATCCGCACCAGCTTTCTTCTTTTTATCCTATTGTATCATATATTCACGCATTTGTAAATATATAAAGGGGATCAATAAACAGAAATCCCCGGAGCATATCCGGGGAACCATTATATTTTTATAAACTCATTTGATCGTGAGCAGATCCTTGACGGTAACGTTAAATACCTTTGCAAGCGCAATGACCTCGATATCGGTGATAAATCTCTGACCGGATTCGATTCGCTGAACTGCGTTCTTGTCTATATCAAGATTGATAACCTGAAGTCTGTCGGCAAGCTCGCGCTGAGAGATCTTCAGCATTTTGCGATATTTTGCAACATTAAGACCGCAGATATTGTTCCTGCCGTCTGGTGTTCGGTTGTTAAACATGGGGGATACTCCTTTTCTGAACAGTTGTGTGAAACAAGTGCCTTATAACAGCACTGTACTATATTTTATTATAAGATATGATAAGTCCTCATGTGACACTTAAAGGACATCAAACACATATTTTTTTCTTGGTAATGGTATTTTGTGGAAACAGAAGACATCTGACTCGGTGTTTCGGATCATTGACAGGTTGTTGAAGCAACAATACGACCTGAAATATCAGCAGTATTATATGTAAATCGTACGCTTTTATTCTCGGAAAAACTGAACCTATCCGGAAAAAAGATATCTTCAATTGCTATTGACAAGTTCCTGTCTCAGATGATATAATCAGATAAGTGGAAAGTATTCCGCATAAATTATTTGATGTGATACAGGAGTAAATATGAAGGTAATTTCGTTAATTATGACGCTGCTGACCGCCCTGACCTGCGTTTCGACCGGAACGCTGCCAACAGTACCCACTGAAGAAATGCGTGATATATCCACGATGGAACTTGTCCGCGAGATGGGCTTCGGGATAAATCTCGGCAATACGCTGGAGGCGTGCGGCGACTGGATAGACAGCAGTTCTCCGCTAAATTACGAAAAGGCATGGGGAAGTCCGGAGATAACTCAAAAGACGATACAGGGCTATGCCGACGCCGGTTTCGGAGTGCTCAGGATCCCTGTGGCGTGGTCGAACATGATGAAGGACGACGGAACATACACAATCTCCAAAGAATACGCGGCGAGGGTCAGACAGGTGGTAGACTGGGCGCTGGGTACCGGAATGTACGTTATTGTCAACATACATTATGACAACGGCTGGGTGAATAAATTCCCGGAGAATATCCCCGGGAACATGAAAAAATTCACCGCCATATGGAAACAGGTGTCGGAGCTTTTCGCGGATTGCGGCGACAAGCTGGTGTTCGAGGCGCAGAACGAGGAGCTTGGCTGGGAGTCGCTCTGGAACAGATACAGCGGCTCTGAGGGTACCGACAAACGCTCATCTTACGACCTTGTGAACAGGGTGAACCAGGCGTTCGTGGATACTGTCCGTGCCACCGGCGGAAACAATGCGAAGCGCCACCTGCTGATCTCCGGCTATAATACGGATATCACGCTGACCTGCGACAAGCTGTTCAGGATACCGGACGATCCTGCCGGCAGGATAGCGGTCTCGGTGCACTATTACGAACCCTCCACGCTGACGATAATCGACAAGGACGTGTCCTGGGGAAAGGCAAAGACCGACTGGGGAAGCAGCGAGGATCAGGAAGCGCTCGACCGCAACGTGGCGCTGCTCAAGACAACGTTCATCGACAAGGGGATACCGGTGATAGTCGGGGAGTACGGGTGCTTTGGCGAGAACAAGACGAAAAAGACACGGCAAAGCTACATGCTGGACGTATCCTCGAGAATGTACGCAATCGGCGCCTGCCCGATACTCTGGGACACCCCGGGTGATCTGTATGACAGGCAGAATGCGGTATTCTCCGATCCCACATTTATCCGCAAGCTGATCTCCCCCTCAAAACAGTGAGAATATAATTAAGGAACCACTGATTAAATCGCGCCTGACGGCTTGGCACGCATCTTGCTTGCATCTTTTCCGCCATCTTGCACAAATTTCGCTTGACGGGCGCCAGCCCGTCTGCACTCAATTTGTACAATCTGACGAAAAATCTGCGG
>JALEOL010000021.1 GCA_022766785.1 Oscillospiraceae bacterium
ATTGCGTTCTATCAGCGGCTGGGAATGACGCTCAACAAAGGGGAGTACTTTCAGCCCGAGTTCTACGGAAAATCCCCGGCGATACCCCTGAAGCTGATGACCAACCGACCGCTTGACGACGCAGAATTCACAAAAGTAAAACAGCTTATCCACCAGAGGATATACCGGAAATAAAAAAGCGCCTCCCATATTACTGCGGAGGCGTTTATTCTGCCGTAAAGCAAATATTTCCCGATGTCTACCGGATAAACCAAATCTGTTACAGACAAATCAAAAGCGCCCTGTAAAGAGCGCTTATTGTTATTCAGATATCATTCCTCGCTGTCATCGTCAGCGCCGTCCCAGTTGTGCCATACGTTCTGAACGTCGTCGTTGTCGTCAAGGGCTTCGAGCAGGAGGTTCATCTTCTTGATGTGATCCTCGTCGGTGAGCGTGGTGTATGTAGAGGGCACCTGCTCAGCCTCTGCCGATACTACCTTGTAGCCCTTTTTACCAAGCTCCTCAGCAACTGCGGCTACTGTAGAGGGATCTGTGGTTATCTCCACAACGCCGTCCTCAAAGCTGAAATCGTCGCCGCCGGCTTCCAGGATATCCTCCATCGCCTTATCCTCGTTGATGTCGCCGTCCTCGTTGTCCAGAACGATTATTCCCTTGCGTGAGAACATGAACGAAACGCAGCCGGATGCTCCCATGTTTCCGCCGAACTTGTCGAAATAGTGACGGATCTCACCTGCGGTACGGTTGCGGTTATCGGTAAGGCACTCTACTATTACCGCAACTCCGTTCGGACCGTATCCCTCGTATACGCAGTCCTCATAGTCGTTCTTCTCTGCGCCGCCGGCTGCCTTTTTCAGCAGTCTGTCGATGTTGTCGTTCGGAATATTGTTGCTCTTTGCCTTCTGCACCAGGGTGTAGAGCCTGGAGTTGTTCGCAGGGTCAGCGCTGCCTGTCTCCTTGATGCAGACGAGTATTTCACGGCTTATCTTGGTGAATACCTTTGCCCTTGCGCCGTCCTTTTCGCCCTTCTTACGCTTGATGGTGCTCCATTTTGAATGTCCTGACATGATAATATCTCCTTACTCTGAGTTTAATTCAATCCAGCTTCTGGAAGCCCTTGCCCAGGACTTCGCTCGCGCCGGTAATAATTACAAATGCGTTCGGATCAGTCTGCTTGACTATCCTTTTCACCTTGACATATTCATTCTTGTGAACGGCAATGCAGACCACCTGCCTATTCTCTCCGCTGTAGGCTCCCTCGCCGCTCAGCAGCGTAACGCCACGCTTCAGCTTCAGCAGCCTGTCAGCTATCTCCTGCGGCTTCTCGGAGAAGATCATGAGGAACTTGCCCTCAAGTCCTCCGTAAACCAGCCCGTCAATCACTCTGGACTGAACGAATACAGATACTATCGCATACAACACAACGTCAAGGTTTTTGTACACGATATAACCGCTCAGTGCGACCGCAGCATTGACCAGGAACGAGATCTGCCCCAGCTTTATCTCCGGCTTGAAACGGTTGATTATCTTGTTGATTATATCCGTGCCCCCGGTGGTGCCTTCACGGCCGTAAACTATCCCAAGCCCTGCGCCCATCAGCAGTCCGCCGAATAATGCCGCGAGAATTCCTCCGCCGCTGTCCGCAACGTAGACCGGAACGTCTTTCAGAAGCCAATCGGTCATCACAGAGAGAACCACAACGCCTATCAGGGTCTTGATCATAGTCCCACGGTTCAGCAGGAAAAATCCCGCGATAAGCAGCGGTATATTCATGACCGTTATCAGCATACCGATATTGAGGTCGGTGACAAAACTTACTATCGTTGCAAGACCCGTCACGCCGCCCGGGGCTATGTTATTCGGCGCAGTAAAGCAGTGCACACCCAGCGCGTAAACACCAGAGCCTGCTATAATCACAGCAATGTCGATCACCCAGCGCCAGAATTTCTTTGAAGTATCCGACATATAACCCCCCACTAGACCGGAAGCGCCTCGCAAATCGCCGCGAACAGCGTTTCGATCCGCTCCTCCTGACCTGAAAGGCTGAGGTAGCCGAACAGTGCTTCAAGCGCTGTCGCCCTGCGATATTCAGACGGCTTTGCGCTTTTCGGCACCGATATTCCACCGGCATTCCTGCCGCGGCGCAGTATGTCGGCTTCCTTTTCGGTGAGCAGCGGCTCGATGACCTCTACAGCCCTCGACTGATAGGAAGCCCTCACCTGCTCCACCGCAAGATCGTGCAGCCTGCCGGCGTTGGTGTTACCCCTCAGCACTACCTCGCGCCGCACCAGCAGCTCATATACGCAGTCGCCGTAAAACGCAAGCACATTCGGGCTGTACGCCGCTGTCTCCTGCTCGGTCAGTACTTTTAAAGCCATTACATCAACCTTTCAGTATGTAGTATACGCAGCTGTACTCCTCGCAATGCGACTCAAAGATGCCGGTCTCCTTGCGAAGCTCGCTAAGCCCCAGGGACACGCTGCTGTCCTCCTTGTGGATACCGGCGTATTCCTCAGCGGCGGCGGTCAGCGGAGCATAGTACCCTGCCTGCCAGTCGGACTTCGGAGCGATGTAGAAATCCTGCACCTTAAAGCCCTGTTCCTTTGCCTGAACCAGCACCTTGTCCAGCGGAAGTATCTTCCCGAACCTCCTCCCACAGAACACCCTTGTGTCCGGAGACGGCTCGGTAAGCCAGCTCACCGCGCGATAAACGAGCATACCGCCCTTTTTCAGCTTCTGCCGCAGCTGCTCGAGCCGCTGGGCGCAGCCGTCGAACTCCACAATGCCGTTGTACCATATCAGGTCAAAGCCGCCGTCCTCGCCCGGAAGCTCAAACA
>JALEOL010000059.1 GCA_022766785.1 Oscillospiraceae bacterium
CGCTTCTTGACTACCTCGACAGCAAGGGTATCCCAGCCGCGATAGCCACCGCCACCGACATTCAGCGCACTGAGAGCTACCTCGGGCAGGTGGGGCTGCTGGGGAGGTTCAGCAGGATAGTCTGCGCGGCTATGGTGGAAAGCGGCAAGCCAAAGCCGGATATCTACCTCTATGCGGCACAGCAGCTGGGGCTGCCGGCAGGCGAGTGCATGGCGCTGGAGGACTCCCCGAACGGCGTGAGGAGCGCTTCATCAGCCGGGTGCGTGACCGTTATGGTTCCCGACCTCACCCAACCGGACGAGGAACTGACCGGGCTTATCTTCGCAAAGGCGGATTCACTTGCGGACGTTCCGGCGCTTATTGAAAAGACGTGATACATAACTTCTCCGGGCGGCTTTGTCTGCCCGGAGTATTTGTCATTTTACACATATTCTAGTATCCAAATTGTACACGCAGACTCATTGACATCAGACTTTTGCAGTAGTATAATTGAAACGGAAAAGTATTCCAAATAATTAACGGAGGTAAGGTAATGAAAGCAACAAAAAGGATAACTGCGATGTTCTCCGCGGCTGCGGTGGCAATCAGTCTTGCAGTGCCAGCGGCGGCAGCGCCGGAGCAGTACGAGGCGTCCGTGCAGCAGGAGTATCTCGCAGGCGGCAAGGTCAGCGTGTCAAAGCTGTCTTTCAGCAAGATCGAGGATCAGGCGTACACCGGAAAGGCTGTCAAGCCTGATATCACAGTCAAGAGCGGCAACAAGATCCTCACCGCAGGCACGGACTACACCCTGTCCTACAAGAACAACACCAAGCTGGGCACCGCAACAGTGACCGTCACCGGCAAGGGAAATTACACAGGAACGAAAAAGCTGACATTCAAGATCGTGCCGGGAACGCCTGCACTCACCGTAAAGGAAAGCAGCGGCAAGCTCAGCCTGTCCTGGAGCAAGGCAAAGGGCGCGGCAGGCTATCAGCTGTACTATTCCGTGGACGGCGGAGCATTCAAGAAGCTCACCACCACCCAGAAGACCAAGTACACCTTCTCCTCGCCGAAAGCCGGCACTTCCTACGTTTTCAAGGTAAGAGCCTACAAGAAGGTCAGCGGAAAGACGCTTTACGGCGCTTACTCTGAAGCAGTGGGACTGGGCGGCGCTGCCAACACGGACAAGACGCTGACGATACTCTCCTGGGAAGGCAACTCAGACGTAAAGAGAATGGTGGAGAGCTTCTGCAAGTCTAAAGGAAACAAGGTAGATGTCGAAATAGTCAGCGTCAGCGACTATGGCGAAGGGGCACGGGACGGATACAGACAGTATATGAAGTCCTACGATGACGCCGATCTTATCGTGCTTGACACGGATTTCATGGTGCAGTATATCAACAGCAGTTTCACTCTGCCGCTTTCCTCTATCGGGCTTAACAAGAGCGATCTGCCGGAGATGTACCAGTACACTCTCGATCTCGGCACTAACGAAAACGGCGTACTTTACGCGGTATCCCCCCAGGCGACCCCCGGCGCGTTCGTTTACCGTGCAGACCTCGCTAAAGAATACCTCGGCGTTGACTCCCCGGAGGAAATGCACGAGCTTCTCAGCGACTGGGACAAATTTGTAAACACCGGCAAAACGCTGTACAAGAGTACCGGCGGCAAGGTATCGCTCCAGTCCACAATGGGCGGTCTGTGGCAGGTCATCAAATGCAACGACGAACCCTGGGTGGTAAACGGCAAGCTAAACACCGCGAACGCCAAGGATTTCTTTAAGCTTATCACCCAGATGCAAAAAGACGGCTCCCTCGCCAATGTACCCATGTGGGATCCCAGCTGGTATCTGTCGGTATACCAGGGCACGGCTCTCGGAGAGTTCCTGCCGTCATGGGGGCTCTATCCCGGGGAATACAGCGTGGTGAGCAACATGGCGAACTTCTCCGATTACGGCTACTCCAACAATGGCAAGGTGGATCTCGAGATATGCGAAGGCCCCGAAAGCTGGTACTGGGGCGGCACCTATTTCGCAGTTGCGAATTCCTGCAACAGTTCCTCCCTTGCAAAGGAATTCCTGCAATTCACCTGCGGCAGCAGCAAGAGCATGAAGGAATTCGCAAAGAATAATTACGACTTTGCGAACAACAGCTCCGCAATGAGCAAGATAAACTTTAGCAACCCCTGGCTGATTAACGACAATTACATCTCGGTACTGGCAGACAGTCTCAAGGGATTCAGCGTGAACGTTCCTTCCGTTTACGACTCCAGAATAGACAGCATCTGCTATGATGCAGCGTACAACCTTGTGAACGGGTATTTCTCAACAACAGATGAAGCATTGCAGTATTTCAAGAACGAGGTTGCAGCTTCTTTCCCAGATATCAAGATATAATAAAACAGCACCGGGCGGATAAAACCGCCCGGTTTGTTTGTTGATCAGGGTTCAAAGACTGTTCCGGCGAAAAGCGGCTGACCGTCCATTCCGGTTATCACGAAGATAAACGGGCGGTCAAAGGTGAGATCCATTTCCTCCTCCGGGGGCATAGAAGCGCCGCATGCCTCCAGCTCCACAAAGGAAGCCGCCGTGCAGCCCTCCTCGTCTATCTGCACCCGGGCGGACTGTTTCGCTTTTCCCACAAAAAGCGGATCATCGCATATCGGCGAGAAATCCGCAAGCTCCGGGCTGAAAACGTCCGTCACTCCCAGTTCCGAAAGTCCGCTTTTCAGGTCGAAATCAGAGGATACGTCAAACTTCGGCAGGGAAAGGTTTATCCGCAGGCTTTTGACTTTGCTCCAGTTATTCGGCTCCTTTATCATCTGCAAATACTCGCCGCTGTCCAGCACGGCGTTTACGTCCTTGTCCTCGTCCGGGAGTATCAGCCACATGCCGCAGCCGGTCTTGAAGCCAAGCTGTACCGCGCCGAAGTCCTCGCCGTATAAATAACATCCCCAGGTCTGGGTCTTGTTCATAAACTCGCGCTCGACATCTCCGCCGGGGGCATGGAACACACTCTGTGTGTTAAGCGCCTTATCGAACTCATTGTCCCACCTCGCCTTGAAATACACCGTGGAATACAGCGCAAATACGGTATCGGGATCCGGCTCAACATTCTGAACCGCGTCCGCAAGAAAGCCTCCGGTCTGCTCGTTGAGCCAGCTGCGAATGGCGGAATTCATCTCGTCCGTGCCGAACTTCCCCGTATACGCCGACGCGTAATAATGCTGTGCCAGCAGCTTCAGGGTGTCCGCGTGGAACTCAGTCCCCTTGTCAAGCCATACCGAGTTCGCAAGCACGCTTGTGAGCGCTCCGTCGTCGCAGTAATTCGCGTTCCACACCTGCCCCGCCTGGGTGCGAAGCCCCTCTATGCTGTCCGCGCCCAGCAGGTCAAGTATCTGGCTGCGGCTGTTACCGTCACAGGTTTCTGCAAGCACGCTCAGCGCCATGTACAGGTTTACCGGGGAATACGCGCTGTTGCCGCTTCCCGAAAGATACGTCCGTATGCTGTCCCCGTAAAAGCTCCACAGGCTGTCAGCGTAGCCCTCCGGCTGATCCAGCTGCGTATTTCTGTCCTCCCACCAGTTGTCGTAGTTTTCCTCCACATAAACGTTCTGATCAGGATACGGCGACATCTTTGGATAGAGTGCCTCCGCCTGCGCCTTAACTCCGGTCATTTCACTACTCATCGCAAATATTCCTCCTGCTACCGCAAGGCACGCCGCGGCTGCGCCCAGCGTTATCCACAGCGGCTTACGTTTTGACTTGTTTTTCATGCTGCACCTCCGTTTGTGGTTTCTTACAAATAACACCGCACGGACGGCAGAAAGGTTGCAGCTTTCAAAGCACACGCTGAACAAACCGTCTGAAAGTATTCCACAAAAACGAACGGGAACGCCAAAGCAACTTCCCCGTTTGCTGCATTCAGACAGCCGTCTCCTTATCCCGAACCAGCATGCACTTGTCCTTCCACTTGCCCTGCCAGTAGCGTATCAGGCTCATCAGCGCGGTTATCACCCAGGTAAGGCAGGTGGTAGTCCAGACCGCCCACCAGCCCATAGCAGGGATATTCACAAGTATTACCGCAAAGCCTATCCTCCCAATTACCTCCACAAAGCCGTTTATCATGGCGTAAACCACGTCCCCGGCTCCGTTCAGCAGTCCGCGCGTGGTGTGGATAGTACCCAGCGCGATATAGAACAGGCAGGACAGCCGCAGAGCCTTTCCGCCGATAGCGATGACCGCCGGCTCGTCCACGAACATTCCCACTATCTGATCCCCCAGCAGCTGGAATATCACCATGATGAACAGCGCAAATCCCACCGTTACCAGCATACTCCTGTGATATCCCCGGATAACGCGCTTCTGATACCCTGCGCCGATATTCTGCCCGGAAAATGTCGATACCGCCGCATTGAGCGAAGCGAACGGCTGCTGCACCAGCTGCTCCACCCTCATTGTTGCAGTGTAAGCCGCCATGACCGTCTCGCCGAAGCCGTTTGCAGTGCGCTGGAGGAATATCATCGACACCGATATCATCGCGTTCTGGAGGGCTATGGGGATACCGGTGGTAATGCACCTGCGGCAGACCTCGCCCACCGGCTTTGCGTCCTCACGGGTGAGCCTGAAATACGGGTTTTTCCGGAACCCCACCACTATGCTGCCTGCGGCGCTGACGCCCTGGGATATCACCGTCGCGTAGGCGGCGCCGACTACCCCCCAGCCAAATCCCACCACGAACAGCAGGTCAAGCCCCACGTTCAGCAGGCTTGCCACCACCAGGAACACAAGCGGAGTGCGCGAGTCCCCAAGGGAGCGCATCACGGCGTTTATCCAGTTGTAGGCGGCAACGCACAGAGTTCCGGAGCATGCCGCGCGCATGTAGTCCGTAGCGTCCGCGAGCAGGTTTTCGGGGGTGTTCATCATCTTCATCAGCAGCCCGGCGAACGCCACCGAGATCACCGTTACCACCAGCCCGAACGCCATGATCACATAAGCGGAATTGGTGATGAGCTTCTTTACTTCCCTGTGCATTCCTGCGCCGAAACGCTGTGAGATCAGTATTCCTGCGCCCACCGAAAGCCCGATGCACAACGTGCTGAAAAGGTATGTCAGTGAGCCGGTCGTTCCCACCGCCGCCAGCTTGTCAGCGCCGAGATATCTTCCGACGATGACAGAATCCACGATATTGTAAAGCTGCTGGAACAGGTTTCCTGCAAATAGCGGCAGCGTGAACAGGATTATGTGTTTAAGCTCGCTGCCTTCGGTCATTTTCTGGGTATAGGTCATAATTCTTCCTTCTATCTATACACAACAAACAGCCCCACTGTTCCAGTGGGGTCGTTCGTTCGTATGATTTTCTGTTTCAGTCCGACAGATAGGACTTTACGAGCACCTGCAGCAGCTCGTCCCGGTCGATGTGCCGGATAAGCCCACGGGCGTTATTGAATGTCGTGATGTATGTGGGATCCTCTGAGAGAATGTAGCCAACAAGCTGGTTTATCGGGTTGTAGCCCTTCTGCTTGAGTGCGTCATAGACAGTAGTAAGGATCTCCTTCATCTCGTTTTCTCTGTCATCGTGTACAGAAAAAGTCATAGTCTTGTCGTGCATAACATCAATCCTTCCTTGTCCAAATTGTTACAAATCGGTTACAATAACAATTATACACGAGTTTTTCTGAAATTACAACTATATTTACAGAGTTTAGTGAATATTACCACACAAAATCTATAATTGTCACAAAAACGATTTACCGTCTTTGGATATTCTCACAAAAAACATGCGCCATTAGACTAGTGATATATAAAATTCGCTAAAACACTTGTATATTTCAGTTTTTTGTGATATAATGTTAAATAGCAATGCGGTCGGACGTAACCGGAAATATACGTCCCTGGCAGCAATATTTTCCAGTAATTTCGATATTTTCAGGAGGAATCACAGATGGCAGCAGGCGATGGATTCAAGCAGGTCCCTTTCGGGTTTGACAAGAACGAAGTAAATACATACATCAGCGATCTCCGCAAGAAAATGAACGCCATGGAAGCGGACATGCGCGCCAACAACGAAAAGACCCGTGCGGCTGAAAAGCTCGCGGACGAGGCTGACGGCAGAATAAAGGCAGCCCAGCAGGAAGCCGACAAAAAGGTGGAGGAGATCAGCGCCCAGCTCGAGGAGGAAAAGTCCACCACGTCAAGACAGCTGGTCGAAATACGCAGCCTCAAGGAACGCCTTGACAACGAAAAGAAAAAGATGACCGACATGCTCAAGAACGGAAAGGGCGTATCCCAGGAGGCTACCCGTGCGTTCAACGAGGTGCTGGACAAGGCTAACGAGGAAGCCGCCGCTGTCATTGAAAACGCAAAGAAGCAGGCTCAGCAGATAATCGACGCTGCACAGCAGCACACAGAGGAAGTAACAAAGAAGACGGACGCATTCATGGCTCAGCTGCGCGAACAGATCGAGTCGATGAACGCCGGCTTTAATGAACTGAACAAGTCCGCGGCTGAACTTCTCGGAACGGAAGCCCCTGCGGTCACCCTGCCCGAGCCGGAACCTGTCGCAGCGCCTGCACCCGTGGTTCCCCAGCCGGAAGCCCCCGTGGAAGTTCCGGATATGTCTGTATTCGATGTGGCAGAGGATATAGAAGAACAGCCTGCCGAGGAGCCGGAGCCTGTTCAGCCCGAACCCGAGCCTGCTTCTGAACCCGAGCCTGTTCCCGAGCCTGAGGAAGAAGCCGAGGAGGACAGCTCCGGTTCCATGTTCGACGATGAATGGAGCGGAAACGAGATGGCTGACGCAGTGTCTGCCGCTGAAAAGCAGCTGGAGCAGATCGCGAAAAAGGATATCCCCCTCGTTAATCCCGACGCAGCAAACCCGTTCGGCGGCGCTCTGTTCGATATGAGCGAAAAGCAGGACGATATGACCGACTTCTCGCTGGATAAGCCTGAGGATACCACAGAGGAGCATGTCAGCGAGATCTCTCCGCTGGACGTTTCCGACCACGCCGAGGCTTCCTTCGACAATGATTTCACGAAGGATCTCCTGGCTCAGACAATGCCCTCCAGCTCCCTCGGAAATGACGCGGACGACGATCTGCTGGCGGCAGTCAGGGCTGCGGAGGAAGCTGCGGCAGTTCAGCCCAACAACGTATCTGATTTCGATATGGACGACGAGCCTGCACAGACCTCCGGCGCTTCTGAGGAGGACGATCTGATGAAAGCGCTGCGCGAGGCGGAAGCGGCATTCGGCGGTTCGGTAACGGACGACGACAGTTCCTCCAATGACGAGGAAGAAGAAAGCAGCGCTGCAGAAGATCCGTGGGCAGCGCTCCAGAAGCAGCTTGAGGCAATGGAAAGCGCGAACGGCACAGGCTCCGCAGTCACCTACGACGAGCCTGAGCCTGCAGAGGATCCCCAGGTCGCTCCCCCGTCCGCTGACGACTCCTCTATCTGGAACTTCGGCGGCAGCGGAAGCGATGACGACGACATGAGCTCCGACTTCGGCGGCTTCGGCGGTTTCTGATTTAACGCAAAGGGCGGACGTTGTTCCGCCCATGCTCATTTTGACAAGGACATCTGGAATTAATTATGGAAATTGAACTGAACACAAGCGAACTCAAAGAAAAGGCAAAGACCCTCCGGGCAGGAGACAAGGTGCTGCTCAGCGGAACGGTGTACACCTCCAGGGACGCGGCGCACAAGCGCATAAAAGCGTGCATTGACAGCGGCGAACCCCTCCCCTACGACCTGAACGGAGCTGCGATCTACTACGCAGGCCCCACCCAGGCAAAGGAGGGCATGGCGATAGGCTCCTGCGGTCCCACCACATCAAGCAGAATGGACGTGTATTCGCCGCTGCTGCTTGACATGGGATTGTCGGCAATGATAGGAAAGGGCGAGCGCTCCCAGGCGGTATGCGACGCTATCGTGCGCAACGGCGCGGTGTATTTCTGCGCTATCGGCGGCGCAGGCGCGCTGGCGTGCAAATGCATCACCGAGTGCGAGGTGATCGCGTTCGAGGATCTCGGCTGCGAGAGCGTCAAGCGACTGCAATTTGACAGATTTCCGCTGATCGTCACCATAGACTGCGCAGGTGGAAATCTGTTCCGCAGCGGCAGGTCAGAATACTCCAGGGAAGCCTGAAAAACGCAGATCAAACCGATCTCGCCATACCGGAGTTACGGATATGGATACTGCATAATGCGCTTTGTTCAGCTAGTCCGTGGTTCCGGTGAACGTAAAGTGTGGTGTTTTTGCATAAACCGGGGCGTAATTTTTCATCTAAAGTGCTTGTCTTTGGAAAATTTGCGATTTTTTCTTGACAAAAGTTAAAACAGGTGATATAATTAAGCGTAGCAGATAGTTTTTTACATTTAAAGGGCACCTCTAAAAACCATAGTGCCTCAGATGCGCAGTCAGATTTTTCGTCAGATTATACAAATTGAGCGCAGGCGGGCTAACGCCCGTCAAACGAAATTTGTGTAATCTGACGGAAAATATGCAAGCAGATGAGGTGCTAAGGCGATAGCCGGTGGTTTTTAGAGGTGCCCTAAAGTAATTTCGGATAGTATGGCTGATTTTTCACAAATGACTGACGAGCAGCTTGCAGGCTGTGTTTCTTCTGCTCAAAACGGAGACGCCGTTGCAGAGATCGTTTCCAGATATACGGGGCTTGTCCTGGCGCTCGCCGGGAAGTTCAGCTCCAGCGCGGACTACGAGGAGCTTGTCAGCGAGGGACTGGACGCGCTTATCGCCGCCGCTTCGGGGTACGACCCGGAGAGGGGCTGCTTCGGGAGCTTTGCAGGGGTGTGCGTTTCCAACAGAATGAAGAATGTGGTGAGCCGTGCCGACCGGCGCAATTCGCGTTTATCCGGGCTTGACGACGAGGATATCCCCGACAGCTCCCCCACCCCGGAGGAACTGGTGATAAGCCGTGAGAACGCCGCAGAGGTCACCGGAAGAATGAAAGATCTGCTGTCCCCTCTGGAGCTTCGCTGCATTGAGGGCGTGATACTCGGTATGCCCTATTCCGAGATCGCAAAACGGCTTTCCATCGGCGTAAAATCCGTGGATAATGCTGTAACAAGGGCGCGCGCAAAGCTGAGGGCTGTGTTCCCGGAGCTTTGACTATATATGACCCAGTAGCTTAATTTCCAGAGCGTTGTTTATCAAAGGTGTCGGTGCAAGTCCGACCAGGGCAAAATTTTATTTATGAGGTATGGACTATGTACACAGACATCACTTTAAAGTGCAAGGACTGCGGAGCAGATTTCGTGTTCACCGCCGGCGAGCAGGAATTCTACGCTGAAAAGGGCTTCACAAACCAGCCGCAGAGATGCAAGGCTTGCCGTGACGCCAAGAAGAACGCAGGCAAGAGCGGCAGAACCTTCTACGAGGCTACTTGCGCTATGTGCGGCGGTATTGCAAGAGTTCCCTTCGAGCCGAAGGAGGACAGACCTGTTTACTGCAGCGACTGCTTCGCTAAGCAGAGAGGCGAGTAATCCTCACCCGGAATTGGTTGGTATATTCTCACAGAAACTAGCGTTCCATAATGCCGATACCGGCAATTTGAGCAGATTTCTTATAGAACTATTGATCAACTCAAAAAAACAGACGGTGATGAGCCGTCTGTTTTTTTTACAAAAATTCAGCGATCCTCTGGTACTCCTGAAGCATTGCTTCCTCTGAAATAGTTCGGTTCGCCGGGCTGGTGGAGGGCAGGCAAACCGCCGGGATACTTTCCGGGAAAAACCGCCCGTACAGCGAAAAAGCCTTCTTCCCCGTGGTGAATACCGCGCGGATATCCGCCGCACGGAAGATCCTGTCCAGGTCGTTCGGCAGGGGATCAGAAATGCTGCTGTCCGAGGCTCCGGCGATAGTACATTCCGCCAGCACGTCCCACAGCGCCACACCGTGTGAAAGGCACAGCTCCTTCCTGCCAGCGATATCCGGGGGTAGCCGCTCGCCCAGCACCGCGGAAAGCATACGCCAGAAGCGGTTCTGTGGGTGCATGTAGTAAAAGCCAAGCTCCCGGGACTTTGGAGATGGCATGCTCCCCAGCACCAGGACGCGGGATCTCCCGTCGTACACCGGCGGAAATCCGTGAGTTACGCGCTTCGGCTCAGATCTCATAGTCCACGCTGTGCGAAGCGGTGCGTATCGACTTGCAGAACTTCGACACTTCCACATGCAGCGGATTTTCGGAGTACGCCCTCAGCGCTTCAAGGCTGTCGAACTCGCTTACCAGCACCGCGTCAAAGCTGCGGTCAGAGGGGTTGATGTTTATTCCCACCTCCATGGAGCGTATCTCAGGGATCTTTCCCCGAAGCGAAAGCAGGCGGTCGCGGAATATCAGCATGTTTTCCTGCTCGCCCTCCCTGAATTTCCACATTACAATATGCTTTATCATGTCGTGATCTCTCCTATCTGAATTTGTATTTCATTTCCTCCATAAATGGCTCGTCGTAAAGCTTCGGGTAATAGCCGAATACCAGGTCGTAGAACTGCTCCGGCGTCAGCGACTCGAACTCCCCGGAAAGAAATCCCGGATAGCTCCTCATTGCGTCCGCCATGGAGCGCGCCTTATCAGCTTCTCCGCTCACCAGCTTTGCGCATATCCGGTCATTGCCGTAGATCATCGCCGGGATATGCTCCGACGCCTTTTCAGGGTCGAATCCCGGAGCCGGGACCACTGGGGTGAACCGCGGCTTTATCCGGGTGTAGAACGTTTTTCCGGCGTGTTTTATTTCGGATCTCAGCGCCCTCATGCACTTGGAAAGCGGCTTCTTTTCGTTCCTGTAATGCGACAGAGCCGCAGAAAGCGCGTCCAGCAGCGCCACATGATTGATCTCCGGCTCGTCGGAAGCTATCGCGGAGTAAGCCTCCCGTGATACCGCCAGAACTCTGCCCAAAGCGTCGTCTTCTTTCGTCATCATTTCACCTCAAAAGCTGCCGGGGTATTTGTTGTAAATCCGCTATTTTCCGGCTGTGTGAACAGCTTCTAATACTAATAACCATTTGAACTCAGGAAATCTTTGCCGAAATCCAGCACCGCTATCGTCGTCAAAGAAACTTGAGCGTTTTCCGCGCTGCGGATAATGCGTACATACAGTACGCCTGCGTTTCTTTTCCAAGGGACACGCTGATTAAAGCGTAGCGTATCAAAATCAGCCCCGTGAGTTTTCTCGTTTGAGCGGGGCGATTTTGATTTAATCAGCGTGTCTCTGGATATAGGTACTGTCTTTCGCCAAATCTTTTCCTTCGTTCAAACGGTTATTAGTATAAAACCCGTCCGCTGTGCATATTATTCAGTAAAAAAGAACCTGTCCAGCAAAACAGAACACCCGAAACGGAGAAAATATCATGGATAATATCGCAACGCTCGTTCCGGAAAAACTGACGCAGTTCCAGCCCGGAACATTCCCCGAATTCCCCCACGACAGCCCCCCGGACGACGGACAAGCGCCGGTGACGATCCCCGGAATGTCCCTCTCGGAAAGCCGGGCGGATGACACCGAGGAGCTTCCCCGTGCCGGCTCCGCATTACGGCGTGAGGCACGGCGGCGGCGCTTTCCACTGTTCCAGCTTCTCGCTGCGATAGCCGGGGGCGCTGCCGGAGCCTACTTCGCGCTGACCCTCCCCGAGGGCGCGGATCTCTCAGAAAGCCTGCTGTGCCGCTCCGGCGACTTTGCCGCACTGCTGCTGCGGCGGATCGCCTGGGGCGGAGCGTTTCTGCTGGCGGAATACCTCTGCGGTTATTTTGCGCTGGGCTGGCTGCTGGTGTGGGCTGCCCCCCTTATCTGCGGACTTGGGACAGGCGCGGCGCTCGCCGGGGCGTTCACCGACGGAGAAAACGCAGCGTTCCTGGTGCTGCCTGCCGTAGGGACGGCGCTGACGGTAGCCCTTGCCGCGAACACATCTCAGCACATGTCCGCGCAGCTTCTGCAATTGGTGTCCGGATCTCGCGGAGTTGTGTCCGACTCGCCTGCCGCCGGGGAATACACCCTGCGGTTCCTTATCTGGTGCGGAATTCTAGCGGCTTTCGCACTGGTGGAATGCGCCCTGCGCTGCCTGGTGATCAGCTGAGGGTAAGCGTCAGCGTCCTGTCGGTATAGTTCGCAGACCAGCCGCCGGGTTCGCAGCCGTTATTTCTCAGGTCTGTGAAGAACGACTGAGCGGACATCTTGGAAATGAGCGAGTTCATGATCCCGTTCCCTACATAAACAGTTGTGGTGTAAATGCCTTTCTTCCAGTTTGCAGCCGCATTCTTCACCAGCCAGTTATATGCGGCGTTCGCCGTGGAATGCACCTCTATGCCCATGGCGCTGGTATAGGTGTAGGTCGTTGCAGTCGCAGAGGGAACGGGGAACGTGTTGTCAAACCTGTGGTCTGCGGATATCTGGCTGGTGGGTACGCAGAAGTAGTCATAACCGCCGTTGTCGTCCCAGGTTACGTCCATGTTGTACCATTCGCCGTCGAGCTGGAGCATGTTCCACATATGCGGCTCGCCGTTGCCGGTGCCTGCTACGCAGATACACGGTATCCCCACGGACTGGCACAGGTACATGAACGCCTTGGAATATCCCTCGCACAGCGCCCTGCCGTGAACCAGCGGACCGTCCGCCTCGGAAATGTAGCTCGGACCGCTGATGTAATAGTCCGTCATATCAACGATCTCGTCGTGAATTACCTTTACCCGGTCGAAAAGCGTATCCTGTTCCAGAGCCTTGTCGATGATCTTCTGCGCCGCATTCTCAAAATCGGGTTTTATCTTCTCCGTCTCAGACCTGGTGCGTGAATACACCATAGAAATGCTGATGACCTTGTTCCCCATTGTGGTGTATCTGTATCCGTTCGCCAGCCAGAAAAACTGAGGATTGTCATAGTCGAACGCCCAGTAGGTCTTGTCGATATCGCTCTTGACAGCGCCGATGCCGGTGAGGTCAGCCTTATCCGCATGGGCAGACGCCGCCTCGAACAGCTTCGCGTAGATCTTCTTCTGGGTGGAGGTCAGCGTGCTGTACGCGTACTTATTGGTGTAGTTCTCCAGAATGCTCTCCGCGGACGCACCGGCGCTTTTTATCTTATACTCATATGTATAATATTTCTTAGTCCAGCCGCTCTTTACCGCAAGTACTCTCAGCGTGGCGCTCCGGCTTATCGTGATACCGTCGGAATATACATTTGACGAGGTCGTGGGCTTGCTTCCGTCCAGTGTGTAATAGAGCTTCACGCCGGAGGCCTTCGCCGTCAGCTTTACGGTTATCGGCTCGTCATACGAACCCTCGCTCTCCGAAAAAGACACCTTTGGCGAAAGCCTGAATTTGTAAGTCTTAACGCTGCTTTTAACGCCGTTTTTCACGGAATAGCACTTTATCGTGGTGTTTTTGGTGAGCTTCAGCGGCTTTGTATAAAGGGTATATCTGCTGCCGGTGCTGTAGTATATCTTAGCGCCGGAGGTATCCGTGGTGAGCTTTACCGTCATTGATGAGGCAACGGAGTACGTCCCTGCCTTTCTTGAAGGCTCGGGTGCCGAAACTGTCGAAGCTGCCGCAGCAACGCTTGCAGGGCTGATGAACTCCTGCACCGGCGCGCTGAACACTCCTGTGGATATCACAGCCGCAAGGGTGATACTCAATATGCGATTTTTCATGGTGAACATTCCTTTCAAGAACACGGAGCGGTCTGACCTTATTACATACTCATCTCAGCCGTGTACGAAGTGCGATAGCAGTTACGCCGGCTTTCATAAGTATCCTGTAAATATTATACCAGTAATTCTCCCCGTTGTCAACAAACGTCCTGGAAACCGGAACAAAAAAAATGACCCTTGCGGGTCGGGTGCAGATGTCTGCAAAGTAAAATGATCATTATGTGTAGAACAAAAGAAAGGAGACAACTAAACAAAACAAATGAACGGAGATTGAATTAACTCTGTCCCTTTATTTGTCTATATTATACCGTGATTTATCGGATTTGTCAATAAGTTTTTGGAAGATTTATTTTTTTCGTGCAAACCACACAAAAACAAGGGCTTCAGTTTGATTAGTATTTAGTGTTTTATATCCTTTATTCCCATATATTACATATTTGGCTCGAAGTTTTGTGCAAAACGTTGTAATTTCTTGTCCGGATCTGTGGGATTATTGTCTGCAAGTTACAATGATAACCACGATATGTTCGTCATATCTCACAAATCGCTCAAAACTGAGAAGCTGTCCACATAGCTCGAAAAGAGCGGATTATTTTTCTGGAAATACGCCTTTGAGCGGCTATGTGGACAGCTTCTGATACCAAAAAACGGGCGGTTTTCCGCCGCCCGTCTTTTTTTACGCCGCATTCTCTGAAGCCGAGTCGCCGCGGAACAGCAGCGATATGCACCATGCAGCCGACAGCGCAACGATAATATACACCACACGGCTGAGTGCTGCGCCCTGTCCGCCGAATATCCACGCCACCAGATCGAAGCTGAATATTCCCACAAGACCCCAGTTCAGTCCGCCGATTATCAGAAGCACCAGTGCGAGCTTATCTATCCACATTGCTAATCCACCTTTCATCACTTTCATTAATTTGCGCGGATCTGTCCGCTGCTATAATTATGTGGAATTTTTATAGAATTATGTAAACACAGGTTTTTTTATTCATTTCCGTATCACTCACCCAATTAGCATTCTGAAAAATTCACCCTTTTGGGTAAGAGATCCTGCTTTACAACAGCGCTTTTTTATGGTAATATATAAATAATACAACGGAACACATCACCACGGAGGGAAATATGCTGATTTTCATATGCGACGACTCCAGGGCTGATCAGCTGCGGCTTGTCCGCAATATAAACAACTACGCAAAAGAAACGCGCGCTTCAGTGACCGTGCAGGTGTTCGACAACGCCGACGCCATGCTCGCCGAATACAAAAGGCGCAGCGATAAACCGTCGATCATTTTCCTCGACATATACATGGACGGCACCGACGGAATGAACGCCGCCCGGAAGCTTTCAGACCTCGGAATGGAAAACGGTCTGGTTTTCACCACATCGTCCGAGGAACACGCGCTCCAGGCGTTCAGCGTCGGTGCCGATGGATATCTGCACAAGCCGTTCACCGTGGAGGAATTCAACCGTGCGATGAAGCGCTTCAAGCCGCTTTTCGCCGAGTCCCGGAGATATGTCACCGCGCAGTTCAACCGCCGGGAGACCCGTATCAGTCTCAGCAGCATTTATTATGCCGAGTCCGCCGGGCATTCCACCGTGTTCGTCACCGAAAACGGGCTTATTCGTTCCTCCGCGCCCCTTTGCAGCTATCTCCGCGAGTTCGACGGCTCCCCTGAATTCATCGTCTGCGGCAGAAGCCACATCATCAATCTGGACATGGCTGTGGGCTTTGACAAGGACAGCGGCAGGCTGGAGTTCCCGGACGGCAGCCTGGTATCAGTCCCCGTGAGACTACGCCGCGAGATACGCATGAAGTTACGGGAAAAGGGGCTGTGAGATGTTCGCTGTTTTACTTTGCTTTGCGTGGAGCGCAGTTCTGCTGTGCCTGAAAGCTGCCGGGCTGAGAGTAAAGCTGTCGCTCTGCACACCCCCCGGCGCGACAGTTCACCATGGGGAGGACGCTCAGGCAGCGCAGGTACAGCCGCTGTATTTTGCAGAAACTGCCGGCGCGGTATCCGGGAGCGTTCTTCCGGACAGTCCGCTTATTGACACGCAAAAAGGACTGTTGTACTCCGACAACGACCCCGTTTTCTACCGGGAGCTGCTGGAAATGTTCATTGAAGAAGCACCGCTCTCCCTTGAAAAGCTGACTGCCGCTCTTTCCGAGGGAAACACTGCTCTTTACACCACGCTTGTCCACGGACTGAAGAACAACGCCCGCGGGATAGGCGCTGATACGGCGGCTGATATCTGCCTCATCGCAGAACGAACAGCGCGCTCGGGCGATCCGGAGAAGCTCGCTGAACTGCATCACAAAGTGTGTAGTATCATCATTGAAACAGCAGGATCAGCAGAATTGTAAATCTAAGGAAGCACTGAATAAATCACGCCTGACGGCTTGGTACGCATCTTACTTGCATATTTTCCGTCATCTTGCACAAATTTCGCTTGACGGGCGGCAGCCCGCCTGCACTCAATTTATACAATCTGACGAAAAATCTGACTGCGCAATCTGCGCACCAGATTTAATCAGTGCTTCCTTAAAAAACAAATAGGCGCCAGACGCGGCGCCCATTTGTTTTATATTTACCAAACCAATCAATAATATGATAATTCGTCAGGGTCGTAGAATACTCCCCCCGTGCCGTCGCAGGTGAATGTCACGCTGTCAGTGAGGTAGTAGTTGCCGAATACGTCATACAGCGTCATGGAGTAGTAGTATACGCCCTCCTCCAACGGCTCGTACTCGATCGTGAGGTCATTGCTGAAGTAAACAGGATCGCCGTAGAAACTGCTGGTCTCCGCGCCGCTGTAGTCGTAGGTCGTATATGCAGGCTCTATCACATCTCCCGGCTGGAGGGTTACCGTATCTCTTGCCGCGGCGCCGGTCTCAGCGTCGATGCCGTCCCATGTGCCCAGGAAGTTCCAGGTATAGGTGTTCCAGTCGTACTCGATACGCAGGTTGGTGTCCACGCCGTTCAGCCTTACCGGGGCGGTGTAAATGCTCCTGTCCTCAGTAACGCCGACTGTGGTTATCGCAAGCGGCCAGCCGCCGAGAGAAGGCCAGTCCCCCTCAAATGCGTCAGTGATAGTTCCGGTGTCGTAATCAATATTCACCTCGTCGTCCTCGCCGAGATAAATAAGGCACTCCAGCTCCTCAATGTCCATGAACATAGTGCAGGTCGCGTAGTTGAACGCGCTCATGTCGTCCAGCTGTACGGTATATGTTCCGTCTTCGTCAAAGAATACCGACCCTGTGATAGTGTCCGCGCTGCTTGCGCCGGTGGTGTCCGGGTCGTAATCCGGAACATAGTCCTCGCCCCAGAAATCGTCGCAGTCATCATACAATTCGCTGTTTGAATAATCGGACACGTCAGCGCCGGTGCTTCCGTAGCCTATCTCATCGACAAGCGCGAGATAATAAGCGCTGGTGCATACACCGGAGAATACCGAAAGCTCGGTGGATCCGTCAAAGTACAGCGGATAATACAGCGCAAGTCCGCCGGCGCCGCTGTGGTTCCTTCCGGTGATATTATGTATAACTGCTTTGTCAAGCGCGTTGATCGCGTCCGCCGCCGAGGGAGCATACTGCTGTACCTGTAACAGAAATCCCCGGAGATCCACCATGTTGGTATAGCCCTCAGTACGGTTGTTTCCGCCGAAATTGTCCGTGCTGAACGCCGCCCTCGCAACGCTGTTAAGGTCGCTGTATTCGTACAGCTCCTTCGCCGTCTGATCGAAAGCAGTGAGCAGAGCGTCCAGCTTTGACAGGTCGGTTATCGCGAAGGTAGCTCCCTCATAGTCGCCGTTATCCACGCAGTGCTGGTAATAGCTCTCGCACTGCATTTCACCGAGACTGCTGCCGTCAGCGTCCGGGTTCCGGGCGAGGAAGTTCGCAATATCGGTATAGTTCCAGCCTCCGCCCGGCTCGGTCTCCTGAGAGGCGAACATGTATCTTGCATAGGGCACAAGTATATTCGCGGTCTCCAGCGTACTCATCAGGCACGCGTCAAAGCCGATAAACTCAAACTTATCGGTCATCTGGTCATAGACGGAATTCAGCGCCGAGTCTATCTCGCTTAATGAAAGGCTGTCGCCGTCATAATTCTCGTCAAAGCACACGCCGCTGATACTTCCGCCGCCGTGGTTCCAGAAAACCAGACCCATTCTCTTTGCCGGGTAATTATCAACGCCCCAGGAAACAAAGTCCTCCAGCGTGTCCTGGCTGCCCATTGAAGCGCCGGGAAGCTCCTCGACAAGCTGAATGTCTCCGTCAACATTCACCCACCTCTGGAGCTTTGTGCTGAAGATGCCGGTGCCCTCATACCACTGCTGAGCGCCGCCGGTCTGGATAACGAACTGCACATCTTCGCTGTAATCCCCCGAGACCATCTCGCTCAGGTCTATCGTAGCGGCGTTATAATCGGACTCAAGGTCGGAGCCGCACAGGTACACCAGAATAGTCCAGCCGCTCTCCCCCATGGGAACAGAATTACTGCGTGTGCGGCGGTTTATTGTGAGATCTCCGCTGCTCAGGGAAAGCTGGGTGGCGCTGTCGGTGAACACCCTGCCCTCGTTGTCGTATTCCGGCTCCTGGTACAGAGAGTCGCTCTCGGATACCGTATAGCTGCTTTCCGAAGCCGCGTTTCCGATTTCTTCATCGTCCTGATACCCAACGTCCATTTTACCGGAGCAGCCGCTCATCGACAGGACGAGCGCCGCTGTAACGGCAGCGACAGATTTCTTGAATTTCATATGATATCTCCTTGATTCGCCAGCCTGACTGAAATGATCCGGAACTGCTAAAATTAAGGCAACACCGCACATAATAATACAGCCCACCGATCAGGCAACGGCAGGCTGCACTTACCCTTGCGGGAGGAGAAAGCTGAACACAAATGCAAGTCAACCGGACTGCATCGTGCTACTTTGATATTGTATCACATTTGACCATTGTTGTCAAGAAATTCTTCCTGAATGTTGATTTTCTCTTCCTGTTTGTCGATTTTTGCCATATTATGGTTCAAGTCTGACCACTGTAACTTTTCCCGGAACTGATACTTATCCTTATTCAAAAATCCTTTATTGAGAAATGACATTTACTATAAAGCCGGCGGCGCTGAGCAAATGTGGCTTTTTGCACAAAAAAATCTACCGAAAATGCAGACATTTCACAAATTTTTGAAATATATAAAAAAACGCTTTCCTTTAGAGGAATTTTGTGATAGAATATATATGGGCAATAATGTTAACATGTTTATTGCGCTGTTCTTACAAACGGCGCAGATAACTGAGATAGATTGAGAGGGGAATAATATGTCACAGATCATAGCGGTAACGGCAGGAAAAGGCGGCACCGGAAAGTCCACCACATCGGCAAATGTTGCGACGGCTCTTGCTGCTCTCGGCAAAAAGACTCTGGTGGTCGAGCTGGACTTCGGTCTGAGATGCCTGGATATAATGCTCGGCATAAAGGACAAGGTAAAGCACGACATCGGTGAATACCTCGAGGGCAAGATCGACATACTGACAGCCACCACCAAGGTTGACCGCGTTGATAATCTGTATCTTGTCTGTGCGACAAGGAACCCGTTCATTGACATCAACCCCGAAAAGATCATGGAAGTATGCGAAGAAATGCGCAAGCACTTCGACTACATAATAATGGATACTGCCGGCATAGGAAGCTCGGTGTTCAGCGTTATCAAGGCGGCGGAGCTTATCCTGATGGTAACGACCCCCGATACCGTGTGCGTTCGTGACGGTGCTATCCTGTCAGACTTCCTTTATGTGAAGAACTGCACGAACCAGCGTCTCGTTATCAACAAGGTAAGCCCTAACTTCAAGGACGAGGAGATCCTTTACGACCTTGACGAGGTCATGGATAACGTAGGTATCCCGCTTGTAGGCGTAGTCCCCGAGGACATCAACATCAAGGTATGCGGAGCAAAGGGACAGCCCCTGCCGCCCAACTGCGGAGGTGCGAAGGCTTATGCCGCTATCGCAAGACGTATTCTCGGTGAAGATGTTCCGCTTACTATAAATATCAATTAAGGGGGGAAGTTCACTTGGTTATTGCACTGATAGCTCATGATTCTAAAAAAGAACTGATGGTACAGTTCTGTATCGCATACTGTGGTATACTCAGCCGGCACGATATCCGCGCCACAGGCACCACCGGAAAACTTGTAGCAGAAGCCACAGGTCTGCACATACAGCGTTTTTTAAGCGGCTCCCAGGGCGGAGACCAGCAGCTTGCCTCCAGTATCTCCTGCAACGAGATCGACCTGCTGATATTCTTCCGCGATCCGCTCAACGCAAAATCCCATGAGCCTAACGACATAAATCTTCTGAGACTGTGCGATGTTCACAATATTCCCGTTGCAACCAACATCGCCACCGCCGAGGCGCTTATCCACGCACTTGAACGCGGCGACCTTGACTGGCGCGAATATATGCGAAGCTGATCATTTTCATACTAATAACCGTTTAAACGAAGGAAAAGATTTGCTGAAAGACAGTACTGATATCTAGGAAAAGAAACGCAGGCGTACTGTATGTACGTCAAGTTTCTTTGACGACGATAACGGTGCTGGATTTCGGCAAAGATTTCCTGAGTTTAAATGGTTATTAGTATCAGATATACGCTCTCCCTTTATGGGAGAGTTTTTATTTTTAAAGTGGAAATCGGAGCACTGATTTTAATCAGGCTTATGAATAACAAACGGGAGGGTATTGCCCTCCCGAAATTGTTGTTTCAGCCAATTGAAAGTTCACTTATCATCGTCATCATCAAGAAGTATCGACGGAGCTTTCTCCCGTGCCTTGACCGCCTGCTTATCCAGCCACTTGGGAATGTTGATAAGCATCGCGATCACCACCGCCATGACGGTCAGCGAAATACTCGGCATATAAAGCTGAGTGGGGCCAACCGTGATATCCGGATTTGCGGCGTAGGTCACAAACAGATAATATGTCACCAGCGACCCTGCCATTGCGATGATATCGATCACCGCCGCGATCTTCGAATGCCCCAGCATGATAACGAACGTACCCACGATATAAACGCAGGAAGATATCAGCCAGGATACCACACCGGGATTGTCCGCAACGCTCTCAATGAAGCTGCCCGAGTTCCAGATCACAACCGGCCCGAAAATTCCGAACACAACACAACATATAGTCGTCACGATAAGCATGAGCACTTTCAGCGCGATCACCACGCCCTTTGCCATGCCCTCTCCCTGATCCGGCACGAAAAAGAAGAACTCGTCATGCTTTCTTTTCTCCTGCTTTCGGCTTACCTGCTCCGGCTTTTTCCCGGAACGAACGCTTTTCTTTTTCTTGCTCATATCACTTTATGACCTTTCCGCCCTTGTCCTGCTTTTGAATGACCATTGGAGCTTCCTCGCCGCCGCGATCCTCAAATATCACGTCCTCGTCATCCTCGTCCTCTTCCTCGGGAAGCTCGGGATTACGCAGCCCCTGCTGCTCGTAGAACGGGTTGATGATAAACTTCTGTATCGCAGGATAGCAGTTGAATACCGAAAGGAACGACAGCCATGCAAGCGGAAGTATCGGAAGCATGATGATCATCGGAACAAAGAACAGCCCCAGCAGAGCCAGCCAGATCAGGAAGAACGCCAGCGTGATGAGATTACCCTTGATATTCACGAAAGCCAGTATCAGCGAATTCTTGAGTATCTGCGGCAGCTTGAGATTCAGCGCAACGATCTGTGGGAAGATGTAGAAGTTCATCATCAGAACTACGATCTCCACAGCCATTACCAGAGCGTAATACAGCCAGTAGGGCTGATCCTGGTTATCCATGGTGGTGCTGAAAAACAGGAAACTGAACACCGCCACACAGATACACCACACATCAAATACGCCCACGCCGATGGACTGCCAGAAATTCTTCTTGAACGCCTTCCAGAAATCGTGGAAGATAAACTGCGGCCTTTCAAGGTAGATGTTTCGCATAAGCGAAGTCATAGCCGCCGTCGCCGGCCCGAATGTCACTATCGGGATACAGAACAGGACATAGATAAAGTTTATCTCGAAAAATACCCAGAACTTGTTCGCAAACATCTCCCAGAAACGGAAGAACGGCTTCTTCTGCTTGCCGTGCTTTGCTACGCCGGAGCCTGCGACATTATGTTTGTAAAATAACCCCATGATATTCCTTTCTCAATGCCGTGAAGATCAATACAGAAATCCCTGAAAGATCACTCCCAGCACCATTATCACTGCCAAAATTAGTGCAACAACGCGAAAGACCTTCATCATTCGTTCGCGCTTTTTTTCGTTCATTCTGCGCTCCTTTCGCTATTCCGATACCACCCGGTACTCTCCGTAATCCTGGAGCGAGTACACATACCCACTCGCTATCTGCGGTACTTCCACGCTGTCCAGAATGTTTCCGCTGCTGTCGGACAGTATCAGCGTTTCGCCCTTTTTGAGGCTGAAGTTCGCCTGCAGCTGGTGAAGCGCCTGCTGCGTCTTGTTGTTGTCCGTGACTATCAGCAGAGTGCTTTCCGCCGGGATACTTACATCGGGTATCGCCCAGCGCTGCAGCTTTTCCGGCTTGTCCGTCAGGTAAAGCCCGGAAAGGGACGCCGCCTCGCTGTTCGGATTGTACAGGATCATGTATCCTGCCCCCGGCTCGGTGCAGATAGTTTCTATCCGGACAGGCTCGCCGGTCAGCTGCTTTTTCTGCATGATGAGCCTTGCGGACACCCTGCCGTTTTCGTCCGCCATTGACGAGGTGATTACGATCTGCGGCTCGGTGTATTCGGCGCCGTTTATCTCCCACCGCAGGAACTCCCAGCCATCGGCGATCTCGGCGCTCAGCGGCACGCTGACTTCTTTGTTATAGGAACCCCACAGGCTCCCCCTGCCCTTTCTGACCTGGGAATTAAGCGTGGTCACAGCCCCCTGGGAACAGGTCACGGAAACGCTGTATTCATCGCTTTCCCACTCAAACAGCCGGTACATGTTCCCGAAAACGGAGGACTTTCGCACCGCCGCGAAATCCCTTATCTGCTGGCGGCTTTCCGCAAATGTACCGCGGTTCGCCCAGGTGGAGGTCACTCCGTGATCCAGCGCGTAGAACTGCTCGTTATCGCTGATATCGCACAGCTCGCTCAGGGTCTCGGTGATGTGGTTTTCCTCGAACGCATACGCCACAAGGTCGGACATGGTGGCGGCGAACTTACGCTTTATATCGTCGCGTTTCAGCAGTGCGATAAGCGCCTTGCTCTCGCCGCTCATGTGGGAACCGTCCAGCAGGTCGCGCAGGGTGTTCAGGTTCGGGCGTTCTCCGTAAAGGCTCCAGGCGAACTCCGCGTCAAAGAACATGAACCGCCACTTCCCGTCCCGGAAGCCGCTGCTGTCCTCGCCCTCGTCCGCATAGTAGCGGAAAGCCTTGTAGTTATTGCCCGGCCAGTCCTTGTTCGAAATGAACACCTCCATGCAGTAGTACTGAATGAGGTTGTCGATGTCCACCAGCTCGCAGAACTCCGCGAACGTCTTGTCGTCGGTAAGGTCTTTGTCGTAATACTCTGTCACCTTTGCGAAGTCCGCAAGCCCTCGCTCATTACCCTCCTCCGGGTACTCGGTGTTGCTGACTATCTCGTAATTCTCCTTGCTGCCGCCGAAATATGTCGCAAGGTAGTCCTCGTTGAAATTCTCGTGCACCCACGAAAACCCGTAATACTCCCCGTTCAGGAACACCGCCGCCGGAGTGCAGTGCTGCGTCACCGGGTAGCCGTAATCCTGCGCCAGCTTCTGGGAAAGCTCGTCGCGGACTCCGGCGAATTCACGGTCGTTCGCGCCGTTGCGGAGCACTATCCGGTCGAATTCCGACACCGGAACGCCCTGCCCGGTCTCCGCGCCGTTAAAGAACGCGTACTTGAACTTACCGTTGTCCGGGTCGTATTCCTTGCGCGCGATAAGCCTCAGCGACTTCTGATCCGGCACCCTGGAATAGCCGCCGGAAAGCCGGACGCCTGCCGCCTGGTCTATCACCTTGTCGCCGTCGCTCTCGAAAACCTCGACATAAATGGGGCGCTCCCACTCCCTGCCGGTCATGTAATAGTTGCCCGGGGCGTTGTACGGGATCTCCTCGCCGGGGTGCTCCTTTACATAGTCATCGTAGATCTTTCCCGGCACGGCTATGCCATACTCATAGTCGTACAGATTATACGGGTCGGTGCTCAGCACGAACACCAGCGTCCCCTCATCGAAACGCTCGCCAACGTCCTGCCCGGTGACATAGCTGGTGGTGTATATCTCGCCGGAATTGCCGTTTTCGTCCACCGCCACCGCCTTTATCGTGGAAGCCGCGACTTCAGTGGACGCGTTCAGCTCTATCGGCGCGGTGTAAAGCGTGCCGCTCTCCGGGCAGGGGTCGGAGCCGTCTGTGGTGAAGTAGATCTCGCTGCTGCCGGCGGAAAGCTCCACCGAAATATTCTCCGCGTAAAACCCGGAGGGCAGCGAAAAGCTCACCACCCCAAAGGGGGGCTGTTCCTTTTCGGTCAGGGTGATCTCCCCGTCTACCTCGGCGGCTGCGGTGATCTCCGGAGGGCTTTCCTGGAACAGCGTGAACATCAGCGCCGAAGCCGCTCCCAGCAGTATGACGCCCCCGAGTATGATAAATCGCTTCATATTTTCTCCAATTTATTTATGCACTAACCAGCGCTTAAAGGTCTGGGCTAACAGCTCGTTTCGCAGCAGCGGATAGTTTGTGGTGTCCTCGGGATACAGCCCGAACATTATTTCGTGATACGCATGATAGCTGCATGATAACCCGTTTTCGGTGCAGTATTCCAGCACGTCGCTCACCCAGCGTTCTCCGCCCCTGCCATTGCGGAAGCACTCAGAATCAGCTCCGTACTCTCCCAGGTACACCGGGACGTTGTTCTTCTTGCTGAATTCAGTCAGCCGGGACAGGTTATAGTCAACGTACTCCTTGCCGCTGCCGAACACTCTCTCCGCCAGCATGAAGTCCGCGCGGATATCCGTTGCGCCGCCGTTTGCCCTGGAGTTGTCCATATATCCGCTCACCTTGTAGCGGCAGCCCTCTTTCAGTTCAAGGCTGCTGAACGTCAGGACATAATCGCCATTTGCGCCGGTGACGACCAGCTTTCCGTTCTCGGTATAGTATCTGCCGGTGTCGTCGCTGCTCCATATACCCTCGGGATCGGCAGGCTCCGAGAAATCGTTGTGATATATCGTGTGGCTGCTGCCGTCCGGGGCGTATTCGGTCACTGTCAGGTCGTCAAAATACACTGTGCCGCCATCAAGCTCCCATGTATGCACCACCGGTGAAAATACGTTGTATTCCTCGGTGCGCCGGAAATAGTCGCTCTCATAATAACCGTTCTTCAGCGAATTATCCGCAGAAATGCAGTTCACCCAATAGCTCAGCACATCTCCTGTGTACAGCCCCGCGGGATAAGAAACATCGTCCCCGGCGCTCTGATGTGTGAACACAGAGGGTTCATAGTAGTGCGATTCGTACACCACGTTCGGGTCATCAATCAGATACCACAATTTCTCCGGATCGATCGTCCAGTCGTTCTGACCTGTTTCCGTATCCTGTATCGCACACACATGCTCCGCAAAAATGATGTGGTTGTTATCGTATTTTCGTATCTCATCGGTGCAGCGCTGCACAAGCGATCTGCACTGAGCCACCGAAGCGGCGATGGTACCCTTTTCCGGCACGACAGGCTCATTCACGATACCGTAGCCTATCACAGACGGCTCGTCAGCGTACCGCCTTGCTATCTCTCCCCACAGGGAAATCAGCCGCTTCTGGTTCTCGGTATCAGTCCACAGTGCTGTACCCTTTCCCTGAGACTGATATCCGCCCTGGGGAGAGTGCATATTCAGCACAAGACCGATGCCGTATTTCTTAGCCCATGCTATGCTCCTGTCAAGGTAGTCAAAGCCCTCCTGCTTATAAGTATACGGCTTGTCATCGCCCTCGAACCAGCGATAATTCAGCAGAAATCTCACCGAATTGAAACCCAGCTCCTTCATCTCACGGAAGCTGTCCTCATTGTGATGAAGTCCCACTTCTGAAAGCGAACTGCTCCAGAAATCATTGCCGAATCCCATGCCGTAAAGCACGGTCTTTGTGCCGTCCGGGGCGATGATGTCCCTGCCGTCGGTGTGGTAGAACCGGCTCTGCTCCGGCTTCAGTTCCGGGAACGAGCCTATCACCGACATGATCCCGACAATGACTGCCGCAATCTGTTTTAACATTTCCTACCTCCTCAGAGTGCCATATCCCTTGCCGCTTCCTGTTCAAGCCTTGCGTAAAGCTCCGGCATTGCCTTTTTCAGGTTCAGCGGTCTGAATGTCTCGCAATCCACAAATGCGTGTGCGCTTGTCCCCTCGCAGCGTATTTCAGTTTCGCCCTTCTTCACAGCAGTGTAGCTGAACTCCACCCGCGCCGGGGAAAATCTCGTTATCCTGGTGGTGATCACCAGCGTGTCGTCATATCCGGTGGGCAGGCGGTATTTGCAGGATATCCCGGTGACGGGTATCATCACGCCCTGCCGCTCCATTTCGGCGTAGCTCATCGCCGCGTTTTTGATATAGTCAGTGCGCGCCATTTCAAACCATATGGGATATACCGCATGGTGGGTCACTCCCATTTTGTCGGTCTCGGCGTAGCGTACCGTTACTTCTGTTGTTGACGCCATGTCACAGTCTCTCCCGTCTGCTCTGTATCTGTCTTGCAAAGAAAGCCAGCACGCTGTCCGGAACCAGCTTCCCGAGAACTATCCCTGCCTTTATCATCGGTGACGGCACAATAGTCAGCTTCCCGGCGAACATTTCACGCACCGCATATTCGGCGACATACTCGCTGGACTGCGGCGGCATTGAGAAATCCACCCGTGCCTTGTCCATGAACTCGGTACCCACCGGCCCCGGACAGAGCATTGAGAGCGAAACATGGCTGTGAGCCGCACGAAGCTCCTCATGCACCGCCTGGGTCATTCTCACGATATACGCCTTGCTTGCGTAGTATGACGAGAAGCACGGCCCCGGCAGAAATCCGGCACTGCTCGCAGAATTGAGTATAAAGCCGTAGTCGCGTTTTTTGAAGTCCTGCAAAAACAGCTTGAACAGCGTGTGGAACGCCTTAACATTCACGTCCAGCATGGAAAGCTCCCGGTCGAGGTCGGTGTCGGTGAACTCCCCGAAAACCCCGAAGCCGGCGTTGTTCACGAAAATATCTATGTTGTACTTCCTGACCCTGCGGTGAAGCTCTATGCACTGCCTGGTGTCGGAAAGATCGGCGGCGATCACCTTCACCTTTACGCCGTACTGCTCTGTAAGCTCCTTTTTGAGCGACTGCAGGCGATCCAGGCGGCGCGCCGTGATTATCACATTTATCCCGTGCTTTGCCAGTGAACGGGCAATGTCCCTGCCGATCCCGGAGCTTGCCCCGGTAACTAATGCTATCATTTCTTTCCCTCCGTATTAACGCCGGGTATCTTTACCTCGCCCTTGACAGCCTTTACAAGACTGCCGTCCGGCATTTTGTAGTATACATTGTCAAGGTGCTGCGCCAGTCCCCGTTTGAAGCCCTCGCGGTACTCGTCACGGAGCTGCTGCTGTTCCAGCTTTTCCTCCTCGGTCAGCCCCTGCTCGCGGTGTTTGCGCGCAAGGTGGTTTATTCTGTCTATCTTTTCCTTTTCCATAGTCTGTATCACCTCATATCAGCCCTGGTATCCGGGCTTTGTGAATATGAACGGCGGCAGCGGCACTCCGTTTTCGCTGTCAAACAGCGGTATATCATCGGTGTAATTCGTCCAGAGATAGCGCACGCCGCAGGGGAACTCCACCCCGGTGATGTGCAGTATCTCGGTGCCCTCCCCGGCGTTCCAGCTGTCGCGCCCGGAAATCTCTGCCTGAGCCTTGTGCCACTCTCCGTCCGGCGACATCAGCTCAAATCCGGTAAGCTCGCCGGTGCCGCCGCGAACCTCCAGGCTCATTCCGGTGGAAACGAAAACGTCCACGCTGTCGGTGTTCCACAACGGGTCGTAAACCTCCGGGCTGAATGTGGAGAACCCCGGCTCGTCGTCGGTGTCGTCCGTGAACTCCACATGATAGAAGCCGTTCAGCGCAGCAAGGCAGAAGCGGTGTCCCGGTGTCTTTTTGTCCTTGGGGTGAATTTCGTTGTATTCGCCGCAATCAGTGAGCACCGCAAGCGCGGTATTCTGTACAGTGCGGCATATCCTCGCCTGAGCCTCCCGGATAACGCACCAGTTCTTTCTGTCCTCGTCCGCAGACCACTTGTGCATGGGAAGCTGCCCTATCACGAAGAACAGGTCGTCGTCAGACCAGTCGTCACGCCAGCAGCGAATCATCTGGGAAAGCAGCTTATAGTACATCTCCGGGCGGTGATCGTCGCTCTCCCCCTGATACCAGATAACGCCGGTCATGGTGTAGGGCGCAACTCGCTCCACCATGCTCTTATGAAGAACGCCCGGCGACATGGGGTTCAGCGGCGAGGGGGGACCCGGGTACTTGTTTTCGCCGCAGTATTCAAGGCAGCCGTCCCATGTGGGGTCAGGAGTGTTGTTGTAGTACTCGGCGCTCTTTCGCTCCCACTCGGCGTGATACTGCTGATAGTCAAGATACTCCTGCTTCAGCTGTTCAAGGCTCTTGCCCTCAACAGCCTTGTCGTATTCGTCAAAGTATATCGCGGTCTCGCCGTCTGCGTACTCGCGCTTCAGCCACGCGCTTGCGGAAGTGCCGCCCCAGTTGCAGCCGATAATTCCCACGACAACGCCCAGCCGCTCGGAAAGCTCCTTAGCGAAATAATATCCCACGGCGCTCCAGCACTTCGCGCTCTCCTTGTTGGAAAAATCGCACCAGCCCATCTGCTGTTCGCTCTCGAAAAAGCTGTCGTCCGCGATAGATTTCTTCATGGTGTAATAGAACCGCACATTCGGGGTGTCGTCATTTTCAAGGCTTTCCCTGCCGGTATTGCAGTTCTGAAGCTCCAGCTCCATATTGCTCTGACCCCCGGCGAGCCATACCGCGCCCATTGCGACATTTCGGAACACCGCGGTATCCTGTCCGTCCGTCACGGTAAGCTCCACGCAGTCCTGTGCAGGCTGGGGCGGCAGCATTGCGAGCCACCTGCCGTTTTTTACGATCGTGGCAGTCTGCGCGGCTTCCTCTCCGGTAATGCTGACGGTGATCTTCGTTCCGTCAACGCCTGTCCCGAATACAGAAAGCGGCTTTCCGAACTGCATTACCATATTGTCGCTGAATATTCTTGCTGTCTGGAAGTTCGGCATATCAATTATCCTTTCGGTATTGTAGTCATCAAAAAAGGGTGCGGTGGAACAAACACTGCACCCTATTATATTTTACTGCCAAAACGCCATATTGTCAAGTGATTTCACCCAATTCACACATTATCCGGGTGATTTCTGCGGTAGGCAAGGTAGCTGTCCAGAATTACTGCCGCCGCCGCGGAATCCAGCACCTCCTTGCGCTTCTTTCCGCGCTTGTTGACGTCGTTCATGTAGCCTATCGCCGTCACCGTGGAGGAACGCTCGTCCCACATCACCACGTCCACGTCTACAAGCGTTTTCAGCCGTTCGGCGAACAGGCGGCACTTCTCGGAACGAGGTCCCTCCGTGCCGTTCATGTTTATGGGATTGCCTACCACGATAAGCTCCGCCTTGTTCTCCTTAGCCGCCTGCGCGGTCATTTCAACGCAGCGGTCGAAGTCCTTCATGTTTATCGTGTAAAGCGGCGAGGCGAGTATCTCGCTCTTGTCGCAAATCGCAAGCCCGGTGCGGCTGTCGCCGTAGTCTACTGCCATTATTTTCATGTACCAATGCTCCTTTTATCGCTTCTTTTTCGCCGGAGCAAGACCACGAATATGCTCCATAACCTCCGGGGTGCAGTTCTTCTTCGCCACGATAATGCCGCCGGCAGCCGTCAGCATGATATAGAAATTGCTGTCAGTTTCACAAACACGGATTATCTGAGAATAATGGAACTCTGTATGATTTTTGTCACGGTCAACAGTAAAGTGATCCTCAAAGAACCGCGCCGTTGTCAGCTTGTCAAGAAGAGGATTTTTCATGAGTAGCTTAGAACGTTGACCAGCGTTGATAGTCAAGCCCAGAAGACCTCCCGCCACAGAGCCGACCAGCAGCATTACCCCTATCGGTCCAGGAGCAAACAGTATCAGCGCCACACCTATCGCCGCCAGCATCACTATCATCGCCGCCGTCCTTAGGTAATAGTGTACGATATTGTTCAGAACATAGCTGTCGTAACGCTTTAGCTCATGGTAGGTGTACTTCGTTGTCACCTCAAATAATGGCTCCATGATATCCTCCAAATGTCAGTCTCACAATTCCGAATTCCGAATTACCACGGCTTAACCTGCCCGATTATCTCCGAAAGGCTCTTTATGCCGTTCTTGTCCATATATTCGTTCAGACCCTCAATGACCTTTATCGGCGACCACGGGTCGGTGAATATCGCAGTACCCATCTGAATTGCAGTCGCGCCGGCAAGCATCATTTCCACTGCGTCCTCCCATGTGGAGATACCGCCCATGCCGATTATCGGAATTTTCACCGCATTGTAGCACTGCCATACCATTCTAACCGCCACCGGGAACACCGCCGGACCGGAAAGTCCGCCTACATTGTTGTGGAGTATCGGGCGCTTGGTGCGGATATCTATTCTCATACCGAGAAGCGTGTTTATGAGCGAAATGCTGTCCGCTCCCTCCGCTTCAACTGCCTTTGCTATTTCAGTAATATTGGTGACGTTCGGGGTCAGCTTCACGATAAGGGGCTTTGCGGTCGCGGCTCTTACTGCCTTTGTAACGGACGCTGCACCCTCGCAGGTAACTCCCCATGTTGCGCCGCCTGCTTTAACATTCGGGCAGGAGATGTTCAGCTCTATCATGTCAACGTCGGTGGAATCAAGAGCCTCTGCCGCCGCGATATAGTCGTCAATTGTCGCCCCGGCTACGTTTGCGATGATAACGTTGCCCTCCTCTTTAAGGGTCGGGAGATAGTAGTCGATAAAGCCGTGAACGCCGATGTTCTGGAGTCCCACGGAGTTCAGAATGCCGGAGGGTGTTTCCGCAATTCTCGGGGGGATATTGCCCATTTTCGGCTCGATAGTCATTCCCTTGCAGGAAACGCCGCCCAGTCTTGACAGCGGATACAGGTCGGTGAAGCACTCGCCGTTGCCGTAGGTGCCGGAAGCCGCAATTACCGGGTTCGGGAACTCCACCCCTGCGATCTTTACGCTTAAATCAGCCATTGAACTTTACCTCCTTTGCGTCGAATACAGGGCCGTCCTTGCAGACCCTCGCAAAATGCTCCTGTCCGTTTCTGACGGTAAGGCAGGAGCAGACCACGCACGCACCCACGCCGCAGCCCATTCTCTGCTCCATGGATACCTTGCAGGGAACGTCGTTTTCGGCGCACACCCTTGCAATAGCGTTGAGCATGGGCGTAGGGCCGCAGGCGCAGACCAGATCAGCGCCGACATTTTTCAGCGTATTCGCAAGCGGCTCGGTAACAAGCCCGTGATAGCCCACGGAACCGTCGTCGGTGCATATCGCGGTGTTCGCGCCGTAGGCTTCGAATTCGTCCGCAAGGATAATGCGGCTGTAATCCCTGAAGCCCAGTATCGCAGTGCTTCTGTCACCCAGCTTTTTCGCAAGCGCCAGCAGAGGGGGAACGCCGATACCGCCGCCCACAAGCACAACCCTGCGTGCGCTGTCCGGCACAGTGAAGCCGTTTCCGAGGGGGCAGAGCACGTCCAGATTATCCCCTGGATTGAGCCTTGAAATTGCCTCGGTGCCCTTTCCTCTTACCTCAAACACAAACCGAACAGTCCCCTTGGAGCGGCTGAATTCGCAGATCGAGATCGGGCGGCGCAGCGTGAAGCCCGGCGCGGTGATCGTGGCAAACTGCCCTGCGTGCGCCGCCTTTGCAGCCTCCGGGGCGTAGATAGTCATGGAATAGGTGTCTTTCGAGAGGGTCTTTTTCTCGATTATCGGGTACCTGTCGCAGTAGTAGCTCATGTTAACTCCTTTCAATATCGTCAGTTTTTTCAGTCGCTTCGTCAGTCTGCCGAACCACGGAACGGACATGCACAGCGGTATCCGGGCTTGTATCACCGGACTGGGTGATCCTTTCCAGCAGTCGGTGGAAAAAGCAGATCAGCAGCGCTATTATCGCAAGATCCAGCACAAGCTGTATCGTGAACCAGCTTTCATCTGACATCAGCATTTTGTTATGTGTTATCATCATCATCTCGCTGATGAACATCAATGCAGGTATCTTACACAGCGAAACGCACAGGGCGTACATGTCGCTCACCCTCTGGGCGGTGCGCTTTGTGATATTCAGGCTGCTGAACCTGTGGCTGGTATTCGTCAGGATAATATACACGGCAAATACCGCCAGAACCGCCGCCGGGAATATCATGGTGATCCAGTGCTTCCACGCGATAGTGGGGTCAGCCTGCGCCAGCTTGTCGATATTCTCGCCGATATTCTGCCGCAGATTGTCCTCGTACACCGTCATGAACATGTACTCCACCGAGAGAATGAACACCGCCAGTCCCACCGAAAAAACGTCGGTGATGAGCCGTGGTATCTTATAGCTGCGCTTTACCGGGTATTTGCCGATCTTCATGAATAGTCCTTTCGCAGAAAAAAGCCGTAATATTCGCCGAATTAAATGAACGTTTGCTTAACTCAGAGATAGTCGAGCGCGGCAAAGAACATTTCGTACAAGTCGTCCCAGCCCTCCGGCGCTTCTACTCCGCCGCCATTGACCGAACGCAGCATCATGGCGCAGGAGGTCTCCCCCTCGTCAATAAGCTCAGCGGCGGTTATCGGAAAGCCCTCCGCTGTTGCAAGCTCGCACAGCGCATTCACAGGATTTCGTTCGCTGCGCGTCGCATATATTCTGTCTTTCAGCCGCTTGTCGGTTTTGGCTTTTTCAAGAAGCAGTGTCAGGCTGTCGTTCATATGTCATAATTCCTCTGTCGAGTATAGTAATATAAGTGCCTATATCAGAAAAGATAAATGTATGTTATAACTGAATTGCCGCAGCCCTAAAATGCGTCGTCATTCACAGGAGCTTTGCGGGAAATGGATTTTCCCTGATTTCCGGGACGATAAAGCTGCACCGCCCCGGAGAATGGGATAATTGTCAGATCTTTGTGATATCGATCAGCTCAACGTCGTTAATTGTCTTGTGCATTTCAAGGCAGTCGAGCAGGGCGTTTGCGGTATCGATAGCGGTAAGGCATGCAATGGAGCGCTCTACCGCCTTGCGGCGCATTTTTACGCTGTCGCGTGAGGGCTGTCTGCCGGTTTCTGACGTAGAGATAACGTACTGTATCTTTCCGCTTTCCAGCAGCTGTATAACGTCCGGATCGCCCTTTCCTATCCTGTAAGCATGGCTTGCCGCGATCATATTCCTGTTCAGCACGGAAGCGGTACCGCTGGTGGCGTATATCTTGAAGCCCAGCGCCTCGAAGCGGCTCGCGACCTCGATTATCTCGTGCTTGTCGCCGTCCTTGACGGAAATGAGCACGCCGCCCTCGTGGTGCAGCTTGTAGCCTGCCGCGATAAGTCCCTTTAACAGAGCCTCGCTGAAAGTCTTTGCAATGCCCAGGCACTCGCCGGTGGACTTCATCTCGGGGCCTAACTGATTGTCAACATCGTTCAGCTTCTCAAAGCTGAATACCGGGACTTTCACCGCAATGTAGTCTCCCACGGGATACAGTCCGCTCTTGAAGCCCATGTCCCTGAGCTTTGCGCCGAGGATTATCTTTGTTGCGATATCCACCATGTTCACACCGGTGACCTTGCTGATGTACGGCACGGTTCTGGAGGAACGGGGATTTACTTCAATTACAAACACCTCGTGGTCGTACACAACGTACTGGATATTGACAAGTCCCACAACGTGCAGCGCCTTTGCCAGCTTCTCGGTGTAATCGATGATGACGCGCTTGATGTGGTCGGAAAGGGTCTGTGCCGGGTAGATCGAGATAGAGTCGCCGGAGTGGATACCTGCGCGCTCGATATGCTCCATGATACCCGGAATGAGGAAGTCCTCGCCGTCGCAGATAGCGTCAACCTCCACCTCGGTGCCCATCATGTACTTATCGATGAGCACGGGGTTCTCCAACTTGTGTGAGGTGATTATCGTCATGTACTCGGTGACGTCGCTGTCGCAGTGCGCGATTATCATGTTCTGACCGCCGAGAACGTAGGACGGGCGCAGCAGCACGGGATATCCCAGCTTGTTTGCGGCTGTGAGCGCTTCCTCGGTGGTGAACACCGTAGTGCCCTGGGGACGGGGGATATTGCACTTTTCAAGCAGCTCGTCGAACAGCTCCCTGTCCTCGGCAGCGTCAACGTCCGCCGCAGAAGTACCCAGAATGCGCACGCCGAGTGCAGTCAGGTGTTTTATCAGCTTTATCGCAGTCTGTCCGCCGAACTGAACCACAACGCCGTAGGGCTTCTCGGTGGCGATGAGCGCTTCAACGTCCTCCTTTGTCAGGGGGTCGAAATACAGCCTGTCGCCGGTGTCGAAGTCGGTAGAAACGGTTTCCGGGTTGTTATTGCAGATTATCGCTTCGCAGCCCTCTTCTTTCAGCGTCCATACGCAGTGAACGGAGCAGTAGTCGAACTCGATACCCTGACCTATTCTGATAGGTCCGGAGCCGAACACGATGACCTTTTTCTTGTCCGTGGGGTGCTGCTCGATGAACTCTGCGGCTTCATTCTCACGGTCGAATGTGTTGTAGAAATACGGTGTGCTCGCGGAGAACTCGGCGGCGCAGGTATCTACCATTTTGTAGACGGCAAGGCGGCGCTCCTTTATCTTCTGCCCGGAAATGCGCTCAATGGTGCTGTCCAGATAGCAGTACTTCTTCGCCATGTCGTACTTTTCCTGGGTAAGCTCGCCCTCCGCAAGCCACTTTTCAAGCTGTACAAGATTGTTCAGCTTGCTGATGAACCACTTGTCCACCTTTGTGATATCGTGGATAGTGTCAACGGAGATGCCGCGCTTCAGCGCCTCGAATATGCAGAAGGAACGGTCAACGTCGATATCCTCCAGCTTCTTCAGCACTTCCTCGTCGGACAGCTTAGTGAAGTCTTCCTTGGTCATGGTGTCCATGCCGAGCTCAATGGAGCGCACAGCCTTCATCATGCCTGCCTCAAAGCTTGGAGCGATAGCCATTATCTCACCGGTGGCCTTCATCTGAGTGCCGAGGGTCTTTTTCGCATATACGAACTTGTCGAACGGCCACTTCGGGAACTTAACAACAAGGTAGTCAAGCGCAGGCTCGAAGCAGGCGTAGGTCTTGCCCGTCACCTGGTTTACTATCTCGTCCAGCGTGTAGCCCACCGCGATCCTCGCTGCAACCTTTGCTATCGGATAGCCGGTAGCCTTTGAAGCCAGCGCAGAGGAACGGGAAACTCTCGGGTTTACCTCGATAACGGCGTACTCGAAGCTGTCGGGTTTCAGCGCAAACTGGCAGTTGCAGCCGCCCTCTACTTTCAGCTCCTGAATGATATTGATAGCCGCAGTACGCAGCATCTGATATTCCTTGTCCGCAAGAGTTACGCAGGGAGCGACAACGATAGAGTCGCCGGTGTGAACTCCCACAGGGTCGAAGTTCTCCATGGAGCAGACGGTGATAACATTGCCCTTGCTGTCGCGCATTACCTCGAACTCGATCTCTTTCCAGCCGGAGATGCACTTCTCCACAAGTATCTGTGTGATAGGCGAAAGCCGCAGACCGTTGGTGGCGATCTCGTGAAGCTCCTCGGGGGTCTGGGCGATACCGCCGCCGGTGCCGCCAAGAGTGAACGCAGGTCTTACGATAACGGGGTAGCTTATCACCTCGGCGAACTCCATAGCGTCCTCAACGGTCTCAACTACCTTTGACGGAATGCAGGGCTGACCGATCTTCTCCATGGTGTCCTTGAACGCCTGCCTGTCCTCTGCCTTGTGGATAGTCTCGGGGTCGGAGCCGAGCAGCTTTACGCCGTGCTCCTCCAGAAAGCCGCACTCCGCAAGCTCCATGGACAGGGTAAGCCCGGTCTGACCGCCGAGGTTCGACAGCACGCTGTCCGGCTTTTCTATCTCGATAACTCTCTTTACAACGTCCAGAGTCAGTGGCTCGATATATATCTTGTCCGCCATGTGCTTGTCCGTCATTATTGTCGCCGGGTTGGAGTTGATGAGAACTACCTCCAGACCCTCCTGCTTTAACGCGCGGCACGCCTGGGTGCCTGCATAGTCGAACTCCGCAGCCTGTCCGATAACGATAGGACCGGAGCCGATAACCAGTACTTTCTTGATATCACTTCTTAACGGCATGACTTTTTACCCTCCATCAGCTCAATAAACTCGTCGAACAGGTACGCGGTGTCCTTGGGACCGCCGCAGGCTTCCGGGTGGAACTGCACCGTGAACGCAGGCGCATTGTGATAGCGCACGCCCTCGCAGGTGCCGTCGTTGCCGTTTACATGGCTTACCTCGCCGCGCTCCGCCGGAACGCTGTCGCCGATGACCGCATAGCCGTGGTTCTGGGAGGTGATGAACGTCCTGTCGAGCGCCAGATCCTTTACCGGCTGATTGCCGCCGCGGTGACCGTATTTCAGCTTCTCGGTCCTTGCGCCGTTTGCCAGAGCAAGCAGCTGGTGTCCCAGACAAATGCCGAAGGTGGGTATCTGCGCCGGGATAAGCTCGCGCAGGGTGTTGATAGCCTCGGTGTTGTCCGCAGGGTCGCCGGGGCCGTTTGAGAGCATTATGCCGTCGGGGTTCAGCGCCTTTATCTCGTCGGCGGTGGCGTTCCACGGCATTACTGTGACGTTGCAGCCGCGCTTTACAAGCTCTCTGCGTATATTGAACTTATAGCCGTAGTCCATGAGCACCACGTTATATTCTGCGTTTTCTGCCGGGTAGTATTCCTTTTCCTTTACGCTTACTTTCGGTACTACCTTACCGACGGAATACGCGCGTATCTTCTCCAGCAGCTCCTCCTTGTTGAAGTCGCCGTGAACGATAGCGCCGTTCATTACGCCGCTCTCGCGGATAAGCTTTGTGAGGTGGCGCGTGTCGATGTCGTAAATGCCGATGATGTTGTACTTTTTCAGGTAGCTGTCAAGATCGCCCTCGCAGCGGAAGTTAGAGGGTTCTTCGCACTGCTCTCTGACGATATAGCCGCTGACCACGCTGCCGTTTGACTCCGGGTCGATGTCGTTCACGCCGTAGTTTCCGATAAGCGGAAATGTCTGGGTAACGATCTGTCCGCAGTAGCTGGGGTCGGTGAGTGTCTCCTGGTAGCCGACCATTGCCGTTGTGAATACTATCTCGCCGATGACCGAGCCGTCTGCGCCGAAGGCTCTGCCCTCGAACTCCGTCCCGTCAGCGAGGATAAGCGTCGCTTTCTTTTTGTTCTCAAATATCATTTTCTATGTTCCTCCATGTATTTACACGGGTTTATTTTTTAATTCGGAATTCGGAATGCGGAATGCGGAATTATTGTGCCGCTGTCGCGGGTGTATCCGATTGTATCGGTATTTAAAATTATCGCGAAGCGATACCGAAATTCCGAATTACGAATTCCGAATTCCGAATTTGAAAGACCTGCCGCCTTTACTTGTTCAGGGTGATTTTACCTACACATCCCATGATCTCATCTCTCATGCGGATAGCCTCGCGGCGCGCTGCCTCGGCGAATTCGTGCTCGTCGCACTTCTCCTTCTGGTAAGCGCACATGATGCCCCTGGAGCTGTTGACGATGCCGCCCAGACCGTTCTTGTCGAATGCGCCTGCGATATCCTTTGCGCCTGCGCCCTGTGCGCCGTAGCCCGGGATAAGGAAGAAGGTAGCCGGCAGCTTCTCGCGCAGGTACTTCAGCTGATCGGGATAGGTCGCGCCCACAACTGCGCCCACGCCGGAATAGCCGTAAACGCCCGGGAGGTCTCTGCCCCATTCCTCGCACATTCTGCCCATAGTCTCGTATATTGTCACGCCGTCTATCTTCTTATCCTGAAGCTCGCCGGAGCTGGGGTTACTTGTCTTTACCAGCACGAAAATTCCCTTATCGTTGTCGCGGCATGTCGCAAGCAGCGGCTTTATTCCGTCGCTGCCGAGGTAGCCGTTTACCGTCAGCGCGTCCCCGAGGAACGGCTCGTAGGTCTCCTTGCCCACCTGTACCTTTCCCAGATGTGCAGCGGCGTATGCCTCCATGGTGGTACCGATATCGTTGCGCTTTCCGTCGGTGATGACGTACATTCCCTTGCTGCGTGCGTATTCCTGGGTCTTGTACAGGGTCTTTACGCCTGCCGGGCCGTACATCTCATAGTAAGCCGCCTGGGGCTTTACCGCAGGCACGATGTCGTACAGCGCGTCGATAAGCCCCTTGTTGAACTCCAGCAGCGCCTTTGCCGCGCCCTTGAGGGTCTCGCCGTACTTCTCGAAGCACTTCTCCTTGATGTACTCCGGAACGTATGCCAGCTTGGGGTCAAGCCCTGCAACCGAGGGGTTCTGGGTCTGTTCGATCTTTTCGATAAGTCTGTCAAGTGACATTTTCTTTCCTCCGATTTATTCAGTCTTTTCCGTCTGTGTAGACAATTTTTCCGTCAAGTATTGTGTATTTTACCCTGCCCTTCAGGGTCATGCCCTTGAAGCAGGTGTTTTTCGATCTGGAGTGCAGCTTCTCCGGGTCTACCACCCACTCCTCGTTGGGGTCGAATATGCAGATATCCGCGAGATCTCCGCTTTTCAGGCTGCCGCCGGGGATAGAGAGTATCCTGCGCGGATTAACGCACATCAGCGTCACTATCCTCTGGAGCGATATCTTTCCGGTGTGGTAAAGTGCCGTGAGAGTAGCCGCAAGCGAAGTCTCCAGTCCCACGACGCCGTTTGGAGCTTTCTCAAAATCCGCCTTTTCCTCCGGCGAATGGGGAGCGTGGTCGGTAACTATGCAGTCGATAGTGCCGTCCACAACGCCCTCGGTTATCGCCTGGACATCGACCTCGGTGCGCAGCGGAGGGTTCATGCGATAGTCCGCGTCGCGGCTCCTGAGCAGCTCGTCAGTCAGCATAAAGTAGTGCGGAGCGGTCTCGCATGTGACCATAGTGCCGTAGCGTGCGGCTATTCTCAGGGATTGCATGCTCTGCGCCGTAGAAACGTGGGCAATGTGTATCGGCACCTCCAGATCGGTCGCAAGGGTTATCTCACGCTGGGTGACTATATCCTCGCTGAGACGGTGTATTCCCTTTACGCCAAGCTCCTTTGAGACTTTTCCGGCGTTCATTATCCCCCCGGCAACGATGTCCAGATCCTCGCAGTGGGAGATAACCTTCATTCCTGCGTAATGCGCCTTGACCATAGCCTCCGCCATGATCCGCGCGTTCTTCACCGGTCTGCCGTCGTCGGATACCGCAACGCAGCCTGCGTCGTGCAGTTCCTTGTAATCGCACAGCTCTACGCCGTCAAGTCCCTTCGTGATACTGCCCACGGGATATACACGGGTCTTTGCGCCTTTCGCCTTTTCGATGATGTAACGCACCGTATCCGCGTTGTCCACCGTGGGAATGGTGTTCGGCATACATGCCACTGCGGTGACTCCGCCTGCGGCTGCCGCGTTTCCTCCGGTGATGATGTCCTCCTTGTGGGTCTGTCCGGGGTCGCGGAAGTGCACATGCATATCGCATATCCCGGGTATCACCGTCAGTCCCTCACAGTCTATCACCTGAGCCTCCGGCGCGGTGATCCCCTCTCCGATCTCCCGGATAAGGTTCCCGTGGATAAGGATATCTGCCTTGCCCTCAAAGCCGCTGGCACTGTCCACCACATGGCCGTTCTTCAATAATAAGTCCATTCTGACCTCCCTGTTGACGATATGATCCGTTTTTCTATTCCGCAGAGCATTGGGTGTAAATTACCACCTTGTCGCAGCCGTCAAGCTCCTTTACCAGCACCTTGACCTTTTCCTCCCGGGAAGTGGGCAGGTTCTTGCCGATGTAGTCCGCCCGTATCGGCAGCTCCCTGTGACCTCTGTCCACCAGCGCCGCAAGCTGTATCAGCTTAGGTCTGCCCCGGGACATTATCGCGTCGATAGCCGCCCTTGCGGTTCTGCCGGTGAATATCACGTCGTCAACGATGATAACGCGCCTGTCCGTGATATCGAACGGTATCTCGCTGCTGTCGGGGCTGGCTCCGCGCGGCTTGTCGTCCCGAAACGGCGTGATATCCAGCAGACCCACGGGTATCTCCCTGCCGTCTATCTCAGCGAGCTTCGCCGCGATGCGCTTTGCAAGGACTGCGCCGCGCGAAAAAAGCCCGATGAGGCAAAGTCCGTCAGTACCCTTGTTGCGTTCGATCATCTCGAACGAAATACGGGTGACAGCCCTTGTCATCGAGCTTTCGTCCATTATTTCAGCCTTCAGCGTCAGCCCCTCAACGGTACACATGAATATCACGTCCTTTCTTCCGGGAACAAAAACAGCCAACCGGATATACGGCTGGCTGATGATATCTGAGTACAACAAGCGCTGCGCCGCCTGCGGCACAACTCCCCTATACGAAAATCACAACCTTGCCGGCATCACGGTGCCGCCTTAAAAGCCATTGATTTTTCTTAAACACTGCTATTAAAGATATTATATACTACTCCGGCGGATTTGTCAAGGGATTTTTTTGCCATGGCATGTAATTTTACGCTTTGCAAGAATATACTGCTTTCTTTGGGGCGGTCATTGACATATCCGTCACAATGTTGTATAATGTTCATAGCACAGTACAAAATGAACGGCGGTGAAATAATGCACAAGGTTCAGGCAAAGGGGATACTCTCAGCTTCAAACGGTATGAACATCTACCGCGGCTGCACCCACGGGTGTATCTACTGCGACTCGCGCAGCACATGCTATCAGATGTCCCACGATTTTGAGGATATCGAGGTCAAAGAGAATGCTCCGCAGCTTCTGGAGCAGGCTCTGCGTTCAAAGCGAAAGCGTTGCATGATAGGCACCGGCGCTATGTGCGACCCATATCTCCACGCCGAAAAGGAGCTTATGCTCACCCGGCGCTGTCTGGAGCTTATCTCGCAGTACGAATTCGGGGTGAGCGTGCAGACGAAATCCGACCTTGTTATGCGCGACATTGACCTGCTTACCGAAATAAACCGCAAATCGAAAGCGGTGGTGCAGATGACCCTCACCACCTTTGACGACGGGCTGTGCCGCATAGTCGAGCCAAACGTGTGCGTTACCAGCCGCCGGTTCGAGGTGCTGTGCGAGATGCGCCGCCGGGGTATTCCCACCGTGATATGGCTGTGTCCGCTGCTGCCGTTCATCAACGACACAGAGGAGAACGTCGCCGGAATACTTGACTACGCCCGGCGCGCCGGCTGCGTGGGAGTGATGATGTTCGGCATGGGGCTTACCCTGCGCGAGGGCGACCGGGAATACTACTATACGGCGCTGGACAGGCACTTTCCGGGGCTGAAACAGCGCTATATCGAACGCTACGGCAATAACTACGAGCTGCCCTCTCCCGGAAGCGACCGGCTGCTGAAGCTGTTCCACAGCAGGTGCGAGGAATACGGCATGCTCCACGACCCGGAGAGCATTTTCGCGTACCTGAGGGAGTTCCCCGAAAATGAGCAGCTGACATTATTCTGAGGTGAAACCATGATAAACAACTACATCAAAATGATATGCGGAATGCTGTCCCTGCCCATGCCGCAGGTATTCTACAACGACAGCGCACTGCTCCCCGATGAGCACGCCCGGCTCACCCCGGACGGAAAGCGGCTGTATCTCAGGAAACTGAAAGCGGCGAGCCTTGATCAGCTTTTCGCGGCAGCTGCGGAGCTTCGCCGGGAGTGGCAGCGCCGCACCGATAACGAGCTGTATTTCGGCAGCTACCGCCCCCGGGAGGAGCTTTCTCTGCGCGAGTTCAGCTTACAGCCCTCCGAGGTGGACTCAAACGCGTTCGGCGCGGTGGTGGCGCTGGCGTTCTTCGGCGTTGAGCCGGTGTTCGACGAATACCCCGGAATTACACGAAGCCGCATAGACGCACGCATCGCAGAGATACGCAAAAACGAGTTTCCGGATCTTGCAAGGCTAAGACCGGAATGACACGAAAACAACGGGGAGGCACCTCCCCGTTGTTTGTATTATTCCACAAGAGTGAGCCGCATTTCCGCACCCATCAGCATGAAGTCGTGACCTAAGCTGAACAGCACACAGTCAACAAGCCCGGCTTCCTTTTCTTCGTCCGCTCTTTTCTGCGATTCGGCGCATTCCCTGTGCTTATCCGTCATAAATCTGTCCACCTCGTCCACCGTAAGCCCGTAGTAGAATTCGTCCGGGAAGCCCTCGCCCTCTTCATCGTCCATAAGCACGTCAAAGTAATCATAACCGGCGTACCAGTCGTGCGCAAAATACTTGTCCACCCGGTCAATGCAGTCCAGTTCGGTCAGAATGCCGTCCTTTATGGGGTAAAGCAGACCGGCTTCCCACCCGTATTGGTCCGGCGTATATTGCAGGTACATAAAGTCCGCCGTAACTCCCTCCAGACCCTCCAAGTCGCCGTATCTGGTGTAGTTGTAGTCCGGGAAGTTCAGCAGCACGCTGTCCGACTCTCTGAACACGTCATAGAATATCGCCGGAAACAGCAGCGTGAACGGCTCGCCCTCCACAGGCTGAAAGTCCGTGAGATAGTTCCAGTAGATCTTCTCCGGCTTCACCGTCAGCAGGACATAATCCCCGGCACGGGTGTGAGAATACACCGGAACGTCTATCTCCGGAAGCAGCTTTCTGCGCTCCTCCGCTGCGATTGTGTACGGGTCTGCTTCCTCCGGCTCGCTTTCGGGCGGTGTGGTCGAGGCGGTGGTTTGGGTGGTTGTTTGGGTGGTTGTTGCAGCGGTAGCCGCGGTAGTATGAGCAGTGGTCGCCGCGGTTGTTCTGGCAGTGGTTGCCGCAGTTGTCTGAGCAGTGGTCGCCGCAGCTGTCTGTGAGGTGGTCGCCGAAGTCTCGGCAGTAGTTGCAGCTGTGGTCTGGGCAGCTGCCGTGGTCGTTTCGGCGGTAGTTGCCGTGGTTGCCGTAGTTGTCTGAGCGGTCGTCCCGGCGGTAGTCGAAATTGTCGTCACAGCCGTGTCAGCCGAGGTGACAGCGGAAGCGTTCTCCTGCCGGGAATTACACCCGGACATCATCAGCAGAGCCGCCGCAGAAAAAAGCGCAAGTTTCTTTCTCATGATATCCCTCCCGAAAATCATTCTGATATCAACACCATGCTCCCCCGAAAAAGGTTGCAGCGGAATACGGATTCGGGGCGATACCCAACGGCACCGCCCTTTTTTTTGTATTTTACTTCTTCCACTTCATCGAGATATCAAACGCCTTTACGCTGTGTGTGAGTGCGCCGAGCGAAATAATGTCCACGCCGGTTTCAGCAACTTGCCTGATGTTCTCCAGTGTGACGTTGCCGCTTGCTTCCAGCTTCGCCCTGCCGTTCACCAGCTTCACAGCCTGCGACATTGTGGGGCAGTCCATGTTGTCCAGCATGATGACGTCCACGCCGCAATCCACAGCCTCCTGCACCTCGTCCAGGGTTCGGGTCTCCACCTCTATCTGGAGCATGTGCCCTGCCTTTTGACGAAGCGCGTTTACCGCCGGAGTAATGCCGCCGTATGCGTCGATATGGTTGTCCTTCAGCATTGCCGCGTCGGTCAGGTTGTAGCGGTGATTACGTCCGCCGCCGACTGTCACCGCGTACTTCTGGAGCGGTCTCAGCCCCGGCAGGGTCTTCCGGGTGTCTGCGATACTTGCGTTGGTGCCCTTGACAAGCTCCACGCATTTGTTCGTGTAGGTGGAAATGCCGCTCATGTGCTGCAGGATATTCAGCGAAGTGCGCTCCGCTTTCAGCATAAGCCTTGTGTGCCCGGTGAATTCCGCGATGATGTCGCCGTACTTCACCTTGTCGCCGTCCTTGAAATGGCACTGTATCTTCATGTCCGGGTCAAGTATCGTAAATACCCGGAGAGCCACCTCCAGACCGCACAGAACGCCCTCCGCCTTTGCCATGAAGTACGCGGAGGAAACGCTGTCCTCCGGGATAAGCAGGTCGGCGGTGCTGTCGATGTAGTTTATGTCCTCGGTCAGCGCGGTCTTTATGATATCGTCAACGTAAAACGGTAAAAGTGTCATTCGTCTTTACCTTTCCTTTCAAGCACCTCAGAGAGGATTATGTACGCCACAGTCACCAGCGACTTTGTTTCAACAAAATCCGCAGTCACGGCATAGCCGCTGTTGTAGACCTGGTCTTTAAGCTCCTTTATCCTTGCGAGACCCTTTTCAGCTTCCTCGTAATTCGGCTCGATGAAGTAAGCCTTCTGCATGATGTGGCGTATCTCGGTGCGGATACCCTTGGGAAGCGGCTTCCCCTCTGGAGAAGTCATCGGATATTCTACTGTCGTGCGGTCGTCGCTGCGGCGGTTCGCGGTTATATCCTCGGCGATCAGTCGTGAGAACACCAGCGCCTCCAGCAGCGAGTTGCTGGCAAGACGGTTCTTGCCGTGAACTCCGGTGTGGGAGCATTCTCCTGCGGCGTACAGCCCGGGGATATTTGTCGCGCCCTTGCCGTCAACGTTGATGCCGCCCATGAGATAATGCTGGCAGGGGTACACCGGGAACGGCTCCTTTGTCATGTCGTAGCCCTTTTCCAGCACCTTGCCGTATATCATCGGGAAATGCCCCTTGACGAACTCGGGATCCTTGTGGGAAATATCCAGCCAGAACTCGTCGCTGCCGGTCTCCTCCTGCTCCTTCATCATGCACTTGGAAACCACGTCCCGGGGAGCAAGCTCCTTGCGCTCCGGCTCGTATTTCTGCATGAAGCGCTCCTTGCGGCAGTTGAGCAGGTGCGCGCCCTCGCCCCTTACCGCCTCGGAAATGAGGAAGCACTCGCGGTTCTTTCTGTCCGCAAAAGCAGTGGGGTGGAACTGGACATAGCTCAGGTTCTTTATCTCAGCGCCCAGGTTATAGGCAAGCTGGATACCGTCGCCGGTGGCTATCGCAGAATTTGTCGTGAAGTCGTACACCCTGCCGATACCGCCGGTCGCCAGCACCACCGCGTCCGCGCAGTAATACTGGTGCTCCTGCCCGCCGGGAATGTCGTTATGAGCCAGCACGTCAGCGAAGAACATTCCGTCCTGCTTCTCCAGCCGGCAGAGCACAGACCAGTTCACGACCGTGACATTTTTCAGCTCCTGCACCTGCTTTATGAGGTTGGTCTCTATCTCAAAGCCGGTGGTGTCCTTGTGGTGGGCTATGCGGCGGCGCGAATGTCCCCCCTCCCTGGTGAGCGCAATGCTGCCGTCCTCCTTCAGGTCGAACTCAACGCCGTACTTGTCCTTCAGGCGCATTACATCGGTGGGACCCTGCTCCACAAGTATCTTCACGTTGTCGAGATTATTCTTGTAGTGACCGGCGATGAGTGTGTCCTTTATGTGCAGGTCGTAGCTGTCGTTCTGCTTGTCCATCACCGCGGCAACTCCCCCCTGCGCCAGCGCCGAATTACAAAGCGTTAACTCGCGCTTGCTCAGCATGAGTATGCGCAGGTCGGGCGACAGGTTCAGCGCGGTGTAGATACCTGATATCCCCGTGCCGACGATAATAACGTCAAATCTCTGGAATTTCAAATCGATCAGCCTTTCTTTTTTAGCGTAAACCGCCATTATTTGCTTGACATATCTGGATAATACTGATATAATAACGATATGTGTGTAATTACTTACGTTCCTGCACTCACGCAGCAACGGGAAACAACTCTGCCGTTACCAGAGAACATGAGTTAGGAGTAATTATGGAAGAAAAACATCTCACAAAAGCGATACTCGTCGGTGCGG
>JALEOL010000002.1 GCA_022766785.1 Oscillospiraceae bacterium
TCTCAACGGAGATCTTCTCGTCCGCTCTGACAGCGCCTGCGCGCATAACGGTGCGGATAGCCTTTGCGATCCTGCCCTGCTTGCCGATCACTCTGCCCATATCTTCCTGGGCAACATGGAGGTGATACACGATCACGCCCTCGGCGTCCGGCTCGTCAACAGTGACCTGAACCGCGTCCTTGTCCTCAACGAGGGCAGAGGCGATTGTTATCAGAAGCTCTTTCATATATAGTCCCTCCTGTGGGATCAACGGGGTCTCCCCCGGACATTAGCTTAACGGGCAGGGAGTGCCCGCGTTTACTGTGCCGCAGAATTACTTCTTGAGAAGTCTCTTAACGGTATCAGTGGGCTGTGCGCCCTTCTTGATCCACTCGTCAGCCTTAGCTGTGTCGATGTTTACGAGAGCCGGCTCCTTAGTGGGATCATATGTGCCGATCTCCTCGATGAAACGACCATCTCTGGGGTAACGGGAATCAGCAACAACTACACGGTAGAAGGGAGCCTTCTTTGCGCCCATTCTGCGAAGTCTGATCTTTACTGCCATTGTGTTTTTCTCCTTTCAGTATTGATATATTCATGTGTGATACACAGTGAAATCATATCATTTCCGCCCTTTGGGGCTAGCTTAATATTTCAACAGCGCCGCTGTCTACTTATACTAATAACCGTTTAAACGAAGGAAAAGATTTGCAGAAAGACAGTGCCGATATCTAGGAAAAGAAACGCAGGCGTACTGTATGTACGTCAAGTTTCTTTGACGACGATAGCGGTGCTGGATTTCTGCAAAGATTTCCTGAGTTTAAATGGTTATTAGTATTAATTCCAGCCGTATTCTCCGTTCTGCCCGAAAAGCCGATCCACGCCCTCACGCAGCAGCCGGCTCTTATCAGAGGCAAGCTCCGGGTCGGCACGGAGTATCTCCCCGGCTATGCTGTCAACATCTTCAAGAATATCCGCGTCGTCCGCAAGGTCGGCGACTTTCAGCGGCGGCAGACCGTGCTGCTGCCTGCCGAAGAAATTGCCCGGGCCGCGCAGCTTCAGATCCTCCCGGGCGATCTCAAAGCCGTCCGTAGTCCGCACCATTACATCGGCGCGCGCCTTTGTGTACTCGCTTTTGCTGTCCGACATCAGAATGCAGTAGCTCTGCTCGCTGCCCCTGCCGACGCGCCCCCTCAGCTGGTGCAGCTGGGACAGCCCGAACTGCTCCGCGTTCTCGATGAGCATTACCACGGCGTTCGGAACGTCTATCCCCACCTCGATGACGGTGGTGGAGACCAGCAGCCGGAGCTTTCCGGATTTGAACTGAGCCATGACGCACTCCTTGTCCGCCTGCTTCATCTTACCGTAAAGCAGCCCCGTGGGGATATCCCGGAACTCGCCGTTCACCAGTGTATCGTAATACTCTATGGCACTTGCCTTCTCGCTCTTTCCCTCGGGGTCCTCCACCAGCGGACATACGATATACGCCTGCCGCCCGGCTGCGATGTGCTTTTTGATAAAATTATACACCCTCCGGCGGAAGCTGCTGTCCACCGCGTAGGTCAGCACCGGCAGTCTCCCCTTTGGCATCTCGTTAATTACAGACACCTCCAGGTCGCCGTAAACTATCAGCGCAAGGGTGCGGGGTATCGGCGTTGCGGACATCGCCAGGATATGCGGCGCAGCGCCCTTTTCCGCCAGAGCCGCGCGCTGAGCCACGCCGAAACGGTGCTGCTCGTCCACGATGACAAGCCCGGCGTTCTTCATCACCGACGACTTCTGGATAAGCGCCTGGGTTCCGATGAGCACCCCGGTCTCGCCGCTTTCCGCCCGGGCGCGAACCTGCGCTTTCTGCTTCGGGGTGAGCGACCCGGAAAGCTCCTCCACCCTGATGCCAAGCGGCTCCAGCAGCCCTGAAAAGGTGCTGTAATGCTGCTGCGCCAGCACCTCGGTGGGCGCCATGACCAGCACGGAATACCCGTTCTTGCAGCAGAAATACGCGGCTGCGGCGGCAACAAGCGTCTTTCCGCTGCCCACGTCACCCTGTATCAGACGGTTCATCGGGAACTCGCGCTGCATATCCCGGATACAGTCCGAAACCGCTTTAAGCTGCGCGTTTGTCGGGGTGAACGGCAGCCTTTCCCACAGCTCCGAAATATCCACGCTCTGCATGACCGCGCCGGTGCGCTCTCTGCCGCGGCGCTTCATCAGCGAAAGCCCCAGCTTCAGCGTGATAAGCTCCTCAAACACCAGCCGCCGCCTTGCCTCGGTGTATTCCTCACGGCTGCGCGGAAAGTGTATCTGCCTTACCGCCTGCTCCCGGGGAAGCAGCTCCATGCGGCTTATCAGCCCCTCGGGGAGCGTCTCCGGAAGCTTCACCACGGAAAGCGCCGTTTTAACGTTTGCGGACACCATGTTGTTGGTAAGCCCGGCGGTCAGGGGGTATTTCGGCATAAGCCCCCCCTGGGACGTGTCAACGAACAGCGGCGAGCCTATCTGCATTCGCACAGGGTCGCCGGATATCTTCCCGTAGAAAAGGTACTCGTGATCCTCCTCCAGCTTCGCAAAGGTGTACTTCGCGTTGAAAAACACCGCCGTGATATTCCCGGTGCCGTCGGTAAGCTCCGCTTTATACAGCGCCATTTTCGCGTACTCGCTGAACGGCGCGGTTTTTTTCTTTACAAACGCGCGTAAGGCGCAGACCTCGCCGATCTGCACCTGCGCTATCGTTTTCGGGTGGGTGAAGTCCACATAGTCCCTGGGATACAGCCCTACAAGCTGCTCCACGGTCTCCACGCCCAGCTTTTTATACAGCTCCGCCCGTTTGGGGCCTACGCCCTTGAGATATGTTATCTCGCTCATGATGTCAAAATATATCAGTCAGTGCTTTATGCCAACGAAGAGTTATTCCACCGAGATGATGTAATAATACACCGGCTGCCCGCCGTTGACAAGGTTGATGTCGATATTGTCGCTTATTCTGGCGCGAAGCTGCTCGTAAGCCGCATTCGCCGCCTCATCCGTCACATCGGAGCCGTATATCACCGTAATATAGCTGCTGGAGCCGCTGACAAGCCGCTTGGTGAGCTTGGTGAGAGCCTTTGTGACGTCCTTTTCGGTGAACACGATCCTGCCGTTGTCCATGGCAAGTATCTCGCCCTGCTTTATCTTATGCCCGTCGTACTCGCTGTCGCGAACCGCGTAGGTTATCTGACCGCTCTGCACCCTGCCGAGGGCTTCGGTCATATTGCTGCGGTTGGTGACGAAATCCGCGCCGGGGTCGAAGCTCATCAGCGCCGAAATACCCTGCGGTATGGTACGGGACTGCAAAACGCACACGTTCCTGTCCGCGAGGGCTACCGCCTGCTCCGCCGCCATGATGATGTTCTTGTTGTTCGGGAGAACGAACACGTTGTGCGCCGGGGTCTGCCCAATAGCCTCCAGGATATCCTCGGTGGAGGGGTTCATGGTCTGACCGCCGCGCACTATGCTGTCAGCGCCCAGATCCCGGAACAGCGACTCAACACCGGGTCCTGCCGCCACTGCCACAAAGCCGAACTCCTTCTCAGGCTCCACGGGCACCCTGCGGTTCTTCTGCACGGTTTCGTCCGCCTTGATGAGATTGTTGTGCTGCTCGCGCATGTTCTCGATCTTTATCCTGGTCAGGCTGCCGAATTTCAGTCCCTCCTCGATCGCCTTTCCGGGGTGGTCGGAATGCACATGCACCTTGATTATGTCATCGTCGTCCACCACCACAACGCAGTCGCCTATGGTCTCCAGGAACGCCCGGAGCGCGGTCGCGTCCTTTGCCCCCTGCTGCTTGTTGACAATGAACTCGGTGCAGTAGCCGAAATGTATCTCCTCCTCGGCAGCGCCTGCCGCAGCCACCGCAGCCGGAGCGGAGGGCTTCGTCTCCTCATGGGAACGAATGACAGAACCGCCGGAAATAACCTCCAGCATACCCTCCAGTATCACCAGCAGACCCTTTCCGCCTGCGTCCACTACCCCTGCTTTTTTGAGCGCCGGGAGCAGCTCCGGGGTCTTTTCAAGGCTCTTTTCTCCCTCGGCGATGAATGCGCGCAGAAACTCAGCAGAGTCGCCGCCGGGCTTTGCCATGCCCTTTGTGTTCTCCCACGCTTCTCTTACGACAGTGAGAATAGTGCCCTCGGTGGGCTTCATGACGGACTTGTACGCAGCGTCCACGCCCAGCTTGAACGCGTCGGAAAGCAGCTTTGCGTCAGCCTCGGTCTGCCCTGCCAGCCCCTTGGAAAGCCCACGGAATATCAGCGACAGGATAACGCCGGAGTTGCCCCGGGCGCCCCTCAGCATAGCGGAAGCAGTGAGCTTCGCCGCGTCCGCAACGGTTATCGCGTCGGAAGCCTGCTTCAGCTCAGCCAGCGCGTTGCTGACAGTCATGTACATATTGGTGCCCGTGTCTCCGTCCGGCACCGGGAATACGTTCAGCTCGTCCACGGCGAGCCGGTTGTTGGAAATGTTGTTTGCGCCCGAGATGACTGCGTCCCGGAACAGCTTTCCTGAAATCATCATTGGTATTGCGATCCCTTCCTGTTTATAATTGATCAGTTCTGAAAACACGCAGTCTGATCAGGTTTTTATCTCGTCAACGTAGACATTCACACGCTCAACGGAAATGCCCGTGCTTTCCTCCATGATGTACTTCACCTTGTTGATTATGCTCTTTACCACCGTGCCGACATTCACGCCGTAAAGCACGGTGATGTGAAGGTCGATGACCAGCTTGTCCTTGCCTGCCCTCACGGTTATCCCGCGCTCAAAGCTGCGCTTTCTGACGAACGGCAGAGCCGCTGCCAGCGTCTGTTTTGCGCTGCTGATGTTCATCTGCACCACTCCGAAGCAGCCCGTCACGGCGCTGCCGATGAGCGATGTGAAATAGTCCTGCGAAATGGTTATCGTACCGATATTGTTCTGAACCTTTATCATAGTACCTCCTTATCACGGGTTTACAGGCAAACGCCCTCGCCGACCGCACTGCACAGAACGCTTCCGCTGAACTCCTTCTGCGCAGCGGCAGCAGTGTGCGCGTCGTCGAACACCCCGAATACTGCCGAACCGCTTCCGGTCAGCATTGCACCCCGGGCGCCGAGTTCCATAAAGCGCCTGCATATACTCTCTATGCGTTCGTCAGCGTACAGCTCCTGAAACACATTGTACATCTCGGGAGCGTAATTATCCGGCAATGCCGCCCGGAACCTCTCCAGACCGCCATGCGGCGCTACCGGGCTGCTGTCGTACTTCCGGTAGGCTTCTCCGGTGGGACAGCTGAAATCCGGCTTCACGACCACAAATATGCCCTTTGCCGCCGGGAGATCAGACATCTTCTCTCCGATACCCCGGCACAGCTTCGTTCCGCCCACAAGGCAGAACGGCACGTCCGCGCCGACCTGCACCGCGATATCCAGCAGCTGCTGTTCGCTCAGCGGCTCCCCGAACACATTGTTCAGCCCCCGGAGTGCTGCCGCTGCGTCTGCGCTGCCGCCGCCCATTCCTGCGCCGCTTGGGATATGCTTTTCGATATCCAGCAGCACTCTGCCGGTCATTCCGGAATACTGCATAAAAAGCTCTGCTGCACGATAAGCGGTATTGCGCCTGTCCGTGGGGATATCCTCACGGCTGCATGTCAGCGTTATCCCACCCCCGGGGCACACCGCTACAGTGACCACATCGGCAAAGGAAACGCTCTGCATGACGGTTTCAAGCAGATGATATCCGTCGTCGCGCCTGCCGGTTATATCGAGATACAGGTTGAGCTTAGCGCAGGCTAGCAGGTTCAGCGCACGAACACGGTTCACTTTTTAAGCTCCTCCAGGAACTCCCGGATACGCTCCAGCGCCGTGGTGATATGCTGCACGGAGTACGCATAGGATACCCTGACATATCCCTCGCCGCTCGCCCCGAACGCATTGCCCGGCACCACCGCCACCTTCTTGGTGTAGATAAGCTTTTCGCAGAACTCGCTGCTGCCCATTCCGGTGGACTTTATGCAGGGGAACACATAGAACGCTCCCTCCGGCTCGAAGCAGGTAAGCCCCATATCGTTGAAGCCCTTTACCACCAGACGGCGGCGCATGTCGTATTCCTCCAGCATTCTGTCCACGTCCTCGCGGCACTTCGTCAGAGCCGTTATCGCGGCGTACTGGCTCACTGTGGGGCTGCTCATTATGCAGTACTGGTGGAGCTTCAGCATCTGCTTTATCACGGGTCTGGGACCTGCGCAGTAGCCCAGTCTCCAGCCGGTCATGGCGTAGGTCTTGGAGAAGCCGTTCACAACGATCGTGCGCTCGCGCATATCCGGGAACTCGACTATCGACGCGTGCTTTTCGCCGCCGTAGGTCATCTCGGAATATATCTCGTCGGATATCACCATTATATCGGTGCCGCGCAGCACGTCAGCTATCGCCGCAAGCTCTTCCCGGCGCATTACAGAGCCGGTGGGATTGTTCGGAAAAGGCAGTATCAGCGCCTTTGTCCGGGGGGTTATCGCTGCTTTGAGGGCGTCCGCGCGCAGCTTGAACTTATCCTCGGCGGTCATGACTATCGGCACAGGAGTACCGCCGCAGACCGTGACGATAGGGGAATAACACACGAAGCTCGGCTCCGGGACAAGCACCTCGTCCCCGGGCTGTATCAGAGCGCGCATCGCAAGATCCAGCGCCTCGGAGCCGCCCACGGTGACGATCATCTCGCCCTCGGGGTCGTAGTCGGTGTGAATGAAGTTGTGGAGATATTTCGAGATCTCCTTTCTCAGCTGGATAAGACCGGAGTTCGCGGTGTATGCCGTCCTGCCCTTTTCCAGCACGTTTATCGCTTCTTTTCTTGCAGCCCACGGGGTCTTGAAATCCGGCTCGCCGACGGACAGGGAAATTACCCCCTCCACCTGCTGCGCGATGTCAAAGAACTTCCTTATGCCGGAGGGCTGGATATCCTGTATCTTCCGGGGAATTATCTTATCGTAGTCTATCACGGGGAAACCAGGCTCCTTTCATCGGAGTGTTCCTCGCTGAAAACGTGGCTCTTCTCCTTGTATCTTCTCAGCACGAAATGGGTGGTGGTGGACAGCACGCCGTCCAGAACAGCCAGACGCTCAGAAACGAACAGAGCGACCTTTCTCAGACTGGTGCCTGTAATGGTTATCGACAGGTCGTTCGCGCCGGACAGCAGGAACACCGTGTCAACCTCATCATACTGCATGATAGTATGCGCCAGGTCGTCGAAGCCCCTGTCCTTGAACGGGGTGACTTTAAGCTCTATTATCGCGGTGACGGCGTTGTCGTCAGCCTTTTCCTCGTTGACTATCGCGGAATAACCTATAATTATGCCCTCGTTCTCCAGCTGCTTTATTCCTGCCGCGATCTCCTGCTCGGAAACGCCGAGCATCGCCGCCAGCTCCGCATTGGAGAGCCGCGCGTTCCGCTTTAATAACGCAAGTAGCTTCTTATTCATAAAAAGATCCTCCTTATCAGATGGAAATGAAAATTGGCTGTTTCTTTCTGAAAACACAGATCTCGGCAAATCCGATATCCCTCAGCATATCCAACACCTCCGGGATATCCGCGCCGACGTCCTCCACACGGTGAGCGTCAGAGCCGACAGTCACCATTCTGCCGCCCTTGCCGAAGTAGCGTCTGACGTACTCCGCCGAGGGCATCGGGACATGAAGTCCCTTTCTTATGCCGGAGGAATTCACCTCCAGCGCGATGTCCTGCCGGATCACGGTTTCCAGTATTTTGTCGATGATAGCGTCATACCGGCTCATGTCCACCTCGTGACCGCCGAAATCGCCGCTGATGAAGCGCAGCGGAAACGTCAGGTGCGACAGGGAGCAGAATTTCCCCCATTCCGCAAGCCGCAGCTCCTCCTCGAAATATTCGTCCAAGCAGCGGTACCTGTCCTCGTCGCTGTCGGGGATTTTGTTCAGGAAGGGGTAAGTCCTCGTCCGGTGGGTGGAGCCTAACACGAAATCGTAGTCGTGCTCTGCAAGAAGCCTCTCGGCAAGCGGCAGGTCAAACAGAGGCTGACCCAGCTCAACGCCGTAATAGACCTCCATTCTGCCCTCAAAACGCTCTTTTATCTCCAGGTAAACGCTGTATGAGCTTTCCACCGCCCCGGCATAATCCCAGTCGTCGAATTTCTCGGTTTCTATGTGGTCGGTAAGCGCATAGTGCTTTATCCCCAGCCCGAAGGCTCGCTCCGCCATCCGAATCGGCAGGTCGTGACCGTCCGGAGAAAGGGTGGAGTGGTTATGAATATCCGCAGGAATAGCGCGGAGTTCTGTTGTTTCCATTATTTTCCCTCTTCTGTTCTGCTGAAAAAATAACCATAATATTATCTTTTCAAATGTGTTTTTTATTATTTTATCACAAAATTTCAAATTTGTCTATGAATACATTTACTTTTTCCGATTTTTTTAGTATAATAGATAAGAAAGATAAAAAAACAAGGCTTGCGGCTGATAATTTTATACATATTGACCGCAGAACAGGAGGACACAATGAGAGCAGTAGTAGCTGTTATCGGTAAGGACACGGTAGGTATTCTGGCAAAGGTGAGCGGAATATGCGCTGAATGCAACGCAAACGTCATGGACGTTACCCAGACGATCATGCAGGACTTATTCGCCATGACGATGATGATAGAGATCTCAAAGCTCAACATCGACTATATCGACTTCGCCGACAAGCTGACAAAGGCAGGCAGCGATATGGGGCTTCAGGTGCATGTTATGCACGAGGATATCTTCAACGCGATGCACAGAATATAATAAGGAGAACACCGACAGATGCTTAATTCAAGCGACATTTTAGAAACGATAAAGATGATACAGGAGGAGAACCTGGATATCCGCACCATAACCATGGGTATCTCGCTCCTGGACTGCATCGACAGCGATATCGACAAGGCGTGCGACAAGGTTTACGACAAGATCATGCACAAGGCTGAAAACCTCGTGAAAACCGGCGAGGATATCGAAAAGCAGTACGGTATCCCGATAGTGAACAAGCGTATCTCCGTAACCCCTATCGCAATGGTATCCGCAGCCTGCAAGGGCAGCCCTGTGAAGTTCGCGAAGGCGCTCCAGAAAGCGGCTGACGGCACCGGCGTAAACTACATCGGCGGCTATTCCGCACTGGTGCACAAGGGATTTTCCGCAGGCGATCTGGAACTCATTCAGTCCATTCCCGAGGCGCTCGCTGTGACAAGCAACGTCTGCTCCTCTGTAAACATAGGCTCCACCCGTGCAGGCATCAACATGGACGCCGTTGCAATGATGGGTCAGGTGATCCTTGACGCCGCAAAGGCGACCAAGGACAACAGCTATTTCGGCGCGGCAAAGATCGTTGTATTCTGCAATGCCGTCGAGGACAACCCGTTCATGGCGGGCGCGTTCCACGGCGTGGGCGAGTACGACTGCGAGATAAACGTCGGGGTTTCCGGTCCGGGCGTAGTACGCTCCGCACTGAAAAAGTACCCCAATGCGAACATCAGCGAGATCGCGGACGTTATCAAAAAGACCGCGTTCAAGATCACGCGCATGGGTCAGCTGGTGGGAACAGAAGCGTCCCAGAAACTGGGCGTTCCGTTCGGCATTGTTGACCTGTCGCTGGCTCCCACTCCTGCGGTGGGCGACTCCGTTGCGCATATCCTCGAGGAGATAGGGCTTGAAAGCTGTGGCTGCCACGGCACAACAGCCTGCCTTGCAATGCTCAACGACGCAGTAAAGAAGGGCGGCGTTATGGCGTCCTCGCATGTGGGCGGTCTCTCCGGCGCGTTCATTCCGGTATCCGAGGACGCCGGCATGATAGACGCTGCCGTAAAGGGGAGTCTCGGTCTTGAGAAGCTGGAGGCCATGACCGCGGTATGCTCCGTGGGTCTTGACATGATAGCTATCCCCGGCGACACCCCTGCGGACACCATTTCCGCTATCATCGCCGATGAAGCCGCTATCGGCATGGTGAACAGCAAGACCACCGCAGTCCGCGTTATCCCTGCTATCGGCAAGAAGGAGGGCGAAATGATCGAATTCGGCGGTCTGTTCGGCTCCGCTCCCGTTATGCCGGTAAGCAGATATTCCGCAAGCAAGTTCATCAGCCGCGGCGGCCGTATCCCGGCACCTCTCCAGAGCCTTAAAAACTGATACGACCTATACCACAGCACAAGATCCCTGCCTTTATCGGTGGGGATTTTTGGTCATTTTATTATATTTCCATAAATTGCGGATAAATTATATATGCAATATAGACATATCAGCGTGGTGATATTTGTTCACTCTCACTATTGAAAAAAAACGTCCTTTCGGTATAAAATAGAATAGTATATGATAAGGGGTTCTCTAAAAACCGGGACACGAGCAGATTTTCGTACATGACTTGTATCAGATGCTAGGCGTCAAACCGCAGTCATACTGTATGTATTTCAAGGTTTGACAACGACGCAGATGATACAAGTCATAGAAAAGCTGCCGTGAAGGAGGTTTTTAGAGGTTCCCATAACAGAAATATCGAGGTGGATAACATGGATATCCTTCAGGAGATAATTGAAATAGACAAGGCAGCCGCCGCACGGGTCGAGGCACTCCGGCAGCAGCAAGAGACCGCCCTGTCCGAAAGCGGAAAGGCAGCGGCGCAGGCTAACGAAAAGGCAGTAAACGAAGCAAGGCAGGAGCTGGAAGCGTTCCGTGCGCAGCAGCAGGCGCTTCTTGACGAAAAGCACAGCAGCGCGGACTCCGAAGCCGGCGCAGGCAAAAAGAGCCTTGACGATATCTTCTCCGCACATCGGGAGGAATGGATCTCCGACATCATTGAAAAGGTAACGGGTGTGTGATATGTCATTCTCGCAGAATTCAGTGACAGCGCGCTCCCGGGCGGTGTTCGGCAGATCCCTCACCTACGAGGATCTTGCAAGGCTGTGCACCAAGAGCTCCATTACGGAGGTCGCAGAGTATCTCCGCAGCACCCCGAGGTACCACGACGCACTCTCCGGGGTCGAACCCGGGAATATACACCGCGGACAGCTGGAGGCGCTGCTGGACAAGTCCCTGTTTGATACCATGGACAGCTTCCGGCGCTTTGACCTGACCGAAAGCCGGTGGTTTTTCGGGGCGATAGTTTCCCGAATGGAGACCGACCAGGTGCTGCTGGCGATACAAGGCGTGGCGGACGGCTCCACCGACAGCTACATCACGGCGCTGCCGGCGTTCCTCATCGAAAGATCGCACATCGATCTGCTGGAGCTTGGCAGGGCGCAGAGCTTTGGGGATCTTGACAGAATGCTGAACGGTACGCGCTTCGGCAGGCTGCTCTCTCCGCTGCTCGCCGAGGCGCAGGCTGTTGGGAGGATAAATATCCGCGAGTGCGAACGCAGACTGTACACGGACTTCTACCTTAATTGCATCAAGGTCATCGGGAAAAGCTGCAAAGGCTCCGCGAAAACCGAGATGAAGCGCGTTCTGCTGCGCAGCATCGACATGAAAAATGTCGTAACCTGCTGCCGGATGAAAGCGTTCGGCTTTACTCCAAAAGAGGCTTCGGAGCAGATGCTGCCGTTCAGGTACAGGCTCGGAAAAGAGCAGGTAGAGCAGCTGATGAAGCAGCCGGATACCGACAGCATTGCGCGTCAGCTGGCGGAGCTTGGCTTCCGCACAGACAGCACCGTGGGATCTGCCGCAGTGGAGCAGCTGACGGAACGCATCAGTCTGGAATTCTTCCGCAGGACGATGCGGCTTTCCAGAAACTCGTCAACGGTGTATTTCTGCCTGATAGAGTGCCTGGAAAACGAACTTAACAACGTAAAGACCATTATCGAGGGCATACGCTACGGCGTTCCGGCTAAAGAGATAATGGAAATGCTTGTAATATAGAGAAAGGCGGTGGAAAAATGGGGATAGAAAAAATGTCCCAGCTCTCCATCGAGGGCGATCTGAGCCAGATAGAACGGGCGCTGATGATCTGCTGTGACAGCAGGAACTTCCAGATCACCGAGATCCCCGACCGTGCGTCCGGCGCAGTGGAACAAAATCCCTGGTTCGGTACCTATGAGAAGCTTCGCAGCACTGCAGAAGCGCTGGGGATAACCCCACAGCTGTGTAAATACGACGGCATATCCCTGGATACGCCCGAGCAGTTCTCACAGCGCGTCGGGGAAATAGCCCGGGGAGTGAACAAAATACGCAGCGATCACGAGGAGATGTCCGCGTCTATTATGGAGCTTCGCCAGACGGACGCGTTCGTGAAGCACCTGCTGGGGCTGAATGTCAGCTTCAAAGACCTGTTCGGGCTGAAATATGTAAAGCTCAGGATAGGCAGAATGCCCACGGATAATCTCCAGAAGCTGGATTACTACGTCAACCGGTGCATTCACTTCATTCCGTTTGACAAAAAACCGGACTGGGTGTGGGGAATATACCTCACCCCGACTGACTCCGCAGAATTTGCCGACTCGCTGATGAAGTCGCTGTTCTTTGAGCGGATACACCTGCCGGACTACCTCGACCAGGACGCAAAGACCACTGACGAGATACTCGTCCACGCCATAGACGACGAGGAGAAGCTGGATCAGGAGCTTGAAAAGCAGCTCACGGAATACGGCAGCGCCCACCGGGAGGAGATACTCTCGCTGCTGAGCGCCCTGAAAGCCCGTTCCGACTGCTTCGAGCTGCGAAAAAAGGCGCTTATCTCCGGCGGACGGTTCTCGTTCTCGGGTTACTGCCCGACGCGGCTCACAAAGAAGCTCGCGTCTGCGCTGGGAGAACTGGACAGCGTTCAGGTGGTGATCGTCCCGGTGAGCGCAAAAAATCCCCCGGGAGATGTTCCGGTCAAGCTGCGAAACAACGTGGTTTTCCGCCCGTTCGAGATGTTCGTGAAGATGTACGGACTTCCGGCTTACGGCAGCTTCGACCCCACGCCCTATGTGGCGGTGACCTACTGCCTGATGTTCGGCATAATGTTCGGCGACGTGGGTCAGGGACTGCTGGTTTCCCTGCTGGGACTTGTCCTCAGTAAATTCACCAGAAACGGACTTGCCCCGATAATGACCCGGATAGGGCTGTTCTCAGCCGCGTTCGGAGTGCTGTACGGGTCGGTGTTCGGCATAGAAACCCTGATAACCCCGTTCTTCCACAGAGAGGCGATATGGCGCTTCCTGGGCTACACCAGACAGCCGGAGAGCATTTTCCAGGCTGCCACCACCCTGCTTATCGTGGCGCTGATGATAGGTATCGTGCTGATAGTGCTTTCCATGCTGTTCAACACTATACTGAACTTCCGCCGGAAGAAATTCGGCGAAGCGCTGTTCTCGGTGAACGGCGTTGCAGGTCTTGTTTTCTATATCTCTCTTGTGGCTGCCGCTGTGGGCACGCTGATGTTCGGTGCGGATATGTTCAGCCCGGCTTACGTCATCTGCCTGCTGGTGCTGCCGCTGGTGCTGATATTCTTCAAGCACCCCCTGTCAAACCTTATCTCCGGCGTGAAACCGGCTGAAAAGACCTCCGTCGGCAATTTCATCATAGAGAACTTCATCGAGCTGTTTGAGGCGGCGCTGAGCTTCCTCTCCAACACCATGTCATACCTTCGTATCGGCGGCTTCGTTCTCAGCCACGCCGGAATGATGCTGGTAGTGGCGCAGCTTGCCGGAACGAACACCCCCGGTGCTGAGATAACGGTCGGCACGGTGATAGTCTACATCATCGGAAACCTTGTGGTAATGGGCATTGAGGGACTTCTTGTGGGCATTCAGGTGCTCCGTCTGGAGTTCTACGAGATATTCAACCGTTTCTACGACGGCAGCGGAAAGGATTTCCGCCCGGTAGAGATAAGCTTCGGCTCTGAAAAATAATTCTGGAGGATAATTCAATGGAATACATCATGCTTTTCGCACTTCCGCTCATCATCGTAGGGGCTATCATGCTCCCCCTGTTCATCAACCTCAAACGCACAAAGGATCACAAGCCCACGAACCGCAAACGCGCTGTGATAACCAACGCCGCTTCCTTTATCGGAGTAATGGCGCTCATGACGATCATCCCCCTCACCGGCGCGTTCGCTGAGACTGCCGACGCGGCGGCGCAGACTGCGGCAGGCGCGGCTGACAGCTTCACCAACGGAATGAAGTACCTCGGCGCGGCGCTCTCCACCGGTCTTGCGACAATAGGCACAGGTATCGCGGTTGGCGGCGCTGCTCCGGCGGCTATCGGCGCGGTAAGCGAGAACGACAAGGCGTTCACCAAGGCGCTGATCTTCGTTGCGCTGGGCGAGGGCGTTGCTATCTACGGTCTGCTTATCTCCATTCTGATACTGTTCGGCTGATATGAAATTCTATCTTATAAGCGACAACATCGACACCCAGATGGGAATGCGCCTTGCCGGTATCGAGGGCACGGTCGCACATTCTGTTCAGGAGGTCGAAGCCGCACTTGACCGCGCTTTCGCCGATGAAAGCATCGCCGCGGTGCTGATGACAGAAAAGCTGGTGAAGCTGTGTGGCGAAAAGGTCTACTACCTCAAGCTGAACCGCAGCCGTCCGCTGATAGTCGAGATACCCGACCGCCACGGCAATTCCAGCGTATCCGAGGCGATAGAACGCTATGTCGGCGAAGCAGTCGGCATCAAACTGTAAAGGAGAAGCCGCATGGATAATGTAACCGCCCGTCTGGAGCAGTTCCGGCAGGCAATCAACGCCCAGGCTGACAGAGAAGCCGCAGAGCTTACCCGTCAGTATGAGGAAAAGCGCGCCGCCGCACAGAAGGAAAAAAGCGAGCGCTTCTCCGGCGAGGCTCTCGCTGAGATAAAGAACGAGCGCGCGCGTACCGCTGCGTACTTCCGCAAGGAGCTTTCGCGGTGCGAATTCGACAGGAAAAACGCCGTGCTCGCCCACCGCAATCAGCTTCTGGAGCAGCTTTTCACAGAAATAAGACAGCGCCTGTCGCAGTGGACGCAGACCCCGGATTACACCGGGTATCTCAGCAGAGCGCTGGAAAAGGCAAAGCAGGAGCTGGGCGAAGATATCGTTATTTACGCGCGTCCGGCGGATATCCCGGCGGTGAAGTCGCTGACGGAGCTTCCGGTGGAGCAGGATAATTCGATATCCCTGGGTGGGATAAACGCCGGCTGCCCTGAAAAGGGACTGTTCGCGGACTACACCCTGGACAGCCGCCTTGCGGAACAGAAGGACGCTTTCCCCAACCGCAGCGAGCTGCGGCTATGAACTCTGAAAGGACTGAACTCGCTTGAATTCGATATATTCAATTAACGGCCCGGTCGTCAGGGTAGCCGGAACAAAGGATTTCTCCATGCTGGAAATGGTGTACGTCGGGGAGCGCAGGCTCATCGGCGAGGTCATCGGAATAAGCGACGACTACACCACCATTCAGGTTTACGAGAACACCGCCGGGCTTCGCATAGGCGAGCCTGTGGAGCCGTCCGGCGCACCGGTCTGCGCAACGCTGGGGCCGGGTATAATCTCAAATATCTTCGACGGCATCGAGCGTCCGCTCCGGGATATGCCCGGTATCTCCGGGGCTTTCGTGGCAGAGGGAAGCGCGCTGCCCTCCCTGGACGAGCAGCGTGAATTCGACGTCACCGTTACCGTGAAGCCCGGCGACAGGCTCTCCGGCGGAGATGTATACTGCACCTGCCCGGAAACTCCGCTGATAACCCACAAATGCATGCTGCCGCCGGATATCTCCGGAGAGGTGGTGTGGGCGGCTGAAAACGGGAAATACCACGTCAACGACGCCATTATCAGAATAAAGACGGATAACGGCACTGAAATGCCCCTCACCATGGTGCAGCGCTGGCCGATAAAGACCCCGCGCCCGGTAAAAAAGCGCCTGCCTATCTCACGTCCGCTGATAACCGGACAGAGAATAATCGACACCATAATACCTATCGGAAAGGGCGGCACCGCCGCTATACCCGGGGGGTTCGGCACCGGAAAGACCATGACCCAGCACCAGCTGGCGAAGTGGTGCGACGCGGATATCATCGTGTACATCGGCTGCGGCGAACGCGGCAACGAGATGACCCAGGTCCTGGAGGAATTTTCCGGGCTTATTGACCCGAAATCCGGCAGACCCCTCACCGACCGCACCGTGCTCATCGCGAACACCTCCAATATGCCGGTGGCGGCGCGTGAGGCTTCGGTCTACACCGGTATAACCCTGGCGGAATACTACCGCGACATGGGCTACGACATCGCGATAATGGCGGACTCCACCTCACGCTGGGCGGAGGCTCTGCGTGAAATATCCGGCAGACTTGAGGAAATGCCGGCGGAGGAGGGCTTCCCGGCTTATCTGCCCTCACGTCTTTCGGAATTCTACGAGCGCGCCGGCTGCGTTGAAACACTGAACGGCAGCAGCGGCAGTGTCACCGTTATCGGCGCGGTATCGCCCCAGGGCTCGGATTTCTCGGAGCCTGTGACTCAGAACACCAAACGCTTTGTAAGATGCTTCTGGGCGCTGGACAAATCCCTCGCCTACGCGCGGCATTACCCTGCTATCGACTGGAACAGCAGCTACAGCGAATATATCGGCGACCTCACGGACTACTACGACCAGAACTGCGGCACGGATTTCCTCCGGCTGCGGCAGGAAATATCCGGGATTCTCGCCGAGGAAAACAAGCTGATGGAGATAGTTAAGCTCATCGGCGCGGACGTGCTCCCGGACGACCAGAAGCTAGTCATGGAGACCGCCCGGGCTGTCCGAGTGGGCTTCCTGCAGCAGAACGCCTACCACAAGGACGACACCTTCGTTCCGCTGGAAAAGCAGAAGCTGATGATGCGCGCCATAGTGGAGCTTCATCATCACGCCCTTGACGCCTTAAAGCAGGGCGCTGCGTTCTCCGATGTGATAAAGCTCGGTTTCTTCGAACGCGTATCCAAGATAAAGTTCGAGATACCCAACGACCACCCGGAGATGTTTGACGATTATTTCAGGGAGCTGGACGAGGCGTTCGCCGCCCTGCAAAGGAGCAGAACATGAGTATTCAATATCAAGGTCTGAACGACATAAACGGGCCGCTGATAGCCCTCGAGGGGGTAAAGGGCGCTGCGTTCGACGAGATAGCCGCCATAAAGCTTGACGACGGCAGCGAGCGCACCGGACGTGTTGTCCAGATGGACGGCGACCGGGTGATACTCCAGGTTTTCGAGGGGACAAAGGGCATTTCGCTCAAAAACACGCGCACCGTTTTCTCCGGCAGACCGCTGGAGATACCCCTTGCCACCGAAATGCTTGGGCGAGTGTTCACCGGAGCAGGAAAGCCTGCTGACGGGCTTGGTCCCGTGTTCCCGGAGAAGTACGCCGACGTAAGCGGACAGGCGCTGAACCCTGTTGCCCGTGAATACCCCCGGAACTATATCCACACAGGCATTTCCTCGATAGACGCGCTCATGACCCTTATCCGCGGTCAGAAGCTGCCGATATTCTCCGGCTCGGGACTTTCCCACAACAAGCTGGCGGTGCAGATAGTCCGCCAGGCACGAATTGCGGACGACGACGGCGCAGGCTTCGCTGTGGTTTTCGCCGCAATGGGCGTGCAGAACGACGTAGCAAGCTACTTCCGCAGGAGCTTTGAGGAAAGCGGCGCTTCCGAGAGAGTGGTGATGTTCCTGAACCTCTCCGGCGACCCGATGATAGAGCGTCTGCTCACGCCGATGTGCGCGCTCACCACTGCGGAGTATTTAGCGTATGAGAAGAACATGCACGTTCTCGTCATCATGACGGATATGACCGCCTACGCCGAGGCGCTGCGCGAATTCTCCTCCTCAAAGGGCGAGATACCCGGCAGAAAGGGCTACCCCGGCTACCTCTACTCAAACCTCGCGTCGATATACGAGCGCGCAGGCGTAATTGAGGGCAGCTCCGGCTCTGTCACCCAGATACCGATACTCACCATGCCCAACGACGATATCACCCACCCGGTGCCCGACCTCACGGCGTATATCACCGAGGGACAGATAGTGTTCGACCGCGAGCTTGAACAGAAAGGCGTGTATCCGGCGCTGTCCGTGCTGCTTTCGCTGTCCCGTCTGATGAAGGACGGCATCGGCGAGGGCTATACCCGTGCGGATCACTCGGCGGTGGCGAACCAGCTTTTCGCCGCCTACGCAAAGGTGCAGGACGCGCGTTCGCTGGCTTCGGTAATAGGCGAGGACGAGCTTTCCGCCTCCGACCGCTGCTATATGCGCTTCGGGCGGCTGTTTGAGCAGCACTTCCTGAACCAGGGCTTTGACGAGAACCGCTCCATGGACGAGACCCTCGACCTGGGCTGGGATCTGCTGTGCACTCTCCCGAGAGCCGAGCTTGACAGAATTGACGACAAGCTGCTGGACGAAAACTACGACACGGAAAGAGCCGGAAAATTCCTTAACGAAAATTAAGGAAGCACTGATTAAATCACGCCTGACGGCTTGGCACGCATCTTGCTTGCATATTTTTCGTCATATCGCACCAATTTCGCTTGATGGGTGTCAGCCCACCTGCGCTCAATTTGTACAATCTGACGAAAAATCTGCTGCGCAATCTGCGCACCAGATTTAATCAGAGCTTCCCTAACCGGCTCTCCACCGATAATTCCGAATATATTGCAAGGGTGGTGTGAATTTGGAGCAGATATTCCCTACTAAAGGCAATCTGATAAAAATGAGACGTGCCCTCCGTCAGGCGCAGCTTGGCTATGAGCTTATGGACAGGAAGCGCAGCATACTGATACGCGAAATGGTGAGCCTTACCGACAAGGCAAGCAAGCTCCGCGGCAGTATTGACGACACCTACAGGCAGGCGTACCAGGCGCTGCAGCGCGCGAATATCTCCATGGGCGTGGTGAGCGACGTTGCAAAGACTATCCCGGTGGACAACTCGCTTAAACTCAGCACCCGGAGCGTCATGGGCGTGGAGCTGCCGGAGCTTTCCGCAGACCCGGCGGAGCTCAGGGTTATCCCCTACAGCATGCTCCAGACGAATTCCAGCTTTGACCAGGCGTACATCTGCTTCAACAAGGCAAAGGAAATAACCGTGCTCCTCGCCGAGATCGAGAACAGCATCTACCGGCTGGCGGTGTCGATAAAGCGCACCCAGAAACGCGCAAACGCCCTGCACAACATCATAATCCCGAGATACCGGGACTATGTGCGGTCGATATCCGGCTCCCTGGAGGAAAAGGAGCGCGAGGAATTCTCACGTCAGAAAGTCATCAAGCACGCAAAGCTCAAAAAAGAAAAAGCATAACAGATCGGGCTTCCCTGAAAATCGGGAAGCCCGTTTTTTTATTTGCTGTTCATCGTCGTATTCATTGCCGATTATTTCAGCGCAATGATCATGGAAGCCCGTGATTTTATTTGCTGTTCATCTCCCAATGCGCAAGGGTTATCGTTTCAAAGCCCTTGGGGGAAAGGATCGGTCTTGATATGCGCTTCTTTGTCTCCTCGCAAAGCTCACGGTTCCGGGCAAACTCCGCGCCTGCCTTTGTGATCTCCGCAAGGTAGCCCTCGCGCTGGCGCTTCGCCTTTTCCGCGATGAAAAGCTCGCCCTCGGGACACAGGATAGCGGTGTACTGCCCCTCTCCTGCGATAAGGTCAAGCTGCTTCAGCAGAGCCGGATACATAGGCTTCTCGTCAACATAGCCGCAGGTGGTTATCACCACAAGGCGCTTGTCGTGCATGCTCTCGTCGCGAAGCTCGTGGAAGCTCGCGTTCTTGTCCTCTACCAGGTTTCCCATGTACGGCAGCATGAACGGAAGACAGCGGTCTGTCATTGCCTTCATCTGCGACGGCATTCCGAAGAAATACAGCGGAAAGCTCTCAATGACGATATCCGCCGCCTTTATCTTCTCGTAGATATCCTGCATATCGTCCTTTATGACGCAGCTTCCGGGTGTGCGGCTCCAGCAGGAAAAGCAGCCGCAGCAGGGCTTGATGTCCTTCTTGTAAAGGTTCACCTGCTCGATCTCGGTGTCCCCGGGGAAGCCTTTCAGGAACGCTTTCGTGATGTTCAGGGTATTGCTGCGCTCCGCCTTGGGGCTTCCGTTCAGTACTAATACTCTCATTTGTTCTCCTTAATCCTCTCCCGGCTGGCTTATGCTGTAGTAATACAGCCTGCCGCAGGCGGTGATGATACCTGTCGAAAAGCTGCCGCCGAAGCCGTGATAGCTTCCGCAGCGCTTGTAAAAAGCCTCCCGGCGCGTCCACAGGGTGTAGAAATACCGCTCCCTGTCGCCGCTTTCCAGAAATCCGCTCAGCTCCGTTTCGTCCATGAACGACCGCGCGAGCCTTTCCAGGTGCTCCCGGGAATAATTCCTCACGCGCTGAATATCCGCGCCCACCCCGGCATTCTCCCCCACCGCAAGGCACGCCAGCGCCGCACCCTCGGAGTGGGATATGCTGAAATCCACGTCCCGGCGGTTTATCACGCAGGGTCTGCCGTCGGAATTCCGCACCAGGTCAAGGCTGCTCCGGTCTGTGCCGTTCTTCTGCAGCAGACCGTCCAGCAGGATAAATCCGCAGGCGCTCTGGCGGAAAGTCGGCTTGCCGTACTTGCCGGAAAGGTAGTCAAAATAACCGCCGCACAGGGGCGAATACTCCTCCCGTGCGGAATTAATGCGCTCCAGCAGCTCAACGCCGCCGGATACCACGCACGCCGTGAAATCGATCTGCTCAGCCATAGATAGTGTTCTTGTCCATTGCGGTAAAGAGCATGCTGCCCTTTGCCTTGACCGCTCCGTCCGCGGAAATGACCGCAGAGAATTCGCAGGCGGTGGCAGTTACCATTACCGCCTTGACCTCTATTTCCAGCCTGTCCCCGGGGATCACCGGGCGCAGGAACTTGAAATCCTTGACCTTGAGCAGGACGTACAGCTTGTTCTCGTCCTCGGCGGCTCCGTCGGGGGCTATCACCAGGCTGCAAAGCTGCGCGGCGCACTCTATCAGCAGAACTCCGGGCATTATCGGCGCACCGGGGAAATGACCCATGAAGTACGGCTCGTTGACCGACACGCACTTTATGCCCTTTGCGGACTCGTTCGGCACAAGCTCCGTCACGCGCTCTATCATCTGGAACGGGGGGCGCTGCTTTATGCGCTGGTTTATTTCAAGCAGATTCATAGACTTAATCCTCCGTCAAGCACTATCACCTGTCCGGTGACATACGAAAATGCGTCGGAGCACAGCTGCGCCACTACGTCCGCGACTTCCTTTGCCGTGCCAAGACGATTCATCGGGATAGCTTTCAGGTACTCTGCCTTTTTGTCCTCGGGGATAGCGTCCAGCATTTCTGTTTCAATGAAGCCCGGAGCGACCGCGTTCACACGGATACCACGGGGCGCAAGCTCCTTTGCGAGGGTTGCGGTCATGGAATTCACCGCGCCCTTTGTCGCGCTGTACACGCCCTGACCCTCCACCGCGAGAACAGAGCTTACGGAAGAAACGTTGACGATAACGCCCTGCTTCTTGCTCATCATTTTGAGCGCTGCCTGCTGCGCACAGTGGAAATAACCCTTGATGTTGATGTCAAGGCTGCGTGTGAGGGAGTCCTCGTTTATCATCAGCAGATAAGCGTCGTCTACCACGCCTGCGTTGTTCACCAGCACGTCCAGCCTGCCGAAAGCCTTGTGAGCCTCCCGGAACATGTTCTGCACTTCCCTGAGGTCGGCGGTGTTCGCCTTTATCGCGACCGCCCTCTGACCCAGCGCTTCGACAGATGACACTACCTCCTGCGCCAGAGCCTCGTTTGAGTTGTAATTTACCACGATATCGTAACCGCATTCCGCCAGCCGCAGCGCACAAGCCTTGCCTATGCCCCGGGAAGCGCCGGTCACAAGTGCAACCTTTTCCAAAATGATCCTCCTCAATGGAAATTGATAATATAATGAGAAAAACAAACAAAACGAGCAGGGAAATTTAATAATTCGGAATGCGGAATGCGGAATTCGGAATTTCGGTGTCCGCCTCGCGGACGATATTTAAATTGCTGCAAGCCGAATAGAGCAATTAAAATAATAATTCGTGAATTATAACAAAACAACATATTGTTCAATACGCTTTTTTGATACGTCCGCGAAGCGGACACATTCATTCCGCATTCCGAATTCCGAATTCCGAATTAAACTAAGTCCGAATTCAAAATCTCCCTTGCTCGTCTCATATTAAGCATCACAAAACTCTTATTATTCCGCTTTCTTCAGAACGACTGCGGAATACGCGCCGCCTGCGCCCCATGCCGGAGCGAGAATGTACTTATAGCCGGAAACGTCCACCTCTGCTGCCTTACCGTTGACGTAAGCCGTTGCGGAACTGCCCGTCTTTCCTGCCAGCAGCTTTGCGGCGTAGGCAGCCTGCATTGAAGCCGCAGCCGCTCTCGCCTCGCCGATATTCTCTCTTACGGCGAATACCGGGATATCCCTGCCGAATACCTTACGGTATACCGAAAGCTCCATTTCGTCAATGGTCTTGTGGCCGTCTGCAAAGCCGCTCACTGCGTCGATATCCGCAGGAGTGATACCTGCGTCTGCGCACGCCTGCTCGATAGCCCTTGCAAGCGCGTCCTCCGAGCCGCTCACCGTGCCGAATTCAACGGCGTGGTGGGTCATTGCGCAGCCGGCTACCTCGGCGTACTTCTCAGCGCCGCGCTTTTCGGCGGAGGAAGCCTTCTCCAGAATGAGCGAAACGGAACCCTCGCCCAGCATGAAGCCGGTCTTGTCGAGGGAATACGGCTTGCTGTCAGAAAGAAGCCCCAGCTTTCCGTAAAGCTCTGCGTCAACGTCGGTGTTCTCGTCAGTGCCGCTCGCGACCATGATGTTCTCGGAGCCGTTGTGCAGCACGTCCACAGCGTAGCATATGCTCTGGATACCTGCCTGAACGCCGTTTGCCACGGTGACGTTATAGCCCTTTATCCCTGCGAATATGCTGAAATATCCGCCGGCGGCGTTATATACCGTGTTCGGGAAGGAGAACGCGCTGCCGTTCGCAGTGCCGCCCTCAACTACCGCTTTCTGGAAGCCCACTATCTCGGTCATGGGACCGTCTGATGTACCAACAACGATGCCTATCTCGTTCTCGTTGCTCTCGTCGATCGTGACCTTGCCGTCCGCGAGCGCTCTCATGCCGCTTATCAGCTGTATCTGGCTGAAACGGTCGAGCTTGCGGTAGAACGCCATCTTGATGCCGTGCTCCTTGTAATCGTCGGAGGTGATATCAGCGCGGATACCCTTGCCCTCCTCGGCGGTATTGCCGGCTACCTCGCCGATACCGGTGATGTATATCTTTTCCTTGTTGGTGTTGTCGGGAAGCTCATGCGGCTTCTTAGCAAAAACTATGCTCGCATTGTTGCCGCCGAACGCAAAGGAGTTGGACACGGCGTAATTCACCGGCTTCTCCCTCTTAGTGTTGGGAACGAAGTCGATATCCCCGGACTTCTCCCGGAGTACTCCCAGATCCTCGTCAGAATAGCCGATAGTCGGAGGAATGACGTCCTCGCATACCGCCCTGACTGTCAGAACCGCCTCGATAGAGCCTGCCGCGCCCAGGCAGTGACCTGTCATGGACTTGGTGGAGCTTACGGAAAGGTGCTTGTTCTCGTCAAACAGCGTATGCAGGGAAAGGAACTCCGCTTCGTCGTTCTTCGCCGTGCCTGTGCCGTGGGCGTTGATGTAGTCAACATCGGTGAACTCCAGCCCGGAATTCTTCACAGCGCGGCGGATAGCGCTCATCTGCCCCTGACCGTCGGGACGGGGGGCGGTGATGTGGTGCGCGTCGGAGCTTACGCCGGAGCCGAGTATTTCGCAGTATATCTTTGCGCCTCTTGCAACAGCGTGGTCGTAGCTCTCAACAATAAGGATACCTGCGCCCTCGCCGAGGGTGATACCGTTGCTGTGGTTGAACGGAGAGCATGCGTCCGCAGCCAGTGCGTGCAGTGCGTGAAATCCTGCGAACGCCAGTGACGAAAAGCTGTCAGAGCCGCCTGCAACAAATGCGTCCGCTTTTCCTGCGCGGATAAGATCGCAGGCATAGGAAAGGCTCATAGTTCCTGCCGCGCAGGCATTAACGATATTAGCGGTAGCGCCGTTGAGTCCGAAGTGCTTCGCAACGTTGTTCGCGATCGCGGAAGCCGGCATTTTCAGTATGTCGGACTGCTTTGCGCTGCCGGTATTGTGCTCGTCGGTGTAGTACTTGTCGATGCTTGCAGCGCCGCCCACGCAGTTGCCCACGATGACGCCTATGCGGTCGGAGTTCTCAGCGGTGACGGAGTACCCTGCGTCTGCCAGAGCCTCGCCTGCCGCCTTTATGCACAGCAGCGAGCTGCGGTCGTAGTCCTCGCCGGAAAGCTTATCGGAGCTTTCAGCGACTTCAGCGCCCTTGTTGGCATAGCAGCCCTCTGTGCTGACAGACTTCACCTCACGGATACCTGTAATGCCGTTCACCGCAGCGCTCCAGCACTTTTCGGTGTTGTCCCCGAGGGCGCAGATAAGCCCCAGACCGGTGACAACGCATCTTTTCTCATTACCCATGAATTACTCTCCCATATGCTCCTCAACATACTTGGTGAGGGTCTCGATAGTCTGGAAGTTCTCTCTTGCAGCGCCGGTCATCTGTACGCCGAACAGGTTGTCGATACCTGCGATGATCTCGATGGAGTCGATGGAGTCAAGCCCGATATCGTCGCCGAACAGCTCGCTTGTGTACTCCAGCTCGTCTGCGGGGATACGAAGGTTCTCAACCAGCATGTTCTTGATCTTTTCTGCGATCTCTGTGTTCATAATAAATACCTCTCATTCAATAGTTTCTGCGGAGCGTTCCTGCGGCGCATAGCTCTCGGTGTAGGTGCCGATGTTACCGTATTTCTGCTCCATAATGCCGTAAAGTCTCTTGGTTTCTTCCTCAGCCTGCTTCATAAGCTGCTTTGCGTACTGGGAATGGCGCATATCCTCCGGGCAGTGGCTCTCGATAGGCTTTCCCACCAGAAGCCGCTGCCGCCTGCCGAACACCATGTGGTATCCGCCATAGATCGCCATTGGCACGATACACGCCCCGGTAGAAGCGCACACCAGCGCCGCTCCCGGCTTGAACTTCTGTATCTTTCCCTCTCGCGCGATACCGCCCTCAGGGAAGATTATCAGCGAGCCGTTGCGGTGGATTATCTCCTCCGCGGCGGAATACCAGCCTGCGTCCGTGCCTTCAAGGTCTATCGGAAAGCACCTGCACCAGCTGATCATCGTCCCGACCGCCTTTTTCTCGTACCAGTCCTTTTTCACCAGAACATAGGGCTTGAACCGCCCCAGCACCGCCCCGGTGAACGCTCCGTCAAAGTGGTGGGTATGATTGAAAACAAACACCGCCGCTTTGCCTTTAAGCTGCTTTTTGACAGCCTTGTCCTCCCACTCGACCCTGGGTCTGAACAGGAAGTAAACCGTCCATGTAATAAGCGTCTGGAAGAACCGTCCCCATAAATTCTGCTTTAAGGGGAATTTCTTTTCCTGATCCATTTCAGTGTTCCTCCCACCGGAAATCACCGGCTACATTTAATTATACAATCGATCCTGTCTTTTTTCAATGGACAATCCGCGCCATCAAGTCCTTTAAGGGACAGTTTGTTGCATTTCTGTTGCGCAAAAAAGACGGCAGGAAATAATTCTGCATATTTCACAAAAACGAACGGAAAATCGGCGAAGAATTAGTCACAAAACTCCATTGTGTATTGAGAAAGTGTAACCATTCCCTGCGGTAAGCTGTTATTATCTATGAAAGAAGGTGTACGCATGAACCGAAAAAGTATTATATCGCTCTCACTGGCGCTGACGCTGATGATGTCCGGGTGCGGAAATAAAGGCGCTCCTGACCGGCACAACAGCAGAGTCACAACCGAAGCGCCGCTCCCGGCAGATACCCCGCACACTGTGTCAGATTTCTCCGGGAAATACAGCCTCCCGCTTGTTGACGACGCAGCCACAGACCCTCTTGAAGCCGCAAGGCGGTATGTTGAAAGCTATGCGGAACTGCCGTATGTTTCCAACCTGGAGGTAAAGGACGCGTTTTTCGCTGATGAGCTTACACAGAACTATCTGAAATACTGGGTGCTTGCCGAGGACAGCGAGATCAGAAAGGACTATGGCTGGACTGACGATATGGCTGAGAGGGGCATTTTCAAGGTCGTTCATGTGGATTACTACGCGAACTACGACCACACCCAGACCTCTTTTGACATGGAGGGCGACTGCTTTATCAATATCTATATGGTTCAGTATGAGGACACCGGGTTATGGCAGGAAATAACCCACGATTACCGCCCTGTTGTCAGAAACGACACCGTGGAAGTTCAACAGCATGGTTGACACGCCCGTGATTCTATGCTATAATTATCCTCACTGAAAAGGAGGGAACCGCATGGATTGTACATTCATCACCACCGAGGGGAAATTCAACCTGCGCGCCGCCGCTGTGATAAAAGACGGGAACCGCGTACTTGTAAGCGTTGACAACACTGGAGGATATTACTATACCATGGGCGGCAGAGTTAAATTCGGGGAGACCGCCGAAGCCGCGATACTCCGGGAGATACGGGAGGAAACAGGGGTCTGCGCCGAGATCGACCGGCTGTATTCGATAAACGAGAAGTTCTTCCGGCTAAACGGCACACAGTACCACGAGGTAGAATTCCTGTTTCTGATAAAGCCGTTCGATGTTTCGCAGATAGACTACTCCGCGATACGCTGCGACGGTGCGGACGCGCGGCTGGTGTGGCTGGATACCACTGTGCCGCCGGATATGCCGGTATTCCCCGGAAATCTGTTCGAGGCGGTGAACTGCCCCACGGCAGAAGTTCGCTTCACAGTGGAAAACAGCCTGTGACCCTGATCGAAACCGTTCTGACGCGGAAATGAAAATTCCACGAACCGTATCTATGTGGAAAGCTCCTCGCTGAATTTATATCCCACGCCGCGAACCGCCGTGATGTTCCCGGAATACCTTCCGATGCGTTTTTTCAGCCTGCTTATGTAGAGGTTTACCGTGCGGTCGCTGCCGGAACTGCCAAGCTGCCGCGACAGCTCCGCTCTGGTGCAAACGCGCCCCGGGCAGCTCATCAGCAGATACAGCAGCGCTGTCTCCCGGGGAGGCATGTCCAGCGGCTCGCCGTCCAGAGTTACCCTGTACTGCGTGATGTCCGCTGTCAGTCCCCCGAAGCTGAGCACAGGGCGCTTCACGAACGGCACGGACAGCAGCGTCCTCGACATCGCCGCCTTTATCCTCGCGGTAAGCTCTGCCATGTCCAGAGGGCGGCTCATCACATCCGCCGCGCCAAGCTCCAGCGCCGTGAGCCTGCCCACGCTGTCATGCTCGGAGGTCAGCACCATAAGCGGCACCCCGACGTCGTTAAGCCGCCGCGCCGTTTCACTCAGCCGGTCGCCGGCGGTCTCGATATCCATCAGCACAAGGTGCGCCTGGGACAGCAGCTGCTCGCTTATCTCACCGGGAGAGCGCATACATCTCACGTCAAACCCGGAAGCGACAAGATAGCTGCTGACAAGAGAATTCATGCCGGTGTACCTGTCCACAAGCAGTATCACTCCACGGAACATACAATACCTCTTTCACAAAAGCGCCGGGGGAAAAGTCCTCCGGCGCCTGTTTTTTATTTTTCCACTATCAGCCGAGAACGATCTCAACGGTGTGCTCGCCGCCGTCGCAAACGGGAATAACGTTGCCCTCGACAGCCTTGCCGTCAACGGTCATGCTCTTTACGCCCTTGCAAACGTGATCCGGGTTCTTAACGGTGATGTTGTAGGTCGCGCCGCGGAACTGACGTGTAGCCTTCATGCCGTCCCACTCGTGAGGAATGGACGGATCTATCTTCAGACCGTCGAAGTCCGGTGCGATACCCAGAATGTACTGGGAAATAGCGACCATGTTCCATGCCGCAGTACCGGTAAGCCAGCTGTTCTTGCCCTGACCGAAGTTCTTGCCGGTCTGTCCGATATCAGCGCCTGCGTCCTTACCGCCGATCATCTGACCGTAAACGTAAGGCTCGGTCTTGTGAATGTCGGAGGTGTCCTCGGTGAATGCCGGAGCGATCTCGGAGTAGTACTTGAACGCCTGATCGCCCTCGCCTGCGTATGCGGCAGCGCAGATGATCCATGCGTTGTTGTGGGTGAAGATACCTGCGTTCTCCTTGTATCCGCCGGGATATGTGGAGATCTCTCCGTACTGGATATAGTACTTTGTGAATGCAGGGTTGTTGAGAACAAGACCGAACTTTGTGTTAAGTCTTTCGTCGATAGCCTTGAGGGTCTTCCTGGAAGCCTCCTTGTCGATGTCGGACATGATAGCGAAGCCCTGCGGCTCAATGAAGATCTGTCCTTCCTCGCACTCCTTGCTGCCCATCTTCTTACCCTCTGCGTCGTAAGCTCTGAGGAACCAGTCGCCGTCCCATGCGGAATCCATCATAGCCTTCTTCATCTTGTCGATCTCAGCCTGTGCCTTGGCAGCCTCGTCGGTCTTGCCGAGGTGGTTGAGGATCTGAACGTAGTTCGGGCCTGCGTAGGTGAAGAGCGCGGCAACGAATACCGACTCTGCGACCTTGGAGTAGCCGCCCTCTGCCTTGAACTTCGGGTTGGTGTAGGTCTGGAAAGACTCGCCGGGGGTGTCGGAGTAGCAGGAGAGGTTTATGCAGTCGTTCCAGTCTGCACGCATTGCGAGGGGCAGACCGTGAGGACCGAGGTTGTTTACGATGTGGTAGAAGGATACCTTCAGGTGCTCCAGCATGGGCTGTGCAACGGACATATCGTTGTCATAGGGCACCATCTCGTCGAGAATGCTCCAGTCGCCGGTCTCCTTGATGTACGCGGAAACAGAGAGAATGAGCCACAGCGGATCGTCCGAGAAGTCGCCGCCGATATCTGCGTTGCCCTTCTTGGTGAGGGGCTGATACTGGTGGTAGCAGCCGCCGTCCGGGAACTGGGTGGAAGCGATGTCGATGATACGCTCTCTCGCTCTGTCGGGGATCTGGTGAACGAAGCCGAGAATATCCTGGTTGGAATCACGGAAGCCCATGCCGCGTCCGATACCGCTCTCGAAGTAGGAAGCGGAACGGGAGAGGTTGAACGTTACCATGCACTGGTACTGGTTCCAGATGTTGACCATGCGGTTGACCTTGTCGTCGGGAGTGTCAACGTTGAGGATACCGAGCAGCTTGTCCCATGTCTCTCTCAGCTCTGCAAGACCTGCCGCAACCTTCTCGGGAGTGTTGTACTTCTCGATCATTGCGTTGCTCTTTACCTTGTTGATGGTCTTGCCGTCAGCCTCAAACTTCTCAGCAACGGGCATTTCTACATAGCCGAGAATGAATACGAGGGTCTTGGATTCGCCTGCCGCAAGGGTGATCTCCTTGTAGTGGGAAGCGATGGGAGACCAGCCGTCAGCGAAGGAGTTTGTAGCCTTGCCGTCGAGGACAGCCTGCGGATTGTTAAAGCCGTTGTACAGACCGATGAAAGCGTCGCGGTCGGTGTCGTAGCCGTCGATAGTATCATTAACGGTGTAGAATGCGAAGTGATCGCGTCTGTCACGGTACTCGGTCTTGTGGTAAATAGTGGAGCCGACTACCTCAACACGACCGGTGGAGAAGTTTCTCTGGAAGTTGGTGCAGTCGTCCTGAGCGTCCCACAGGCACCACTCTGCGAAAGACCACAGCTTGAAGGTCTTGGCTTCGCTGCTCTCGTTTGTGAGAACAAGCTGCTGTACCTCGCCGTCGTAGTTCTGGGGAACGAAGAAAGTAGCCTCTGCCTTGAGCCCGTTCTTCTTGCCGGTGATAATGGTGTAGCCCATGCCGTGGCGGCACTCGTAGCTGTCAAGCTCGGTCTTTACGGGCGACCAGCCGGGGTTCCATACAGTATCTCCGTCCTTGATGTAGAAGTATCTGCCGCCCATGTCGATAGGCACGTTGTTGTAGCGGTAACGTGTGATACGGCGCAGACGTGCGTCCTTATAGAAGCTGTAGCCGCCTGCGGTGTTGGAAATCAGAGAGAAAAATCCCTGTGTTCCGAGGTAGTTTATCCACGGATAGGGAGTGCGCGGAGAAGTAATGACGTACTCGCGGTTCGCGTCGTCAAAATGTCCGAATTTCATTAAAGACCTTCCTTCCTTGCTCGATGAGCAGAGGGCTTTGACCCTCGCAGAAATAATATTCCGGCTGCCCCCGCACCATACAGGTATTGCGGAAAGCACAGAGCCGCTAATAATAAGTATACAATATATTGCGCAGAATTACAAGGGCTGAAAACGATAACATAATTTTTTGTTTAGGAAATTTACTTTAAACACGAAAAACAGGGACAAAATATAGTAATTTTGAACAAATCCCGAAATAACAAAACCGGCGCAGAAATACGCCGGTATTATTATCAGTCTCCCTTATAGAACTGCCAGTTCTGTATCTTCTGAGGAATGTTCCTCTCGCCGAAGCTGAACCCCGGGAGCTTGCTCCATGTAACGAACAGATCGTTGCCGAAGTACTCCTGTATCATCTCATTGGTGAGGCGCTTTGTATTCGGGGAGGGCGTTCCGTCAAAATCCAGCAGGGGATTTCCGCCGCCGGACGGCTCATAAACGAAGTCGCCGTTCCAGATCATGTAGTAAAGCCACATGGTGTCGCTCGACTTTATCCCCTCGGGATCGGGCATATATCCGCACTCCGAAAGGGTCAGCATCTTTCCGGTGGACTCGATGCCGGCAACCTCCGCACAGTACTTCTCAAAGCCCTGGAGCTCGCTGTAGCATCTGGCATAGTACTCGGAGATTGCCTCGGCGGAGGTATCCTCGTTGTCATAGTAGCGGTCAATGCCTGCGATGTCGTAGGAGTTCGGGTGGATAGCGGTGTGGGGGTTCTGACCGTTCCATACCCAGATGATGTTTGTGAGCTTGTGATAGTTCTCAAGTCTGTCGTAGATCATGTACCACAGCTTCTGGAACACCTCGTTGGTGGCGCTGTCCCTGCCCTGGAGTCCCCACCAGAACCACGCATTACCAGCCTCGTGCAGAGGACGGAACAGTATCGTCACGCCCTCGCTCTCCATGCGCTGTATCTTCGTTGCAATGAGGTCGATGTCGTGAATGACCGTCTCGTATTCCTTTGTGCCGGGGGTGACTGCGTTTATCTGGCTGAAATTGGTTATCTCATTGGTATAGAACGCATAGCCGCCGTCGGGGTTGTCGATGTCCTTGGGTACGTTCCAGTGCCATGTGAACGCCACGAGTCCGCCGGAATTCTTCGACCATTCGATAGCCATGTCGATCATATCGTCGCTCTGGTATGAGCCGGTGCAGAAGATGAAATCAAAGCCTTTCATCGCGGTGAGATCGTTTGACGCGTTGTAGAACACCAGATCCTCATACCCCTCGCTTCCCATCTGCTGCTGGCAGGTTATCACCTGTTTGCCGTAAACGCTGCGCAGGTAGTCCCACACCTCCATGGTGGTCTTGTTGTTACGGGCGTTCTCGGAGACGGGCTTTGAAGCGTCCACCTCTTTTGCCTCAAAGGATGCCTTGAGAGCGTCAAAATCCGTTTCGTAGGCAAGCGCCACGCTCATATCGATGTCGCCGTCCTCCGTCAGCGCAATGGGGTTGGAGAGCAGCCTGGTGCCTGCGTTGTCCTGCGGAGTATCCACCGATGTATCGGCAGAGGTCCCGGTGCTTTCTCCGGACTGGCTGGACTGGCTGTCCCCGGAGGATCTCTGGCAGGCGGTCAGGGTGAGCGCCATTGCCGCCGCCAGCATAATTGAAAAAAATTTCTTCATTGTTATTCCCTCATCTGAATAATGTACATTTTCCGCTTTTCCTGTAATAGTCTATACGCTGCTGGATCACCTCGCGGGTGGTGCGGTAGTAGTCCGCCAGGCAGTCTATGCAGAAGAACTCGGTGTCGTTTCGCGAAACCAGCTTCTGGTGTATCGCGATGTCGTCGGAACCCAGTGTTGCGCCGCATTTCTTACAGGTGGAGTAGTTTCCCATCAGACCTTTACTACCTTAGCCCTCAGCACCATGCAGCCGTGCGGCGGGACGGTGGTAACAAAACGCTCTGTAAATGTGCCCAGCTCCTCATGCTTCCAGCAGTCGTAAACCGAAAGCCCTCTGCCGGACGCTGTGGTAAGCCCGATATCCCAGAACTGCAGGCTCATCTCCCCGGCGCGGTCGCTGAAGTTGAACATGCCGATAGCGTAATCGCCGTTGGAAAGCGGCTTCACCAGTGAGAACACGTTGTCCGGGTTGTTCCACTGCTTTATGCAGTAGGGGCCGCGGCACTCGATATCCTGGTTTATGGCGATAACGTCCCTGTTGGTGAGTATCTCCTTTGTCGCCGGGGTCATGTTGCGGATATCGCAGCCTATCATCAGCGGAGAATTCATGATAGCCCACAGGCTGAAATGCGTGCGATACTCCTCATCGGTGCAGCCGCCCAGCTTCGGCATGGTCTCGCCGCTGTCTGCGATAACGTTCACGCCGGCTTCGGTGGAGTTTATCCACTCGTTGTTGCTGCCGCCGTGCATTCCCACCACCAGCATGTCGATATCGTTGTGGCAGAAGTTTCCGCCGTAGCACTCATTGCCTATCTGCGAGAGAGCAAGGCGCTTTATGGACTCCCAGTTGTCCTGGATATCGCCGGTGGAGCGGAACAGGTGCGCGCCGGACTCCCTTATCCACTTGTACACATTGTCGTTGCCCCAGTTGCAGGCGGAGAACATGATATCCCGTCCGCAGTTGCGCAGCGCGGTGCTCATTCTCTTGTAGAGTATCTCCCCGGGGATATGGTCGGGCTTGTAGCAGTAGTCGTACTTGAGGTAATCCACGCCCCACTCCGCAAAGGTCTCCGCGTCGTCGAACTCATGCTCGAAGCTGCCCGGGTGTCCGCCGCAGGTGTGAGTTCCGGCGCAGGAATAGATTCCGAATTTCAGCCCCTTGCTGTGGACGTAATCCGCCACGGACTTTATGCCGTTCGGGAACTTCCAGTGGTCGGGAACGAGCTTTCCGTTCTTGTCGCGCTGCTTCTCGCTCCAGCAGTCGTCGATGACGATGTACTCGTAGCCTGCGTCCTTCAGCCCGGAATTTACCATTGCGTCCGCGGCACCCTTGATAAGTTCCTCGTTTATCTCCCATGTAAAGGTGTTCCATGAGTTCCAGCCCATTGGAGGGGTCAGTCCTAAATACTTGTTGTCCATAGCTTTCTCCTTAAAGTAAATTAAGTCAGTAGTTTTTTAGCAGATTTTACTTCACAGTTTAACTAAAACCGTGGTTATTTCACTGTAATTATAGCATATGCACCGAAAAAATTCAACCGGGTTAGGGAAATTTTTATACGAGATCTGCAATAAAAAAACCGTGAGCATACACCCACGGTTTTTGTTAAGCATAAAAAATCACTTGCTCAGAAGAACCTCAGCGCTTGCGAGCTTCACGCAGACGCAGAATATCTCCATTGCCTGGCGCAGCTCGTCAACAGACGGGAATGTGGGCGCAATGCGGATATTGCTGTCCTTGGGATCCTTTCCATAGGGGAAGGTAGCGCCGGCACCGGTCATTACCACGCCTGCTTCCTTCGCCAGCGATACGATACGCTTTGCGCAGCCGGGCAGCGCGTCAAAGGAGATGAAGTAGCCGCCGTTGGGCTTGTTCCACTTGCCTATGCCCAGAGGCTCGATCTCCTTATCCAGCATGTACAGCACAACATCGAACTTCGGGCGGATTATCGCCGCATGGTGCTTCATGTGCTCGCTTATGCTCTCGAAGTTCTTGAAATACTTCGCGTGGCGCAGCTGGTTGAGCTTATCAAAGCCGATGGTCTGATAGGTCATCTGGCTCTTGATGAAGTCGATATTCTCCTTGCTTGCCGCAACAACCGCAAGACCGCCGCCCGGGAAGGATATCTTGGAGGTGGAGGTGAACTCGAATACCATATTCGGGTTGCCTGCCTTCTTGCACTCCTCAATGATGTTCAGCAGGTGGTCGTGGTTGTCGGAAAGGTGATGTACGCAGTAGGCGTTATCCCAGAATATGCGGAAGTCCTTAGCCTTGGGCTTCAGATTTGCAAAGCGCCTTACCACCTCGTCGGAATAGGTGATGCCGGTGGGGTTGGAGTACATCGGAACGCACCAGATGCCCTTGATCTCCTCGTCCTCGGAAACCAGCTTCTCGATAGCGTCCATATCGGGGCCGTCCTCGTGGTAATCTACGGTTATCATCTCAATACCCAGTGCCTGGCATATCGCAAAGTGCCTGTCGTAGCCCGGAGCCGGACAGAGGAACTTCACATGCTCGTACCTGCACCAGGGCTTCTCGCTGCCGAGAACGCCAAGCTGGAGCGCGCGGATAATGGTGTCGTACATCATCTGGAGGCTGGAGTTGCCGCCCACGATCACCTCGTCAGCGGAAACGCCCAGCATTTCCTGGAACAGAGCCTTTGCCTCGGGGATACCGTCAAGCACGCCGTAGTTGCGGCAGTCGATGCCGTTGCTGGACTTGTAGTCGCCGTCCAGGCAGTGCAGCAGCATATCCAGCGAAAGGTTGAGCTGCTCGGGCGCGGGCTTTCCTCTGGACATATCAAGCTTCAGACCCTTTGCCTTGTATTCCGCATACTGATTCTCAAGCGCTGTTTTTTCAGCCTGGAGCTGTTCCTTACTCATCTGTGAATAAAGCATAATACTGACCTCTCTTAGTGCTATTATATGACGTGCTGTTGCTTCAGCACAGCTCATTTGGTTATATTATATCATAACAAAACGATATTTGCAAGCCCTTTTTCAAAATCCTGCAAAAAAATACAGCGCACCAAAATGCGCTGCATTATGATCACTTTCCTGCCCTCTGGAACGGAAGCTCGATGCCCTTTTCCCTGACCAGCAGGCTAAGATAGCGGCGCTGGCTGTAAAGCTCGATGATGTTGTTTATTCTCCTGCGTACAAAGCGGATATTGAACGGCTTTGCGATAACGTCCGCCGCTCCCAGGTCGTAAGCCCTGGACAGCGACTTGTCGGAAGTATCCGCGCTGATGATGAACACCGGGATATCGTCGATAAACTTGTTCTCCACAAGATATTCCAGCACACCGAAGCCGTCCATCACCGGCATCATTATGTCCAGCAGCACAGCGCACAGCTTATCCTTGTTCTTCTCAA